>NZ_JBWKCY010000006.1:0-333271 GCF_056436245.1 Streptomyces sp. NPDC043812
CGGGTGCGGCAACGGCCCACGCGGAGGTGCGCGGGAAGGGACGGCCTCCTGGGGTTCGGAGGCCGTCCCTCATGTCCGGCACCTGGTCGGTGGCCGCGGGTTCCCGGGGCCGGCACCTGGCGGGTGCCGGCCCCGGGAGCCGTACGACCCCACATGGCGGACGCAGGCGTTCGGTCTCAGATGCCGTAGGGAAGGTAGCTCGGCGTCACGTCGGAGACGACACCCTGGACACCGGAGACTGCGTTGCCCGCGAGCGGAGCGGCGTCACCCGTGACGTTGCCCGTCACGCCCTGGGCGAAGGGCCGGACCTCGGAGACGACACCGCCCGCGAACGGGGCGACGTCGCCGGTCACGCCGTACGCCAGGCCGGTGGCGCTGCCGCCGACCCCCTGGGCGAGCGGCTGCACATGGTGGACGACGCCGTCGACCAATGGCTGGACCTCGGAGACGACGCCACCCACGAACGGGCCGACCTCGCCGGTCACGCCGTAGGCGAAGGGCTGCACCTCCTCGGAGACGCCATGGGCGAAGGGCTCCACCTGACCGGTGACTCCGTAGGTGAACGGGGTGACGCCGGAGACGACGCCGTGGGCGAGGGCGTCCGCGTCACCGACCGCCTGGCCGGCAACCGGCTGCGCGCCGGCCACGGCGGTGGCCACGACGGGCGGCAGGACGGCCGCGGACGTCTCGTCGACGATCGGTCCGGACGCCGCGACGACGCCCTCCGCGCGGGCCTCGGCCTGGGCAGGGGTCTGCTGCACCTCGGACGTGAACGCGGACAGCGGGCCGAAGAGGTAGTCGATCTCAGTGTCGACCTGCGGCGCCTGCACCTGCGGAACATCGACATGTTCCGCCCGGACCTGCGGGGCGTCGAGCTGCGGGGTGTGGACCTGCGGGGCGTCCACGGCCGGCAGCTGGGCATCGGGGACGGACGGTGCGTCGTACGACGGGACGTCCGAGGACGGCAGTTCGGCGCCGACGAGGCCGGAGCCGACCGAATCAACGGTGTCGGCGGCGGCGTCGGACGCCGCGGACACCTCGTCCGGCGTCGAGAGCGGCACGGAGACGGGCAGCTCGTCGGCGCTCGCGGCAGCGGTGCCGAGGGCCCACATACCGGTTGCGGTGGCGGCGACGGCTATGGAACGACGGATGTTCTTGTTCATGCTCGGGTGTTCCTTCGAATTCGATCGGCGGCCCGGAATCGGCGGCCCCGGGAGCGGCCCTGAGGACGGTCCCGTGACGGAAAGCAGGGAGATTCCGGGGTGGAGGGCAGACCTGCCCACCCCCGCGCGGCAGGTCAGGAGGCGGGGGAAGGCCTGCCCTAGCCGGGGAATTCGAGAATGTCGCGCGGCGTGTCGCGGGTCGGCGGCTCGGCCGCCGGAGGGACGGTGCCGGACGCTGTCGCGACCGGCGACACGTCGGCGAAGTCCGCCGGCTGCTGGTCGCCCGAGCGGGGCGTCTGGTTCTCGCCGGTGTGCTGCAGGGCGCCGTGCACGAAGCCGCACGGGCCGAACGGCTGCGGAGCCGGAGCGGGCGCGTGGGCCGGCACCGCTACGGGCGCGAACCGTGTGCCGGACAGCTGCTCCGGGTGAGCGGCGCCGCCGTCGTGCCCTGCTTCGGCGAGGCCGAACCGGCCTCCTGCCGACGGCACTCGGGCCGCCGTGCCCGCGGCCTGCGCCGCCTCCGGGCCGGTGAGCGGTCCGATGCCCACGGCGGGACCGGTGCCCGTCACAGGGACCTGCACACCGGGTCCGTCGGGGAACGGGCCGCCTCCGGGGGCCCCGGGCAGCTCGCCCGGGGCCGGAAGCGGAAGCACACCTGTCAGCGGCCGCGTGAGCTCCCGCACGGCTTCGGCGACAGGGCGGACCGCGGTGCGCACGGCGTCCACCGACTCCTCGGCGGCGCCGCGGATTTCACCCGCGGTGCGGCGCGGCGAGGCGTCCTGGCGGGGAACGGAGCCGTCTGGGACGGGCACGGAAGTGGCGCTGCCGCCCGACGCGGTGGAGCCGGAACTCGGCGCGGTGGAGTCGGAACGAGGCGTCTTCGCCGAGGTTTCCCCCTCCGGGCGGTCCGCGACGTCCGCGCCCGCCTCGATGCCGACGGGTTCGGCCGCCGGGGCATCGGCGGCATGCGCCTGGCCGCCGAAGAGCAGACCGAGCGTCAGCAGTCCACCGAGGAAAAGCAGCACACGCAGCGCACGCGACCCGGCCACCGCTCGGCGCAGGGCGCGCGGAACGGCAGCGGGAGAGAACGCTGCGGAAGTCACGTGGAGAACCTTCTCGGTCGGGGACCGGCACGATGCTCGCACGAGCCTCCCGGGGCGACGCAAGTCCCGTGTTACTGATGAGTCGCCATGCCCCGACCTATGGCTGATGCACCGCCATGTCCCGTTATGGTCACCCTGATGCCCCCACGCGACGCGGATCAGACCACGGCCGGGACCGGCAGCGGCCGCTTCTCCAGCGCGGCCGCCATGACGTCCGGGAAGAGGTCCGGCGTACAGGCGAAGGCCGGTGCGCCGAGGGCCGCCAGCGCCGCCGCGTGCTCGCGGTCGTATGCCGGTGCCCCCTCGTCGGAGAGCGCGAGCAGAGCCACGAACTGCACGCCTGACGCCTTCATCGCCGCCACCCGCTTGAGCATCTCGTCCCGTATGCCGCCTTCGTAGAGGTCGCTGATCAGGACGACGACGGTGTCCGCGGGCCGCGTGATCTGCGACTGGCAGTACGCCAGGGCCCTGTTGATGTCCGTCCCGCCGCCGAGCTGCGTGCCGAACAGCACGTCGACCGGATCGTCCAGCTGATCCGTCAGATCGACGACTGCCGTGTCGAAGACGACGAGCCGCGTCGCGATCGAACGCATCGAGGCGAGAACGGCCCCGAACACCGAGGCGTACACGACGGACGCGGCCATCGAGCCCGACTGGTCGATGCAGAGGACGACTTCCTTCTTCACCGATTGGGACGCCCGCCCGTAACCGATCAGCCGCTCCGGGACGACGGTGTTGAACTCCGGCAGGTAGTTCTTCAGGTTCGCCCGGATCGTGCGGTCCCAGTCGATGTCGCGATGGCGCGGCCGACTGATCTTCGCCGAGCGGTCGAGCGCACCGGTCAGTGTCGAACGCGTCCGCGTGGCGAGCCTCTTCTCCAGATCGTCGACCACCTTGCGCACCACCGCCCTCGCCGTCTCCTTGGTGGTCTCCGGCATCACCTTGTTGAGGGAGAGGAGCGTGCCGACGAGATGGACGTCGGCCTCCACGGCCTCCAGCATTTCCGGCTCGAGCAGCAGCGTGGACAGACCGAGCCGCTCGATGGCGTCGCGCTGCATGACCTGGACGACGGAGCTGGGGAAGTACGTACGGATGTCACCGAGCCAGCGCGCGACGGACGGGGCGGACGCGCCGAGTCCCGCCGAGCGGTTGCCGCCCCGGCCGCCGTTGCCGGCACGGGCGCCGTAGAGCGAGGTGAGGGCACCGTCCATGGCGGCGTCCGTGCCGCTCAGGGTGCAGCCGGTTCCATCGGCCGCGTCCCCGCCCAGCACGAGCCGCCACCGGCGCAGCCGCTCGTCGTGCGTGCTCTGCGTGGCCGGGTGCGTGGCGGTGTGCACCGCGCTCTGCGCCGCGTTCTGTGTCATCGGGCCACCCCAGCGAGGTCGTTGTCGTCGATGCCGTTTGTTTCGATACCGAGGAGCAGATGCAGCACGGGAAGGACGGCATCGGCCCGCTCCTCGTCCAGGCCGGGTCCGAAGCCGGCGATCGCGGCCGTGCCGTGTGCCGGGCCGGCCGCCGTGCCCGGGCCCCGGCGCAGCAGCTCGCCGAGGGTCCGGCGCACGCCCGGCTCGTACGCGGAGAACGTGCGGCGCAGCAGCGGCAGCACGTCCGTGAACGCTTCCGCCGGCACCCCGGTCAGCCAGGAGTCGACCAGGCCGAGCAGCCGTTCGTCGTGCACCAGCAGCAGTCCGCCGCCGGACGCCCCGCCGACGAACCCCTCGATCCACGCCGCCGCCTCGGCGGGCGGTGTGGCCGGGGAGAGGGCGAGGGCCATCAGCCGGGCGGCGTCGTCCTCGGCGAGCCGTCCGTCGTCCAGCAGCAGCCGGGCGGCGCGACCGCGTATGACGCCCGGGACGGAGTCGCGCCCGGCGAGCTTGTGCAGGACCGCGGTCCAGCGCTCGGTCATCCCGCCGTTGCCGGGGAGCAGTCCGACGGCGGTGTGCACACCGTCGATGTGGGTGCGCATCTCCGCGGCGCCGTCCGCGTCGAGGCCACTGCACGCCGGTGGCAGTCCGACGCAGATCCGCTCGGCGAGCCCCGCCGCGACCTCTGCGAGCGCGGCCGTGTCGGTGGCCCGTACATCGCCGTACCGCAGGGAGCGTGCCAGGGCCGGCAGCGCCTGGGCGAGCCGGCTCACGTCGGTGTCGAGCGCCGCGCGGTCGGCGAGCGCGGTCATCACCACCGGGAGCGCGTCGCCCAGTTCGGCGAAGAGACACTGCTCGGCGAGCGCGGTGACCTCTGCCAGAGCCGTCGCCGCGAGTGCCTGGGACTCGGCCTTCGCCGTGGCCGCCGAGAGCACGGTCGTCCCCCACACTCCCGCCTCGGCGACCTTGACGAACAGCTCGGGCTCCCAACGCAGCCGCCATGTCTCCCGGAACGTGCCGGTGCTCCCCCGCCCCGCGGCCGGCTCGCCCCAGCCGACGCCGAGGAGGCGCAGCCGGTGCAGCAGCCTGCTCCTGCCGGCGTCCCCGTCCTTGCGCAGGTCCAGCTCCAGCTCGCGCTCCATCGCCTCCGGCTTGAGCCGCAGGCTGCGCTGCTGACGGGCCAGATCGCGCTGGAGCGGCACGGACGGTGCCGCGTCCGGCACCGCGCCGAGCACGTCGCCGACGACGAGCCGGTCCCTGATGAGGTCCAGCGGCTCCTCGGAGCCGTCGCACATCACGGCCCGCACTGCGTCGGTGGTCTCGCTCAGCCCCGCGAGCGGACGACCGCGTACGACGGCGAGGGTCTCGGCGAGCCGGACGGCCTCGATGACATGGGCGGACGACACCATGCGGTCCTCGTCGCGCAGCAGCCCGGCGACCTTGGTCATCCAGCGTTCGACGGGCCGGTCCTGCACGGCGAACAAATGCCCGTACCAACCGGGCGAGTCGATGCCCGCGCCGTATCCGGAGTGGCGGGCGAGGCGCCGGTTGGTCCATGGCACCCAGGTCATCTCCGTCTTGACCTTGGCCAGCCCCTTGAGGAGGGCCCGGTCGGCGGAGACGGTCGTCTTCTCGGCGAGTGCCGGTACGTGCCAGGCACCGCAGACAACGGCTATCCGGTCCCCGAACTCCTTGCGGGCGGAACGGATCTGGAGACGCATATGGGCCTCACGGGCGAGGTCCCGCTCGTGTCCACCGTGTCCGTACGTCTCGCGAAGGGCGGCCATCGCCTCGCCGAGCGCGAGGAACGGTGCGTACGCGTCGTCGCCCGCCGAACTGTCGCCGTCCCGGCCGCCGTTCCGGCTCCCCCGGTGCTCGACGACGTCCTCCCACCATCGCTCGGGATCGTCGTATCCGGCGGCCCGGGCGAGCTCACCGATGGGATCGACCCGCACGCCGCCCTGCTCGGGCGCGGTATCCGGTTCCGAGCCTTGCACCGCGTCCGGGACGTCCGGGTCCGACGATGCTTCCGGGACGGCCTCCGGATCGGGGTCGTCCGCCGCCAGCGAGTGCGCGGCGGGCAGGTCGATGAAGCGGACCGGCACCTCGTGGGCGAGGGCCCAACGAATCGCCACCCACTCGGGGCTGAACGCGGCCATCGGCCAGAACGCGGCACGGCCCGGATCGTCGACCGCGTGCGCGAGCAGCGCGACCGGCGGGCTCATCTCCGCGTCGGCGGCCAGCGGCAGCAGAGCATCACCCTCGGGCGGACCTTCGATCAGGACGGCCGCAGGCGAGGCCGCGTCCAACGCGGCCCGCACGGCCCGTGCGGAACCCGGCCCGTGGTGGCGGACGCCCAGCAGGAGCGGGCCGGTCATGCGCTCACCTCACGGCAGGCGCGGTAGAAGTCCTTCCAGCCGTCCCGCTCGCGCACCACGGTCTCCAGATACTCCTGCCAGATCACGCGGTCGGCCGCCGGGTCCCGGACGACGGCGCCGAGGATTCCGGCCGCGACGTCCTGGGGACGGAGCACGCCGTCGCCGAAGTGCGCGGCGAGCGCGAGACCGCCGGTGACGACGGAGATGGCCTCGGCCGTGGAGAGTGTGCCGGACGGGGACTTGACCTTGGTGCGGCCGTCCGTGGAGACGCCGTCGCGCAACTCCCGGAAAACGGTGACGACCCGTCGGATCTCCTCGAGCCCCTCCGGCACTGCCGGCAGGTCGAGCGATCGCCCTATCTGGTCCACGCGGCGCGCCACGATGTCGACCTCCGCGTCCGGCGTCGCCGGCAGCGGGAGCACCACGGTATTGAACCGCCTGCGCAGGGCGCTGGAGAGGTCGTTGACACCGCGGTCGCGGTCGTTGGCCGTGGCGATGAGGTTGAACCCCCGCACCGCCTGGACCTCCTGGCCCAACTCCGGTACCGGCAGGGTCTTCTCGGACAGGATCGTGATCAGCGTGTCCTGCACATCGGCGGGGATGCGGGTGAGCTCCTCGACGCGCGCGGTCATGCCGTCCGACATGGCCCGCATGACGGGGCTGGGCACGAGTGCGTCGCGGCTGGGGCCGTGCGCGAGCAGCTGCGCGTAGTTCCACCCGTACCGGATGGCCTCTTCCGGTGTCCCGGCCGTGCCTTGCACCAGCAGTGTCGAATCGCCGCTGACGGCGGCGGCGAGATGCTCCGACACCCATGTCTTCGCCGTGCCGGGGACACCGAGCAGCAGCAGGGCGCGGTCGGTCGCCAGCGTGGTGACGGCCACTTCGACGATCCTGCGCGGGCCCACGTACTTGGGTGTGATGACGGTGCCGTCGGCGAGCGTCCCGCCGAGCAGATAGGTGGCGACCGCCCAGGGCGACATCCGCCAATTCACGGGTCGCTGGCGGTCGTCGAGCGCGGCGAGCGCCTTCAGCTCGTGGGCGAAGGCGTCCTCCGCATGCGGCCGCAGCGCCTCGGCTCCGCCGGCGGCCGGGACCTCGGAAACGGTTGCGGACACGGTCATGGATCCCCCTCCAGATCGTTCGACCAGATCGTTCGATCCGATGTGGGATCCACCGTGCACCACGCCACTGACAGTCGACCGAATCCGCAGGCCGAGGGCCACTTGCGGGCGTTGGAGGCCCGGACGGGCCTACTCGGTGCCGATCGGGGACTCGGCGATGCAACCACCTGCGGTCAGCAGCCCCTCGGCCGTCTCCTCCTTCAGCACCTTGCCCTTGTACGTGATCTTGCAAGTGACCTCGGAGCCCTCGGGATCGGCGGCCACGGGAATGACGCTCGACGGCATGATGCCGCGCAGCGTGACCGTCTTCTTCCACGGCAGCTGGGGCTTGTCCACGGTCTCGGGTTTCGGGTCCATCGCCTTGCCGCCGCCGCCGTTGAAGCTGATCGAGTCGACGTTCTTGCCCGTGACCTCGTAGGTGACCTCGTACGGCTCGTCCACGGCCTTGTCGACCGCGTCGACCGCCTCGGAGCAGGCGGTCAGGCCGAAGGCGAGGCCGGCGGTGGCGACGACGCAGAGAAGGGTGCGAGCGGAACGGTTCATACCGGATTCCTCGGATCTCGATGGGTCTGGATGCCCGAACAAAAGCGCAAAGAAAAGGCAAAGTCAAACGCCTTTAGATCGCACCCCTTCACAGGTCAGAGCCGGTTGTCAGTGGTCGCCCGTAGCGTCGACCACATGCTGCGACTCAACGGGGGAGAGCCCTCGAACCCCCCGACGACGGGGGTGCGCTGGACATCGGAACAGGTGCTGTCACTGGCTCCTGACGATGCCTCACGCAAAGCGGGGAACAAACTGTCCGCGGCCGGACCGTGGTCCGGCGCGGGCTGCGACGACGCGGGCGCCGTGTGGGGCCTGTGCAAGGGCAGCGGGAGCCGTCCGTACCGGACCGTGGTCGACACCACGGGCCCTGCCTACAAGTGCAGTTGTCCGAGCCGGAAGTTTCCGTGCAAGCACGCGCTCGGCCTGCTGCTGCTGTGGACCGCGGACGAGCAGAGCGTGCGGGGCTCGGCCGTGCCGGACTGGGCCGAGGAGTGGCTGTCCGGCCGCAGGAAACGTGCCGCCGACAAGGAGACGGGCACGGGGGGCGCGGGCGCAGCCGCGCAGAGCGCCGACCCGGAGGCGGCGAAGCGACGTGCGGAGCGCCGGACGGGACGGATCACTGCGGGCGCCACGGAGCTGGAGCAGCGACTGGCCGACCTGCTGCGCGGCGGCCTCGCGGCGGCAGAGCAGTCCGGATACGGGCTGTGGGAGGAGACCGCCGCGCGCATGGTCGACGCCCAGGCCCCGGGACTCGCGGGCCGGGTGAGGGAGTTGGGGGCGATACCGGGCTCGGGACCCGGCTGGCCGGTTCGGCTGCTAGAGGAGTGTGCCCTCATCCATCTGCTGGATTCGGCATGGCTGGCACGCGAGCGCCTCCCGGCGCCGCTGGCGGCCACCGTGCGTACCCGGGTCGGGCTCCCGTCGGCCGCCGACGGCGAGCGGCTGCGGGACCACTGGCTGGTCCTCGCCCAGTACGACAGGTCCGACGGCAAGCTCACGACGCGCCGCATCTGGCTGCACGGCGACCGGACCGGGCGTACGGCTCTGCTGCTGTCCTTCGGAGCCGCCGGCCGCCCTCCGCAACTGGCCCTGCCCGTGGGCCTGATGATCGACGCCGAGCTCACCGCCCACAGCGGAGCCGGGCAGTTGAGAGCGGAGCTGGGTGAGCCTGCGTCCGCGACCGTCCCGATGTCCACCCCACCGCCGGGCGGGACATGCGCCGCGGCCGTCGAGGCGTACGGGCGGGCGTTGCGCGACGATCCGTGGCTGGAGTCCTGGCCGGTCACGCTCAAGGACGTCGTCCCGGTGCCCTCGGGGGAGGGCTGGCAGCTCGCCGACGTGACGGACGAACGGGCGTCGGGCGGTGACGCGCTGCCCATCGCGCCCGTCGCGCTCACCAGGCCCGGACTGTGGAAACTCGTCTCCCTCGCCGGTGGAGGACCCGTCACCGTGTTCGGCGAGTTCGGCCATCAGGGCTTCGTCCCGCTGACCGCCTGGCCTCGGGACCTGTCGGAAACGGTCGCGCTCACCTGAAGGAGGCTCCATGACCATCACTGGTACCGCCGCAGAATCCGCCGCCTCGCCGTGGGAGGAGCTCGTGACGTGCGCCCTGCTGGGCACGGACCGGCGCACTCCCCCGGTGGATCTTGTGTCGCCGGGCAAGGAAGCCCCCATCGCCCTGCTCGACGCGGCCGCCCTGCACACCGTGCGGCGCAGGGCGGGCCTCCAGCCCGCCCGCGCCGACACGGCCGAACGGCCGGATCCCGCTCCGCTCGATGCCCGCCCTCCGCTGCCCGCCGCAGCACGGCAGCGGCTCGCCCAACTCCTGGCGGACCGTTCAGGATCACCGGGCTCCGGCGGCAGGCGCGGCACCTCGCCCGACCTGACGGAGCTGCTGCCCCAATGGCTGACCGCCGCCAACAGTCACGGTTACCAGGCGCCGCCCGCACTGCTCCCCGCCCTGCTGGACGCGGCCCGCGGACGTACCGACCTGCGGCCGCTGGCGCTGACGTTCGCCGGGTCGCGCGGCCTGTGGCTCGCCCGTCTGAACCCGGAGTGGAAGTTCGCCCTGCGCGGCGGCACGGCCGGGGCGGGGCTGCCCGCGCCGGACGAAGCCGACGCCGTGCGCCGCTTGTGGGAGGAGGGCCTGTTCGCCGAGCGCGTGGCCCTGCTGTCGTCGGTGCGGGCACACACACCCGAGGCGGCGCTCGCCCTGCTGACGACGACCTGGACCACCGAGCGTGCCGAGGACCGCCTGATGTTCCTCGACTCGCTGCGGGCAGGACTCTCCGGCACGGACGAGCCGTTCCTCGAGCAGGCGCTGTCCGACCGCAGCCGCAATGTGCGTGCCATGGCCGCCGAACTGCTCTCCGGCCTGCCGAAGTCGGCGCTCGCCGGCCGCATGGCGGCGCGGGCGGCCACGTGCGTCGCGCTGGACCGCAGCGGTGCGGCGGACGGGGTGAGTGCGGTGATCACGGTCGAGGCGCCGCACGAATGCGATGGGGACATGCAGCGCGACGGCGTCGTCCCCGCAGCGCCCTCGGGCCGCGGCGAACGGTCCTGGTGGTTCGGCCAGTTGGTCGAGGCCGCCCCGCTGTCCACCTGGCCGGCCAGGCTCGGCGGGCGTACGCCGGAAGAGATCATCGCGCTGCCCGTGAGCGACGACTGGGCCGACGAACTGCACGCGGCATGGTGCCGTGCGGCAGTACGGCAGGGGGACGCGGCCTGGTCCCGCGCCCTGCTCGGCCCGCCGGGCGCACCGCCGTCGACCGGTCCCGGCACGACGTCCCTGGCCGAGCGCTCGCAGCTGCTGGCGACGCTGCCGCAGGAGGAGCGGGCGGGCTGGGTGGCGGAGTTCATCGCGGCGCACGGCCTGTCGGAGGCGTTCCAGCTGCTCGGGGTGTGTGCGGTGCCGTGGGCGGAACCACTGGGTCGTGCGGTCGTCGATGCCCTCGACATCGCTCGCGACGCGGGCAGCTACCCGTGGAGCTTCAGCGGTGTGATGGGCTTGGCGGAACGCTGCCTGGATCCGTCGGAGGCGCACCGCCTCGATGCCCTGACGGCGACCCCGGACGAACAGGAGGATGCGTCGCCGGGTGCGGGCGGTTACTGGTCGGAGGCGTTCCAGCGTCTGGTATCGACGCTGCGTTTGCGCGCGACGATGCACATGGAACTGGCCCGGTAACGGGGGCGCTGGGCCCCCGTGGTCCCCCTGCCGGGGGCTGGTGGTGGGTGCGGGGGCTGGTGGTGGGTGCGGGAGCCGGGGCCTCCGGAGGGGGTACCCGGACTGCTTTCCCGTACTTGCCGGTCCCCTGCTCACGACGCCCTACGTCCGGGCACGCCCCTCCTCCGACCCCGTCCCCCTCGGCCCGTCCCACACCTGACGGCCGATGGTCGTCGCCGATGACGGACTCGCTCCCCGTAGGGGGCGGGTGCGGACAGCCACCCACCGGGCGGAAGCGAGACGACCGCACCGGGGAGGGGGACGCGCAGGGGGCGTGTTCGGGACGTAAGGCGTCGTGAGTCTGGAGTGACGCAAGTAAGGGAAAGCAGTCCCGGACATGCCCCCGGAGCGGCACCCGGACGCCGACCACACGGACCCGGCCACGCCCGAGAGGCCCATCACGCCGGCCACGCCCAAGCGCGCACCCGGACACCGAACCACACGGCCCGGCCACGCCCAAGCACATGGGCCCGGCCACGCCCACGGACCCGGCCACGCACAAGCGCGCGTGACGCCCCCGACCCGGCAACGCTCGTCAGTCTGACCCGGTCCGCCGCCCGCCCAAGGGCTACGCAGCTACGCGGACGTTCGCGTTCACCCATTCCACGATCGACGCCGTCGTCGCCCCCGGCGTGAAGATCTCCGCCACGCCCTTCTCCTTCAGCGGCGCGATGTCCGCCTCCGGAATGATCCCGCCGCCGAAGACCTTGATGTCCTCCGCGTCGCGGTCCTTCAGCAGCTCGATGACCTTCACGAAGAGCGTGTTGTGTGCGCCGGACAGGATCGAGAGACCGATCGCGTCCGCGTCCTCCTGGATCGCCGTGTCCACGATCTGCTCGGGGGTCTGGTGCAGCCCCGTGTAGATGACCTCCATACCGGCGTCGCGCAGCGCCCGCGCGATCACCTTCGCGCCGCGGTCGTGGCCGTCGAGTCCCGGCTTGGCCACCACCACACGAATCGGACCCGTCACACCCATCACTGCCTCCACATACCGACTGCTGCGCCGCCTCGGGCACGGGTCCCCGCGTCCGGGCGGACCGCGGAGAGTGAACGAACGTTATCTGCAGATGTCCAGCATCCCGCAACCCGCCGTTTCACGGTGGACAGCGAGGGGGAAATCACACATGGGACATCTTTATCGCTGAGCGCCCGCCCCGCAGGGACGGCCGCAAGGGGAGCCGCCGCAAGATCCACACAGGTCGCCGCACCTCCAATGCCGACAGCCGCACGGCCGGAGGTGCGGCGCCGCCGCCTTCGCAGCGCGCGCCCCCACGAGGGCACACCGGGGCGAGCCGTCCCCGGTGCGCCGGTCGGGAGGTCGCCGTGAAGGTTTTGGCCCTGCCTCTGCCCCTGCCGCTGCCCGGCTCGCAGCTCGCTTCACAGCTCACCGCGTGCCTGCACGGACTGCGCTGCCTGCGCCTTCCCACCGCGCTGCTGCGTGCCACCGCCCTGGAGCTCGCGATACTCGCCGGGCATCTCGTGCTGTATCCGACCGGCCTCACCCCGGAGCGTCCGCCCCGTCGGCGTACCGCGCCGGACGCGACGCAGCTGCCCGCTGCCCTCGCAGGCGTCGTGCCCACCGTCCTGCTGCACGGCTTCGTCGACAATCGCTCCGTGTTCGTACTGCTACGCCGCGCGCTCGCCCGGCGCGGCCCGCACCACATCGAGTGCCTCAATTACTCTCCTCTGACCTGCGACATCCGCGCCGCCGCCGATCTACTCGGCCGCCATGTGGAGAAGATTTGCGCGCGGACCGGGCAGAGCGAGGTGGACATCGTCGGCCACAGCCTCGGCGGCCTGATCGCCCGCTACTACGTACAGCGCCTCGGCGGTGACCGCCGGGTCCGTACGCTCGTCACGCTCGGCACCCCGCACTCCGGGACGACGGTGGCGCCGCTCGCGGGAGCGCACCCGATCGTGCGCCAGATGCGGCCCGGCTCGACGGTGATCGAGGAACTGCGCCTTCCCGCCCCGGGCTGCCGTACGCGCTTCGTCAGTTTCTGGAGCGATCTCGACCGGATCATGGTCCCCGTCGAGACGGCCTGCATCGACCATCCGGACCTTCTCGCCCAGAACGTACGAGTGAGCGGAATCGGCCATCTCGCACTGCCGGTTCACCCCGCGGTCGCCGACTCGATCCACGAGGCGCTCGCGTCGGGTGCGACGGAAGCGGGTCCGGCCGGCGCGGCCTCGGTCGCCTGAGGACGGAGGCTCCCGCGACTGCGCCGTGGAGTCCCGGGTTCCGACATCGAGTCGAACGCTTCTCGAACGTAGGGCCAAAGCTGTGCCCACAGTCCGCCGAAAGACGGCTGAATGCCCGTTTCCTGATTGCGGAGATGCCGCCGAAGATTGTCGGCATCGCATACCGCCGGGTACAGTCGCGCCACTGCTTCCCCCGGGGGCCCCTGTCTTGTGGCCTCTGATGCAGATCCTGCTGCCGAGGCGAGAGAGAAGTTGGTGAACGACCAGCACGCCCATGCCGGGTACGCCGGCTACACCACCGGCAGCTTCGATTCCGACCCGCTCTTCGGCGCTCTTCCGGGCAGTTACGAAGCGGGGCACAGCGGCCAGTACGACGCGACCCAGTGGGCCGCCGGGACGCACGAGACCGCCGGTTACGACGCCTACGCGTCGGCGCAGCAGGTCCAACAGCCGCAGTACGACCAGCAGTACGCGCAGTACGACACCACCGGGCAGTGGGACGCGAGCGCGTGGAACCAGGCCGGGCAGACGGGCCAGTACGAGACCGCCGCTGCGACGTTCGCCTACGACACGACGGGACAGTGGAACGCCACGTCCTTCGACTCGGGCGCCTACGACGCCACCGCCTGGAACGCGGGCACGGCAACGTCCCCGGCAGGGCTCGTACCGCAACAGTTCACGCCGGAGCACGAGTTCGTGCCGGCCGCCGAGTACGACAACGGCTACGCCGACTACCAGGCCTCCGAGATTCCGTACGCGGAGCACGAGGACATCCCGTACGGCGAGCCCGCTTACCAGGACGGCGAGTATCCCGCCGCCGAGTACCAGGACGTCGCGCCCGCGAGCGACACCGAGTACCAGGGCGAAGAGGACCGCACGGACGCCACTGCGGAACCGGCGTACGAGGACGACTACGTCTACGGGAACGACGCCGAGAGCGACGCCGGCACGGATGCCGAGTCGGAGCACAGCGCCCTGACGCAGACCATGGCCGCCATGCCCGTAGCGCCTGTCACCCCGCGCCCCGTCCGCCGTTCCGGCAGCGGCGGCCGCGGTCGGCGCCGTACGCCCGCCAAGCGCTCCGCACTCCTCACCGTCGCCGTACCCTCCGCCTGCGTCATGGGCGTTGCCGGTATCGCCGCCGCTTCGGTCGGTGGTCTCGCCGACAGCGAGGCGAAGGACGACACGTCCAACCTGGCGGCCGCGGATCCGGCCTCGGTCAAGCAGGTCGCCGCCAACAGCAAGATGGACACACAGCTCGCCGCACTCAGCGAGGACGCCCGCGACTTCGGTGACCGCGCCTCCCGCACCCAGGAGCGCATCGATCTCAAGGAGCGCCAGGAGGCGGAGCGCAAGAAGCGCGAGGCGGAAGCGGCACGGCGGGAGGCGCTGCGCCCCAAGTTCGTGCTTCCCGTGAAGCAGGACGGTCTCAGCGCGTACTACGGGCAGTCGGGCGTCAACTGGATGTCGCTGCACACCGGTATCGACTTCCCCGTCCAGTACGGCACTCCGGTCATGGCCGCGACGGACGGCACCGTCCGGACCCAGTGGAACGGCGCCTACGGCAACATGGCCATCGTGACCGCGGCCGACGGCACCGAGACGTGGTACTGCCACCTCAGCAGCACCAAGATCCGCAGTGGCTCCGTCAAGGCCGGCGACGTCATCGCCTACTCGGGCAATTCAGGCAACTCCACCGGACCGCATCTGCACTTCGAGGTGCGTCCCGGCGGCGGCGCGGCGATCGACCCGCTGCCGTGGCTCCGCGGGCACGGCATCGACCCGACCTGAGCAGACTCTGACACGAACCGCCCGGCCCTCTCACGAGGGCCGGGCGGTTTCTGTCATGTAGGCCGGTCCGTCAGAGCTTTTCGACCGGTGCATACCGGAGCAGCAGGCGCTTCGGCTTCTCGTCGCCGAAGTCGATCGTCGCCTGCGCGTCCGAGCCGGATCCCGTCACCGCCACCACGGAGCCGAGACCGAACTGGTCGTGTGTGACGCGGTCGCCGACGGACAGCGCGATCACGGGCTTGTCGTTCGTCCGCCGCGTGGCGAACCCGGACGCGCCCCCTCGCGCACGCGACGACGAGAGCGACGAGGTGATGCCCGACGTCGGCCCGGCGGGCGCGGACATCGGTCCCTTGCGCTTCCAGTCGAGGTGCGCGCCCGGGATCTCCTCCAGGAAACGCGACGGCGGGTTGTACGAGGGCTGGCCCCAGGCGCTCCGCATCGACGACCGGGTCAGATACAGGCGCTCGCGGGCGCGGGTGATGCCCACGTAGGCGAGGCGCCGCTCCTCCTCGAGCTCCTTGGTCTGTCCCAGGGCGCGCATGTGCGGGAAGACGCCGTCCTCCATACCGGTCAGGAAGACGACGGGGAATTCGAGGCCCTTCGCGGTGTGCAGGGTCATCAGCGTGATGACGCCGGTGCCCTCCTGATCCTCGTCGGGGATCTGGTCGGAGTCGGCGACGAGCGCGACCTTCTCCAGGAACTCGGCGAGCGTGCCCGCGCCTTCCTCCTCCGCGCGGTCCTGCTCGAACTCGAGTGCCACGGCGGCGAGTTCCTGGAGGTTCTCGATGCGCGTCTCGTCCTGCGGGTCGGTGGACGCCTGGAGTTCGGCAAGATAGCCGGTCCGCTCCAGGACGGCCTCCAGCACGACCGCGGGCCCCGCGCCCGAGTCGACGATCGTGCGCAGTTCCTCCATCAGCACGTTGAACCGCTTCACCGCGTTCGCCGAGCGGGCCGCCATTCCGTACGCCTCGTCGACGCGGCGCAGCGCCTGCGGGAAGGTGATCTTCTCGCGGAGCGCGAGGGCGTCGATCATCGCCTCGGCGCGTTCACCGATACCGCGCTTGGGGACGTTGAGGATGCGGCGCAGCGGGACGTTGTCCTCGGGGTTGGCCAGGACGCGCAGATACGCGAGGACGTCCCTGACCTCCTTGCGCTCGTAGAAGCGCACTCCGCCGACGACCTTGTAGGGCAGGCCGACGCGGATGAAGATCTCTTCGAAGACACGGGACTGGGCGTTCGTCCGGTAGAAGACGGCGACGTCGCCGGCCTTCGCGTCGCCCGCGTCGGTGAGCCGGTCGATCTCGTCGGCGACGAACTGGGCCTCGTCGTGCTCGGTGTCCGCGACATAGCCGGTGATCTGGGCGCCCGCACCGGCGTTGGTCCAGAGGTTCTTGGGGCGGCGGGACTCGTTGCGCTCGATGACCGCGTTGGCGGCGGAGAGGATCGTCTGCGTGGAGCGGTAGTTCTGCTCGAGCAGGATCGTCGTCGCGTCCGGGTAGTCCTCCTCGAACTGGAGGATGTTGCGGATCGTCGCGCCGCGGAAGGCGTAGATCGACTGGTCGGCGTCGCCGACCACGCACAGCTCGGCGGGCTCCAGGTCCTCGTAGCCCGTGCCCACCAGCTCGCGTACGAGTGTGTACTGGGCGTGGTTGGTGTCCTGGTACTCGTCGACGAGGACGTGGCGGAAGCGGCGCCGGTAGTGCTCGGCGACGTCGGGGAACGCCTGGAGGAGATGGACGGTCGTCATGATGATGTCGTCGAAGTCCAGGGCGTTGGCCTCGCGCAGCCGTCCCTGGTACATCCGGTACGCCTCGGCGAGCGTCTTCTCGAAGCCGTCCACCGCCTGGTCGGCGAAGGTCTCCTCGTCGATCAGCTCGTTCTTCAGGTTCGAGATCTTGGCGCTGAAGGACTTCGGCGGGAACTTCTTCGGGTCGAGGTCCAGGTCGCGGCAGACCAGGGACATCAGCCGCTTCGAGTCGGCGGCGTCGTAGATCGAGAACGACGAGGTGAAGCCGAGCTTCTTCGACTCGCGGCGCAGGATGCGCACGCACGCGCTGTGGAACGTCATGACCCACATCGCGTTGGCCCGCGGGCCGACCAGCTGCTCGACGCGCTCCTTCATCTCACCGGCGGCCTTGTTGGTGAAGGTGATCGCCAGTATCTGGCCGGGGTGCACATGGCGGGTGCCCAGCAGATGCGCGATCCGGTGGGTGAGCACACGGGTCTTGCCGGAACCGGCTCCGGCGACGATGAGCAGAGGGGTGCCCGTGTGCACGACCGCGGCACGCTGCTCCACGTTCAGCCCCTCGAGCAGGGCCGCAGGGTCGACGGCGGGGCGCGGGTGACCGTCGCGGTAGTACCCGTCGCGGGCCGGGGGCACGTCGTAGGCGCCCTGGAAGAGGTCGTCCGGGATCGGCTCCGGGGCGTGCTCCTCGGGCGGGGGCGGGTGCTCCTCCGCTCGGGGCTGGAGATCCGCCAGGAAGCTGTCGTCAAAGAGGCTGCTCATCGCTTATCGAGTCTAGGCGGCCGGACCGACAACCCGGTGCCGTATGCCGATCCGGCCCCGGACATCCGTCCGCACGCGGAGGCGGACGCGTTCCGTGACCGGGCGGATCCGGTGCGCCACACGTACGGCCGGAAGTCCTGCTCACCGAAAAAGGTCACGAAAATGTATCGGACATATCGAACATCAACCTTCACAGCAGATGCACGAGTTGGCTAGCGTGCTCGACCAGACGGCCCGTACCGCCATGGCGAACCCCGCCATCCGCGCCGTCTCCGCCGAATCCGGGCTTTCCGTAAGGAAGTTCAGAACCGGGGACCCACATGCACTATTGGGGTGAATCGGACCGCGCTCCACTCGGTCCGTAGGGCATCTTCCGTTCCGCCCGAACCCGTCAGCTAACCCGGTAGGCGGTTCACGGAAGAAGGAGATGCCGGCCTTGGCGTCGCATCGCAGGATCCGCAGCCGTAGCGTAAAACCCTCCCCTGCCGTCGGGTTCACGACGGCCGCCCTCGCCGGTGTCACTCTGCTGTCGACGCAGAGCGCCACCGCGGCGCCGACCGACCCGAAGCCCTCCGTCGAGGACGTGCAGAAGAAGGTCGACGACCTGTACCGGCAGGCCGGCACCGCGACCCAGGAGTACAACCAGGCGAAAGAGGCCACCGAGGAGAAGCGCCGCGAGGTCGACACGCTGCTCGACGACGCCGCCAAGCGCACCGAGAAGCTCAACGAGTCGCGCCGTGCCCTGGGGAACTACGCCGCCGCGCAGTACCGCACCGGTGCCGTCACCCCGACCGCCGCCCTGCTCTTCGCGGACAGCCCTCAGGCGTACTTCGAGCAGACGCAGCTGATGGACCGGATGACGGACCAGCAGCAGAGCGCGATCACCGAGTACGAGACCGAGCGCGCCGCGGCCGCGAAGCAGCGTGCCACGGCGACGAAGCGGCTGGAGTCGCTGACCGACTCCCAGAAGGCCCTGCGCATCAGCAAGCAGAGCGTCCAGACGAAGCTGGCAGAGGCCCGGACCCTGCTCTCGAAGCTGACGGCCGAGGAGAAGGCCCGTCTCGCCGCGATCGAGCGGGAGAAGGAGGAGGAGGCCCGCCGCAAGGCCGAAGCGAAGGCCGAGGCGGAGGCGCGTGCGAAGGCGGAGGCCGAACGGCAGCGCCAGGAGCGCGAGCAGACACCTCCGGAGACGGGCACGGGCAGCGGTACCGGCACGGACGACGGCAGCTACGCGGCGAAGGCCGACAAGGTCCTGGCCTTCGCCCGCTCCCAGATCGGCAAGCCGTACGTCTGGGGCGCGACCGGCCCGAGCTCGTACGACTGCTCCGGACTGACCCAGGGGGCCTGGAAGGCGGCCGGCGTGGACCTGCCGCGCACCACCTGGGACCAGGTGAAGGTCGGCCAGCGCGTCGCGACGGCCGATCTGCTCCCGGGCGACCTGGTCTTCTTCTACGACGACATCAGCCACGTCGGCATCTACATCGGCGACGGCAAGATGATCCACGCACCGAAGCCGGGCGCGAACGTCCGCGAGGAGTCGATCTACTACATGCCGATCTACGGCAGCGTCCGCCCGGTCTGACCGGCATCGGACACACGGATGCCCGGGCGGTCCACCCGCCCGGGCATCCGTGTGTACGCGGTCAGGCCGCGGCGTCCGCGGGGCTGGTCACGTCCACAGCGTCGCGATGAAGATGTTGGCCACGGTCAGCCCGCCGACCGCGCCGAACAGGGCCTTGTCGACCTGTTCCTCGTCACGCTTGACGTAGACCAGCCCGAGGATCACCACCAGCACCGCCAGCTTGATGCCGATCTTGACGTTGTTCACCGTCTGGTCGTCGGCCTGGTTGAGGCCCACCAGCGCCACGCCGGTGACCAGCATCGTCAGGGCCCCGTGCAGCATCGCCGGGGTGAAGCGTGCCGTGCCCGCGCCCATCGCCTTCATCTGGGTGAGGAAGCCGCCCAGCAGGGAGGCGATGCCGATGATGTGCAGGGCGACGAAGACTTTGATGAGTACGTCCATGGGCCGAGCCTAATCCTCGCCATACCACCCCTCCGGGGCCGGGTGGGCCGCATCCGACGCATCGGTCAGTGCGCGTCGGCAACCCGCTCCCGCGGCACCGGACCGGTGCGAAGAAAACGAGCAGCGACGACCGGCTTCGGACAGTTCCGCTCCTTACGTCTCATGGGCGTGGCGGCCAGGTTTAGCGTCCTGCACCAGGTGGCCGGCTCCCCACCCGCCGTTGTGCAGCCGGAGGGCACCCGGCCGCCACCGCCGAGAGATCCGGCGGCGCGCCGCTCCCCCTGTGCGGTGCGCCGCCGGACCGCAGGTACGAGGAAGGACGTGGCGCCCCCGTGGCAGCGCACCGGAAACCGAAGCAGCATCCGCTCACCGGGCCGGCCGCCCGCACCGCGGCCACCCTGGCACTCGCGGGTGCTGCGACCACGACCGCCCTCGACGGCTCCGCCCACGCGGAACCCCGCCTCACCCCCGCCCAGATCAAGGCCCGGGTCGACAAGCTGTACCAGGAGGCCGAGGAGGCGACCGAGCGGTACAACGGCGCCAAGGAGCAATCCGGCAAGGCCCGTGCGTCGCTCGACGCACTGCGCGACGAGGCGGCCCGCAGGACCGAGCGGCTCAACGTCTCCCGCAACGCCCTCGGTTCGCTCGCGACCGCCCAGTACCGCTCCGGGACCATCGACCCCGGGCTGCAGCTCGCGCTGACCTCCGACCCCGAGGAGTATCTCGAGCGCGCCTCACTCGCCGAACGGGCCGGGGAGCGGCAGGCCGCCGCGATCGCCGGTGTGCACCGTCAGCTCGTGGACATCGGCAGGCTCAGGGCGCGGGCCGGCGAACGCATCGCCGAGCTGGAGGAACGGCGGCGCGAGCTGTCCCGGCACAAGACGACCGTGCAGGACAAACTCGCCGCCGCCGAACGGCTGCTGGCCCGGCTGACCGCCGAGCAGCGCACCCAGTACGCCGCCGGCGAGCCGGCCGAAGACACCGGCACCGACCGCGCCGACCGGTCCGCCACCCCCCGCGGCTCGCTGCAAGCGCCGAACAGCCGGGCGGCGCAGGCCGTGGCGTACGCCTACGGCGCGCTCGGCAAGCCGTACGTCTGGGGGGCGACCGGTCCGTCCTCCTTCGACTGCTCGGGGCTGACCCAGGCCGCCTGGCGCTCGGCCGGTGTCTCGCTGCCGCGCACCACCTACACCCAGATCAACGCCGGACAGCGCGTCTCCCGCTCCCAACTCGCCCCAGGAGACCTGCTCTTCTTCTACTCCGGCATCTCGCACGTCGGGCTCTACATCGGCGGCGGCCAGATGATCCACGCACCACGTCCCGGAGCGCCCGTGCGCATCGCACCGATCGACGAAATGCCTTTCGCAGGAGCCACCCGGGTCTCGTAGCATCCGGCGGATGGACCGCGACATACAACATCATGTGCGTACGCTCGCGCTGCGCTCCCCCGACCATCACCGCGTCGGACCGTTCGTCGTCCGCCACAGCCCCGACTGGCCCATCCCGCAGGCGAATTATGCGATTCCCGACGAAAACGCACGGCCCACCCCGGCAGAGATCGACGCCCTCGTCGAGACGTTCCGCTCGCTCGACCGGCTGCCGCGTCTGGAGTTCCTGCCGTCGTGCGCACCCCAGCTCGAAGCGGCCCTGCTGGCCGCCGGGTTCACCGTCGAACGGCGCGCGCCGGTCATGGCCGTGGCACCGGACGGGCTCGCCGTGCCGGAGCCGCCTGCCGGGATCACCCTGGCCGAACTGGAACACGACGCCGACTACCGGGCGGCGGCCGGGGTGCAGCATCTCGCGTACGGGGAGAGCGGGGAGCCGACGGAAGGCGAGATCAACTGGCTCCGCAGGGCCCAGGAGGGCGGCGGTGTCGCGGCGTTCGCCGTCGATGCCGTGGACGGCACCGCGGTCGGATCGGGCGGGTGCTCGGTCCCCGTGGACGGGCTCAGCGAGCTGGGCGGGCTCGCGGTCGCGGCGACGCACCGGCGCCGCGGCCTCGGCGCCGCGCTCGCCTCGTATCTGACGGCGAAGGCCTTCGCCCGCGGCTGCCGCGTGGTGTGGCTGGAGCCCGGCGACGCCTCGGTCGAGCGCATCTACGCGGGCATCGGCTACGTCCGGGCCGGAGAGAAGACGGACATGTCGCTTCCCCCGTCGTAGCGCTGTCACTCTCCCCGTCGTAGCACCGTCGCTCTCCCCGTCGTAGCGCCCTCGGCGACGGCGCCGTCGCCGAGCACGGCGCCGTCGTCAGACCAGGCGGCGGGCAGTCGCCCAGCGCGTGAGCTCGTGCCGGTTGGACAGCTGCAGCTTCCGCAGCACCGCCGACACATGCGACTCGACCGTCTTCACCGAGATGAACAGCTGCTTGGCGATCTCCTTGTACGCGTATCCGCGCGCGATCAGCCGCAGCACCTCCCGCTCCCGCTGCGTGAGCCGGTCCAGGTCCTCGTCCACCGGGGGCGCGTCCGTCGATGCGAAGGCGTCCAGCACGAAGCCCGCGAGCCGCGGCGAGAACACCGCGTCGCCGTCCTGCACCCGGAAGATCGAGTCGACCAGATCGGTCCCGGTGATGGTCTTGGTGACATAGCCACGGGCTCCGCCCCGGATCACGCCGATGACGTCCTCCGCGGCGTCCGACACCGACAGCGCCAGGAACCGCACCGGGTGCTCCGCCGACGCCATCAGCGTGGCGCAGCGGCGCAGCACCTCCACGCCGCCACCGCCGGGCAGATGGACGTCCAGCAGCACGACCTCGGGGCGGGTCGCCGTGATCACGGTGACCGCCTGGTCGACGTCGGCGGCCTCACCGACGACCTCGACGCCGGTGCGCTCGGTCTGCCCGATCTCCGCCTGCACCCCGGCACGGAACATGCGGTGGTCGTCGACGAGTACGACGCGCACGCGGCGCTCGACGCTCTCTCCAGCAGCCTCGGTCATCCGTCCGCCCTCTCCATCTCGAGCTCCACTTCGGTACCCCCACCGGGCACCGGGCGCAGCCGTGCCGTGCCGCCGTTGCGCTGCATCCGGCCGATGATCGATTCTCTTACGCCCATCCTGTCGTCGGGAACCGCGTCCAGGTCGAAGCCCGGCCCCCGGTCCCGCACGGAGACGAAGACCCTGCGCCCCTCGACCTCGGCGAAGACCTGGACCGCCCCTCCTGCGCCACCGTACTTGGCGGCGTTGACCATCGCCTCGCGCGCGGCCTGCATCTGTGCCCCCAGTTTCTCGTCGAGCGGGCAGTCCCCGACGACCACGACCTCCAGCGGCACCCCGTGCTTGTCCTCGACCTCGGCGGCCGTCCTCTTCACGGCCTCTGCGAGGGTGTCGGGCTCCTCGTCCTCCTCCTTACCCCTGCCCTCCGGTTTGTAGAGCCAGTTGCGCAACTCGCGCTCCTGGGCGCGGGCGAGCCGCCGGACCTCGCCCGGGTCCTCCGCGTTCCGCTGGATCAGGGTGAGGGTGTGCAGTACGGAGTCGTGGACGTGGGCGGCGACCTCGGCGCGCTCCTGGGCGCGGATGCGCATGGTCCGCTCCTCCGTGAGGTCCTGGGTCATCCGCACCAGCCACGGTCCGGCGAGCAGGGCGACTCCGGCGATGACGGCGATGGCCGCGGTCAGGACATTGCCGAGCTGGGCCGCCGAACCGCGGACCACCACGAACACGGTCAGGCCCATGCCGACGAGCGCGACGCCGGCCAGTGCACGGGCCAGCTGGAGCAGCCGACGCCTGCGGCCGACCTCGGTCCATCGGGCCCGTCGGGCATTGTCCGCCTGCCGCCAGACCAGCACGACGCCGGCGCCGATGAGCAGCGTCGGCCACAGATAGCGGTTGGCGCTGCCGCCCACGTCGACATTGCCGGCGAAGACCGCGGCACCGACAAGCAGGGCGATCAGCGCGAACAGCTGTCCCTTGTCGGGCTTGCGCAGCCGTCGGCGGCCGTCCGTCGTGGTCTCGAACACCGAGCGGGGTTCGGCGGCCCGGCCGCCGACACCGAGCGGGACGACGATCCAGAACACCGCGTACAGCAGGGCGCCGAGGCCATCGACCAGGAAAAGGGCCAGGAACAGGAGCCGCACCCAGATGACGGGCAGCCCCAGATGCCCCGCGAGCCCCCGCGCCACGCCGCCGAGCATGCGGCCGTCGGCGCTGCGGTACAGCTTGCGGACGGGCGGCTCGTCGGTATCGGGCACACGGGCGGCGACTGGCATGCCCCGATCGTCACACGCGGGGTGCACCACGGACATCAGGGCCGTCCCCTGAACCGACCCTGAGAAGGCACCGCTTCTCAGGGGCAATATCAGGGAACGGCCAGGGTCAAAGCAGCTGCCGTCCGGACTTCCGGCCGGTCACCATGGAGTCATGACCCAGCCGACCACCGCGCCGCCCCCGTCCCCGCAGGAGCCGCCGCCTCCACCGCAGCTGCGTCGCGCCCCGCGCCACAAGGTGGTGGCCGGTGTCTGCGGCGGGCTCGGGCGGTACTGCGACGTAGATCCGGTGATCTTCCGGATCGTGATCGGCGTGCTGTCGGTGACCGGCGGAATCGGCCTGATCTTCTACGGCTTCGCCTGGCTCCTGGTCCCGTCCGAGGACGAGGAGGAGAACGATTTCCGCCGCATGCTGACGGGCCGGGTCGACGGTGCGTCGCTGAGCGCCGTGCTGCTCGCCCTGCTCGGCTGCGGTCTGTTCCTGTCGATGCTGGGCAATGCGGACCTGCTGGGCTTCGCCGCCATGCTGTCGCTCGCGGTCACCGGTGCCGCCGTCTGGTCCCAGCGGCGCACGGCCGCAGCGCCCGACGGCGTACCGATGGACACGGCGACGGCCCACGCGGTCGCCGAGGCGCCGCCGGAGACCAAGGCGCCGCCCGTGCCGGAAGGCCCCTCCTGGTGGCGTGACCCGATCGTCAAGGACGGGACGACCGGACCGGTGCCGACCGGATACCTCTGGGGGCCGGCGTCGGCGTTCGCGGAGGCCGCGGCGGCTCCGCCCGGCCCGGGGAAGCGGGCGTTCGCCCCGGCGCAGCCGCGGGGACCGCGCGGCATCGGCGGGGCGGTGTTCGTGCTGGCGCTGATCGCGGGCGCCGTGGGCACGGGAGTGAGCTGGGAGGGACACCCGCTGGGCACCAGCCTGCAGATCGGCCTGGTCTCGGCGCTGGCGGTGTTCGGCCTGGGCCTGCTGCTGAGCACCCTGCTGGGGCGTACGGGCTTCGGCACGGTCCTGATGACGATGGTGACGGCGGCGCTGCTGGCGGGAGCCGCGGCGCTCCCCAAGGACATCAGCACGGAATTCGGCGAGGAGACCTGGAAGCCGGCGTCCGTGACCGCCGTCGAGCCGCGCTACGAACTGGGGTCGGGCAAGGGCACGCTCGATCTGTCCGCGCTCACCGTGCCGGCCGGGAAGACGGTGTCGACGAAGGCGGACATCGGTCTCGGCCAGCTCAGGGTCGTGCTGCCGAAGAACGCCACGGTGAAGCTGGACGCCGAGGTCGGCGTCGGCGACATCCGGCTGCCCGCGGACGCGCCCGACGACGTCGACGTCGGCCCGAGCCAGGACCGGCGCAAGACGCTCCCCGCCCCGCGGGGCGCCGAGCCGTCGGGGACGCTGGAGCTGGATCTGGAAGTGGGCATCGGACAGGTGGAGGTGACCCGTGCCGCGTCGTGAGCTCCGGCATGAATTCCGTCCGGGCGGGCTGATCGCCGGGCTGAGTGTCCTGACCGCGGCCCTGCTGTACGGCGGGGACGCGGCGGGCTCCTGGCACACCCCCTGGTTCGTGGCGTTCCCGATCGTCTTCGGCGGCCTCTTCGTGGCCGGCACGGTGGCCGCCGTGCACTACGGGATCCGGCGCCGCCGTGCCCGCAGCAGTGCGTCGAGGGAGAAGGACGATGCCCCGGCCAGCACCAACGGCAGCCAGGCCATCAGATAGGCGAGATCGTTGCCGTAGTAGTACGGCTCGGTCTGCCAGCTCACGGTCAGCCACAGGCTGAGTGAGATGAGCGCGCCGCCGAGCGCCGCCAGGCGGGCCAGCAGCCCGATCAGGGTGCCGATGCCGACGGCCAGCTCACCCAGGGCGATGGCGTGGCCGAAGCCCTCGGGGTTCTTCAGCGCGAGGTCGACGAGCGCCGGGACGGCAGAGGAGTCGCGCACCGAATTCATGAGTTCGCCGATGGAGCCGGTGCCGCTCGCGGCCAGGAACGTGCTGTCCGTGAGCTTGTCGATGCCCGCATAGATGAAGGTCACGCCGAGGAACAGGCGCAGCGGCAGCAGGGCGTAATGACCCGCCTGCTCCCTCCAGCCACGCGGCCCGTCGCCGGGCATGCCATAGCTCTCTGTCGTCCGATACGTGTGTGTCATCGCCGGTCCCGCCTTCGGTTGACCCGTCAACTGACCATACGTACGGCCTGGGCGCGCCGCTCACCAGGTGTGCGGCACACACTGTGACACGAGGGACACGCGCGGCCGGATGGGTCAGTCGGTCACTTCGATGAAGCAGCGGTTGCTCTCCACCCCGGCGGCCGTCACCACCTGGATGTCGAGCTGTCCCGGCTCGACCTCCACCGGTACGGGCACAGTGAGCAGCGTGTCCGTGGGGTTGGCGAAGCCGCCGGCCACGGGGATGAGCGGCACGTGCACATGGACCGCGCCGATACGGACGACGAGTCGGGCGAGCAGGTCGGGCCCGCCGGCGCCCGGCGGGACGAAGCCGCTGCCGCGGATCTCGATGTCGTCACCGGTCCGGATGGGTCCGTCCAGGTCACCCGCCTCCCGGGCGCGCACGACGGACATCACGACGGGACGGCTTCCCTCCGCGTACTTCCCGGCGAGGTACGTCCCCGCCGAGACCACCACCAGCAGGACGAGTCCCCACGGCAGCTCGGGCAGCCGCTGGGGGCCACGGGCGAGCGAGGCGAGTGCGAAGGCGACGGCGGCGGCGTTGACCAGCACGTACTGCGCATCGGCGAAGGAGGCACGCCCGGAGTCGTCGCAGTAGACATCGGCGGCGCGCGGGCGGTCGGCACGCACCTTCTGCAGTCGCAGCCCGGTGATGCGCAGTGCGACGGCCCTGCGCACCCCGGCGGCGATCGTGCACACCAGGGCGAGGACGCAGAGCAGCCCGGCGCCCGCGGCGATGCCCAGTCCGTCGGTCAGCCGGTCGCGCCGGGCGGCGGAGGAGGCTCCGGCCAGCAGGACGGAGAGGTGGAGCAGCGCGCCGCAGCCGACGAGCACCCACGGGGCGGCGACGGTGCGGGAGGTGGACAGGCGGTTGTCCTCGCCGGTGATCGGCGCGAGCAGGCCGCCGCGCGTCCGGTGGGCGTGGGCGCCGACCGTGAGGGCGACCGCGACGACGAGGGCGGAGAGCAGCCCGGCGGTCCGGGACGCGGTCCAGCCCGCGCCGATCGCGGTCGCGGTCTGGGCGAGGGCGAGCACCGCGAAGGCCGCCCAGACGACGGTCAGCGAGTGGCGGCGCAGCCTGCGCAACCGGGACTCGGCGACCGCGCGGTCCAGGCCGGCGACCGTACGGGCCGACAGGGTCAGCTCGTCGGACACCCACTGGCGGGACGCGCCCGGCGAGTGTACGACGCCCGGGGGCAGGCCCTGGCCCGCCGCCAGCTCGTCGCGTCTGGCGAGGAACCGCGCCACGGCCCGCCGATGACCCTCGCGCGCTCCGTGTCCGCATACGTCGCTCTGCTCCGCTTCCTGCACCGCCACGACGAACGCCACCTCTCCCGCGTCGCACCACGCCGCCCGGCCGGGCGAACTGCCTTGTGATGCATGGGGATTGTGCCGTACGCAAGCCGCCGCCACCCCGATGGCCGAGGCCAGGGCGGGTGAAAGCCGTGGCGCCGGGTTGACCTGTGGCTACTGCAGCAGATCGGGTTCGGCGCGGCTGATCTGCTGCCACAGGGGCTGGAAGCTGATCCAGGCGACGAGATCGCTGCCGAGCTGCTCCCGGGTCGCCACCGCGTCCCGGTGCGCGATGGGCACCGTCTTGCCCGCGGCCCGCGCGGCGAGCTGCACCTGCGCGCAGCGCTCCATGGAGATGAACCACCAGGCGGCCGCGTCGACCGAGTCGCCGATGGTCAGCAGCCCGTGGTTGCGCAGCACGAGCGCCTTGTGGCCGCCGAGCACCGCCGCGATCCGCTGCCCTTCGCCCGCGTCGACACCGACCCCTGTGTACACGTCGACCAGCGCGTGGTCCTCGTAGAAGGCGCACGCCTCCTGGGTGATCGGTTCGACGGCTTCGCCGAGCGCGGCGAGCGCCCGCCCGTGCACGGAGTGGGTGTGGGCGACCGCGACGGCATCGGGCCGGGCCAGGTGCACCTGGGCATGAACGGTGAACGCGGCCTGGTTGATCCGGTGCCGTCCGACGACGACCCGCCCCTGCGCATCGGCGAGGACCAGGTCCCCGGCCGAGACCTGGGCGAAGGGCACGCCGAAGGGGTTCACCCAGAAGCAGTCCGTGAACTCCGGGTCCCGCGCGGTGACATGCCCTGCCACCCCGTCCTCGTACCCGAAGCGCCCGAACAGCCGCAGCGCCCCGGCGAGCCGCTCCTTGCGGTAGGCCCGTTCCTCGACGACGGACTCGTGCACGGGCGGCATCGCGAACCGCAACTGCTCCACGGGTACGGGCTCCGGCGTGTGCGTCATGGCCGGAAGGTAACCCCGCAGAGGTCAACTGGCCATAGCCGTCACGCCACTTGCGTGCACCGGAACTCGTCCCGGAACGATGGCGCCGCCGCCCGCAGGAAGCGGGCGGCGGCGTCGGAGCCGGTGCGGCGGGAGGTCACTCCCACTCGATGGTGCCCGGCGGCTTGCTCGTCACGTCCAGGACGACGCGGTTGACGTCCGCGACCTCGTTGGTGATCCGGGTGGAGATCTTCGCCAGCACCTCGTACGGCATACGCGTCCAGTCGGCCGTCATCGCGTCCTCGGAGGACACGGGGCGCAGCACGATCGGGTGGCCGTAGGTGCGGCCGTCGCCCTGGACGCCGACGCTGCGGACATCGGCGAGCAGCACGACCGGGCACTGCCAGATGTCGCGGTCCAGGCCGGCGGCGGTGAGTTCCTCACGGGCGATGGCGTCGGCCTCGCGCAGCAGGTCCAGGCGCTCCTTGGTGACCTCACCGACGATGCGGATGCCCAGGCCGGGGCCGGGGAACGGCTGGCGCTGGACGATCTCGTCCGGCAGGCCGAGCTCCTGGCCCACCATGCGGACCTCGTCCTTGAACAGCTGGCGCAGCGGCTCGACGAGTTCGAACTCGAGGTCCTCGGGCAGACCGCCCACGTTGTGGTGGGACTTGATGTTGGCGGTGCCGGTGCCGCCGCCGGACTCGACGACGTCCGGGTAGAGCGTGCCCTGCACGAGGAAGGCGACGTCCTCGCCGTGCTCGGCCTCGGCCACGATCTCGGCCTGCGCCTGCTCGAAGACGCGGATGAACTCGCGTCCGATGATCTTCCGCTTCTCCTCGGGGTCCGAGACCCCTGCGAGCGCGTCGAGGAAGCGCTCCTGCGCGTCCACGACCTTCAGCTGGACGCCGGTCGCGGCGACGAAGTCCTTCTCGACCTGCTCGGTCTCGCCCTTGCGCATCAGGCCGTGGTCGACGTAGACGCAGGTCAGCTGGGAGCCGATGGCCTTCTGGACGAGGGCCGCGGCGACCGCGGAGTCCACACCGCCCGACAGACCGCAGATGGCGCGCTTGGTGCCGACCTGCTCGCGGATGACCGCGATCTGCTCCTCGATGACGTTGCCCGTGGTCCAGTTCGGCTCGATGCCGGCGCCGCGGTAGAGGAAGTGCTCCAGGACCTGCTGGCCGTAGGTGGAGTGCATCACCTCGGGGTGGTGCTGCACGCCGTAGAGCTTCTTCTCGTCGTTCTCGAAGGCGGCGACCGGGACCACGGCGGTGGAGGCGGTGACGGTGAAGCCCTCGGGGGCGGCCGAGCAGGCGTCGCCGTGCGACATCCACACGGACTGCTCGGCGGGCGTGCCCTCGAAGAGGGTGGAGCCGGGCTTGGTGACGTGCAGCGGCGTGCGGCCGTACTCGCGTGCGCCGGTGTTGTCGACGGTCCCGCCGAGCGTCGTCGCCATCAGCTGGAAGCCGTAGCACATGCCGAAGACGGGGACGCCGGCCTCGAAGAGGGAGCGGTCCAGGCGCGGGGCGCCTTCCGCGTACACGGACGAGGGTCCGCCGGAGAGGATGATCGCCTTCGGGTTCTTGGCCAGCATCTCGGCCACGGGCATCGTGGACGGAACGATCTCGCTGTAGACCCGGGCCTCACGGACGCGGCGGGCGATGAGCTGGGCGTACTGGGCGCCGA
Source organism: Streptomyces sp. NPDC043812 (assembly GCF_056436245.1). Taxonomy (NCBI): domain Bacteria; kingdom Bacillati; phylum Actinomycetota; class Actinomycetes; order Kitasatosporales; family Streptomycetaceae; genus Streptomyces; species Streptomyces sp. NPDC043812. The sequence continues at coordinate 29,726 of NZ_JBWKCY010000006.1, forward strand.
AATCGACAACGAGGACGACGTCCGGGTTGGATGCGGGCGCGGCAGCGGGGGACGCTGATGACACTGGCGGCCTTCCGGCGGTGTGGGAGAGGGTCTGTTCTGACGATTCTACCGGGGTGGCCGGGCACCTCCTTCGTCTCACCATCCGAACCCGGCTTTGGCCCGTGCCGCGGCCGGGTCCATACTGTGCCCATGCACACGCAGCTGACCTTCGTCTTTACCTATGGCACCGGCCCGTCCGGCTGCCATGGTCGTGCTGCTTGAGCTACTGACAAGCGACTTCCCAGGCGCCCCGGGCCGACAAGGCCCGGGGCGCTTCGGCTTTCTCCGGGCCGTGCCGATCCGGGGCCCCGCCCCCGATACGAGGAGAGCCCCGTGACCGAGGTACTGGACAAGACCGGCGCCCGCACCGACGACGCCGCGAACGTGATCACCGGAGCGCGTGAGCGCATCGACGCGCTCGACGACCGGATCATCGGCCTGATCCAGGAACGCATGGCCGTCTCGGCCGTCATCCAGGACGCCCGGATCAGCTCCGGCGGCCGGCGGGTGAACCTGGCGCGCGAGATGGAGGTCCTCGGCCACTACCGGGACGCGCTCGGCAAGCCGGGCACCTCGCTCGCGATGACGATGCTGGAACTGTGCCGGGGCCGTATCTGAGCAGGCAGCCCGCCGCGTACGCCTGCGTACCTTCGTTCGGGCGCATCCTCACCCGTACGGCGCGTGACGCACCTCGCCGGGGTTCGTTGGTCCCGATGTCCGTGCCAGCCAGGGGCGGGCCTCGAAGGAAACCACGCGTGGCTCCGCTGGAGCGTGTGGCGCACCCGCAGGTGCGCCGTGGGACCTCGCCCCAGCGCGCGTGACCGGTCGGCAGGGGACAGCAGCCCGGTCACCCCAAGGGCGGTCGGCTCCGGGGACGCCCGGCGCCGACCGCATCCGGTCCTATCGGTTGCGCAGGCCGCAGCCCGTCCAGCACGAACAAGTACGAGCAAGTCCCCCTCTGCGCAACCACACTGCGACAGGCCGAACCCACGGACGCTTCCGGTGCGCCGGGGCGGCGGCCTCACCCCACGCGGCGCAACCCCCCGGCGCCGCGCCCGGCACCGGCGCCGCCCTGACGTCGGTGCTGCCACGAGGGGCCCCGCGGCAATGCCCGCGGGGCCCCTCGTCCTGCTCGCTGTCGTCCCGTCGCCGGACCGGTCAGCCGTCCGTGCGGCGGCGGGCGGCCAGGAACACGGCGCCGCCCGCGGCGAGGGCGGCGGCCGCCGCGCCCGCGGCGACCAGGGCGGTGGAGCCTGTGGAGGCAAGACCGCCCTGGGCGGTGGTGCCGCCGGTCGTCGAACCGGAGGAGGAACCGCCGGTGGTGCCCCCGCCGGTGTCGTCACCGCCGGTCGAGCCGCCGTCCGAACCGGAGCCGCCGGTGGAGTCCGAGCCGCCGGAGCCGGCCGGGTCGTCGCCCGGCGTCTGCTCGTCGCCGGTGCCGTTCAGCACGATCCAGCCGTCGTCGTTGGTGGTGTCCCCCTCCCACGGGTTGTCCCACTCGGGCAGCTCGATCTTCCCCGTGGCGCCCACGACGACCTTCTCGACACGGAACTCGAAGGGGAAGGTCCGTTCGTCCGTCTCCAGGAGGGGCGTGTCCGCCCAGCACCGGTAGCGGCTCGCGTCCCTGCCGGCCTCCGTCTGCGTCGCGTAGCAGTTGTCGGGGCTCTTCGTGACCTTCGCGCCTTCGGGCACGTTCACGGTGAAGGTGATCGGCTCGCCGCCCGAGCGCAGCGAACCGAGCCACGCCGGGCCGTGGTTGCTCAGCCCGACGGCCACCTTCACGGTGTCGCCCGCGGCGCCGTCGGCGCGGCCGCCGGTCAGGTCGAGGTCGTAGGTGTTCTTCGTCGGGAAGTCGATCTCCGCGTACTTCACGTACTCGTCGGCCGCGGCGCGCTGCACCGGCTTCAGCCGGAGCGCGGGTCCGGTGCCGGCCCGGAAGTCGTTGCCCGCGCGCAGCCCGGCCGTGTCCTTCGGAGCGACCGCGGTGAAGTGGTAGTTGAAGATGTCGTGGAGCGCGAACGCGGCGGTCTTCACGTTCACCGGCTCGCTGAGCTCGTAGGCCTCGCCTGCCCCGAAGGTGCCCTCGAAGGAGCAGAGGACCACCTTGCGGTACCGGACCAGGTCGTCCTTGTCCTGCTCGGCGTACTCGCAGTTCTCGTACGTGTCGGGGAACGACAGTCCGCGGCTGCCCAGGAAGCGCAGCACCACCCCGTCGGCCGCCATGCTGCCGACGTTGCGGAAGCCGAGCGTGGCGGAGTAGGTGTCGCCCGCGGCGAAGCCCGAAGGTTCGGCGGGGAGCTGCTTCATCCGGAACTCGGGGCCGCCGACCAGGACGTCCACGGTGTGCTCGGTGAACGTGAGGCCCTCGCCCTCGCCGGTCACCTTGATCCGGCCGAAGTCGCCGGCCTTGCTCTTGTCCGTGATGTCGACGCGGAGGTCGTAGTTCGCGTTGAGCCGGTCGCCCGGGTAGAGGCTGTCCTCGGTGCAGACCGCGACGAGACCCTCGGCGGCGCACGGCAGATCGACGTCGGCGATTCCCTCCAGTTCGGAGGCGTCGATGGTGATCGTGTAGCCGTCCGTCTGCAGCGGGTCCGGGTTCGGCTCGACGTCGGGGTCGTCCGTCCCCGGTCCCTTGACGCGGAACTCGACGTTCGTCTCGGTCGGATCGACGTTGCCGCCGCTCAATGACAGATCGAGCTTGTCCGGTCCGGTGATGGCGACGGGCAGCGGTTCACCCGCGGCGGCGGCCGCGTGGGCACTGCCGACGGTGCCCAGCGCGACGAGAGCTGCCGCGGCGATACCGGCGGCCGCCCGGTGCCACACCGTGTGGTGTGAGTGGCGTCCCATGTTCCCTCTCGTGCTCCCTCTGGTCCTCAGGGGTGTCGCTGTGATGACACCTGTCAGGTTGACCGAGCACGGTCAGCGAAAGTTGCACCGCCGCGGATCACAGCTTGATCTCCTCCCGACTCCTGTGACTCAGGTCACACAAAGATCCGGCCAAGCGGGGGCAACCATTCCCACTGGCCACAGGTCATGCATGCGTAACAACGGCCTCTTGTGCGCCTCGCGCGCGGGGCCCGCGAAGCCAGGAAGGCCGCTGCACTCGGAGGGGGGTGCAGCGGCCTTCGTGCGTGTCACACGCCCTGGGTCGTGTGCGCGGGCTGTACGGCTCCGGCGGACCGGAGCGCACGGGGTTTCACTTCTTCGGCGGGACCGCCGGAATGCCCAGGAACGGCAGCTTCAGCGCGCCGAACGCCTCCGCCGGAACAGCCGGGGACTTCGGTGCAACGGGGGCCATGCGCTCGTAGGCCCGTCCCTGCGCCGGACGCAGGTCCTCCTCGCCGTTGTTCGGCCAGAACGACATCGCGCGCTCCGCCTGTGCGGTGATCGTCAGCGACGGGTTCACGCCCAGGTTCGCCGAGACCGCGGAGCCGTCCACCACGGAGATGCCGGGGTGGCCGTACAGCCGGTGGTACGGGTCGATCACGCCGTCCTCCGCCGTGGCCCCGATCGGGCAGCCGCCCAGGAAGTGCGCGGTGAGCGGAGTGCCCATCAGCTCCCCGATGTTGGAGCCGGCGAAGCCGTTGATCTCCTCGGCGAGGAGGGAAGCCGCGCGCGTGGCCTCCGGGATCTGGTCGGGGTTCGGGGCACCGTGGCCCTGGCGGGCGGTGAGCAGACCCTTTCCGATGCCGTTCGGCTTGCGGTACGTGGTCAGCGAGTTGTCGAGCGACTGCATGACCAGGCCGATGATGGTCCGCTCCGACCAGCGGCGGTTCGACAGCGCACGCAGCGCGAGCCACGGGTGCCTGGCCATGTTGCCCAGCCAGCCCGCCACCCGGCCCTTCACCCGGTAGGGCACCTGGAGGACGGTCATGCCGCCCATCGCGTTCGAGCCCCGGCCGTAGCGGACCGGTTCGATATGGGTGTTCTCGTCCGGGTGGATCGACGACGTGATCGCGACGCCGCGCGTGAAGTCGACCTTGTCCGCGCCGTGGCGCTTGCGGTAGCGCCGGTTGTCGGTCTGCGCACCGACGAGGGCCTCCGAGTTCGTCCGGGTCAGCTCGCCGAGCCGCGCGGACAGGTGGGGCAGCAGACCGCCGTCCTTCATCCGGTGCAGCAGGGTCTGGGTGCCGTACGTCCCCGCCGCGACGATCACCCGGCGGGCGGTGAACGTCCTGCCCTTGCCCTTGCGCCTGTTGTCGCTCGGGAGGGTCCTGACGGCGAAGCCTCCCCGCGAGTCCTCGGTGAGCGCGACGACGGAGGTCATCGGGTGGACGACCGCGCCCGCCTGCTCGGCGAGGTAGAGGTAGTTCTCGTTGAGGGTGTTCTTGGCGCCGTGCCGGCAGCCCGTCATGCACTCGCCGCACTCGGTGCACGCCTTGCGGGCAGGCCCCGCACCGCCGAAGTACGGGTCGGGGACCTCCTGGCCGGGCCGGGTCCGCACCGATCCGTCGGCGTCGTCACCGTCGCCGAAGAACACGCCGACCGGCGCCATGTGGAAGCTGTCGCCGACGCCCATCGCCTCGGCGGTCGCCTTCAGATGGACGTCCGAGGGCGTCATGGTCGGGTTCAGCCGTACGCCGAGCATGCGTCGCGCCTGGTCGTAGTACGGCTTCAGCTCGTCCTGCCAGTCGGTGATCCCCTTCCACTGCGGATCGTTGAAGAACGGCGCGGGCGGCACGTACAGGGTGTTGGCGTAGTTGAGGGAGCCGCCGCCGACACCGGCGCCTGCCAGCACCATCACGTTGCCGAGCAGATGGATGCGCTGGATGCCGAACAGTCCGAGCGCGGGCGCCCAGAGGTAGTTGCGCAGGTCCCAGGAGTTCTTGGGCAGCGACTCACGGGTGAAGCGGCGGCCGGCTTCCAGGACACCGACCCGGTATCCCTTCTCGGACAGCCGCAGCGCGGAGACCGAGCCGCCGAAGCCCGAGCCGATGACGACCACGTCGTAGTCGTACGCATCGCCGTCCGCTTCCTGATTTCGGGCAGGGGGTACCTCGGACATGGCTCTCCTCGTCAACGGGCTTACGGGTAAAGGGGACGATGCAAAGGGGTCAGCGCAGACGGAGGGCCTTCATCGCCTTCAGGCTGAAGCTCATGAACGCGGCGTACTTCTCGTCGTCCATCCCGAACGACGGAGCCAGCGGCATCAGCCGCTGCTGCGCGACGGTCTGGGCCTCGGTGTACTTGAGGATGCCCTCGGAGCCGTGCCGCCTGCCGAGGCCGGAGTCCTTCATGCCCCCCATCGGGGCCTGGACACTGCCGTACGCCGGGGCGTAGCCCTCGTTGATGTTGACCGTGCCGGTGCGCAGCTTCGCCGCGACGGCGTGGCCCCGGCGGCCGTCCTTGGTCCAGACGCTGGAGTTGAGGCCGTACGCGGTGGCGTTGGCCTCCTCGACGACCTTGTCCTCGTCCGAGAAGCGGTAGATCGACACGACGGGGCCGAACGTCTCCTCGTTGCACACGGCCATCGGGGCGTCGACCCCGTCGAGGATGGTCGGCTCGTAGAAGTACGGGCCGATGTCGGGCCGGGCGACACCGCCGGCGACGAGGGTCGCGCCCTTGGCAACGGCCTCCTCGACATGGCGGGTGACGGTCTCCAGCTGGCGCGCGCCCACGAGGGAGCCCATGTCGGCGCCGTACGCGAGGGAGTTGCCGAGCCGCATCGCCTTCGTGCGGGCGGCGAAGCGCTCCACGAAGTCGTCCGCGATCGACTCGTGGACGTACAGCCGCTCGATGGAGATGCACAGCTGGCCGGCGGAGGAGAAGCAGGCACGGACGGCACCCGCGGCGGCCTTCTCCACGTCGGCGTCGTGCAGCACCAGCATCGCGTTCTTGCCGCCGAGTTCGAGGGAGACGCCGACCAGGCGGGCGGCCGCACCCTGGGCGACCTCGCGGCCGGTACGGGTGGAGCCGGTGAAGGAGACGTAGTCGGCGTGCTTGACGACCTCGGGACCGACGACCGGGCCCTCACCGAGGACGACCTGGAACACCTCGGCGGGCAGTCCGGCCTCGATCAGCAGATCGCGCGCCCACAGTGCGGTGAGCGCGGTCTCGGTGTCGGGCTTCATGACGACCGCGTTGCCGGAGACGAAGGCGGGCAGGGCGTCGCCGACGGAGAGCTCCAGCGGGTAGTTCCAGGGAGCGATCTGGCCCACGACGCCACGCGGCTGGCGCAGTTCGGTGGTCTTGGTGAGGACGGGCACGACACCGGTGTGGTGCTTGGGCTTGAGGTAGGAGGGGGCCTTGCGCCCGTAGTGGCGGGCGGCGACGGCGACGGCCTGCACCTCCTCATGGGCGTGCAGGCGGGCCTTGCCGGTCTCCAGCTGGATCAGGTCGAGCACCTCGGCCTGGCGCTCCAGCACCAGGTCGTGGAAGCGCAGCAGCACGGCGGCGCGGGCACGGGCCGGGGTGGCCTCCCACACGCGCTGGGCGGCACGGGCCCGCTCGAACGCGGCGGCCACGTCCTCGGGGGTGGACTCGGGCAGGTCCGCCAGCTTCTCCCCGGTGAACGGCGCATGGTTCACCGTCCGGCCGGATCCGGCCACGCCCTTGGTCAGCTGGGCGACCAGCTCGGGGGTGACCACGTCGGCTGCGGTGCGCGCACCGGCCGGGGCGGCGGCTGTCGGGTTGGTACCGGGGGTGGTTGCGGTGGCCTGCGAGTCCGTCATGGGGGCGAGAGTATGCCGCAATCAGAGCTTTGGGTACCCGTCGGTAATGGCTTTTCACCGGGCCCACACCATTGCGCCAGTGATCACTGGCACATAAGTCCTGATCAGGGGCTTGTCACCGGTTCGGCAGGGGTGGGGAGCGTGCGGAAGACACGGAACGATCACGCGGCGGCCTACTGCGGCGGGCCGGCCCGTGCCGTCATCCGTGCGACGGCCGCCAGCCCCTCAGCATCGTGTCGAACCGCTCGCGCGTGAGCGACCAGTCACCGGCCGGACCCGACATGTAGAGGGCGTACTCCGTGCCGTCGTCCTCGTAGTACATCTGGTCGATGGCACGCCGCGGGCCGGGATGCTCGGTGCGCTCGGTCCAGCTGAACTCCCACAGCGCGGACTGCGTCTGGTCGCGGAACGTGTTGGGGTGCAGTTGCAGACTGCGGTAGTCCGGCAGCCGATTCTTCAGCCCCTTCTGCATGTCGAGCATGTGCATGTACGGGTTCTCGAAATCCGGCGACGGATCGATGCTGATCCGGATGCGATGACGGCCGTTGTCGGGCGTGTAGTCGATCTGATTGCCGTCCATCTGGCGCTTCCAGCCCTTCGGCACCCAGAGGCTGAAGCCTTGCGGGTCATCGACGCGCCGCCATCCGTCGGGAATGCCCGAGGCACTGTCCGGCGAGGTCGACTGCGTACCGGTACCGCCCGTCGAACCGCCACCGGCGTCCATGTACTTCATGGCGGCCAGGCCGGCTCCACCGCCTATCACCGCGGCGAGCACGACGACGAGCGCCAGCGTCCGCATCCTGCTTCCCCGACGCGGGCGGCCCGGCGCCACGGCGGGCCGGTGGTCGGGGACCGTGCCCGGCTCGCGACGGCCGGCGGCCGTCGTGGCATCCCCACGCCCGCCCGCTCCCGGCAGACTCCCCTCCGGCAGCCGCTCGGTGGCCCGCTGGGTCGGCACCCGGGCAGCCGTCGTGACCGGTCCGCGGCCCTCCATGGCCTCGGTCAGCATGCGCTCGGCCTCGGCCGCCGACGGCCGCTCGGCGGGGTCCTTGCGCAGCAGCGCCATGATCACAGGGGTCAGCCGACCGGTCCGCACCGGCGCGGGCGGTTCCTCCGCCACCACGGCCTGCATGGTCGACAGGGGTGACGAGCGCCGGAACGGGGACTGGCCCTCCACCGCCGTGTACAGCGTCGCGCCCAGCGACCAGAGATCGGACGCCGGTCCCGGATCGTGACCGCGCACCCGCTCGGGCGCCAGATAGTCGATCGAGCCGACGATCTCCCCGGTCCTGGTGATCGTCGAGTCGCCCTCGATCGCCGCGATCCCGAAGTCCGTGATGAGTGCCCGGCCGTCGCTGTTGAGCAGCACGTTGGCGGGCTTGATGTCCCGGTGGAGCACCCCGGCGGCATGCGCCGCGCCGAGGGCGCGAAGAATGTGCAGCCCGATCCGGGCCGCCTCCGTCTCGTCGATGCGACCGGTGCCCTTGGTGGCGTCGGCGAGCGAGGGCCCGTCCACGTACTGCATGACGATCCACGGCCGGGCGTCGTGCTCCAGCACGTCGTGAACGGTGACGACACCGGGGTGGCTGATGCGTGCCGCCGCCCGGGCCTCCTTCTGGGTCCGTGCGTGCAGCACGACCCGATCGGCCTCGGAGACGTACAGACCGGCCGTCAGCTCCTTGACGGCGACCACTCTGTGCAACAACTCGTCATGGGCGCGCCAGACTTTGCCCATACCTCCGCTGCCGATGGTCTCGCTGAGCCGGTACCGCCCGGCAAGCAGCAGACCCGCGCCCGTACTGTGAGTGTGTTCCACGTACCCCGCCCCGTTCCTTGGAATGACAGGTTACGGAGGGGATGTACGAGCGCGGAACCTCGGATCGCTCAAGTGACCGCACTGTGATGCGTGGTGCGCTCCACGGCCACTACTCTCAGTGACACAAGGGGGGTTCGGGCGGCACAACGAGGTCGAGATGTCAGGTGTGGGGTCATGCGACCGGAACGCGCCGGTACGGCAGGCCCGTTGGCCGGGGGAAGTCAGTCCGTCACGCGATACGTCGTCGTGGCCTGCTTGTGGATCTCGGTGACCTTCTCGCGCTGGTCCACCGGTCCGATCGCCTGGATCACGTGGTAGCGGCCGTCCACGATCAGCGCGAGATTGCGCACGAAGACCTCGCGGCCCGTGCTGTCCTGCCAGGTGAACTCGCCCTCGGCCATGGACTGCTGCCCCACGTCGATGCGGCGCAGTCCGCTCGCACCGGCCCACGAGGAGTCCCGGAACGGCTGCAGTTCCCGTTCCTTCTCCTGCTGATAGGCCAGCGGATCGTCGCCGTTCGCGCTCACCGAATCCCGTCCCGGCACCACGATCAGCGTGAAATCGCCATCCGCATAACGCACTTGACCTGCGTCGTTGATGGGCCGGCGCTGCCAGTCCTCGTCCACGGCGAGCTGGAAGCCTTCGGCGTCCTTACGGAGGACATAGCCCTCGGGCAGGTTTGCCGCCGGTGCGGAGGTCTGTGGCTGCTCCGAGTTGGGGCTCCGGCCCGGCGAGGGATCCCCGTCGTCCCCGCCGTCACCGCCCGGACTCGGCCCGGCATCCGCGGACGGCCCGGTCCCGCCCGCGCCCTGCTGCTCGGAGCCGCTCTTGGGCATGAACAGGACCGCGTACGCGATCGCGGCCACCAGGGCGAGCAGGATCAGCAGCAGCAGCGTGCGGCCGAGGGCCCGCGGCCCGCGGCCCGATCCGCCGCCGTACGCATCCCGTTCCCGGCGCTCCTGACGCATCGCGTGGTCCAGCCGGTCCACGCGGTCGAAGCGGTCCACACGGTCCGGGCGGTCCTGCCGTGCCGCCCCCCGCGGCTTCTTGTGGCGATGCCGGCCGTGCGCCACGTCCCGGCCGCCCGAGCGGCGCCTGCGGACGAGCTCCCCCCGGCGCCGCACGACCGGCAGCCGGGAGGCGTCGGCCGGGCCCGCCGGCAGCGGCACCACGTCCATGCCCGCCTCGGGCTCCGGTGCCGACCGCACGAGCGACCGCAGCCAGCCGCGCAGCTCCTCGAAGTCGGGCCGTTCCGTGGGGTCCTGACGCAGCAGTGACTCGACGACCGGGCGCAGCGGCCCGCACTCCTCGGCGAAGGCCGGGGGCTCCGCGCACACGAGCTGGACCAGCTCGGCCGCGCTCTCCTCCGGATAGGGGGCATGTCCCTGCACTGCCCGGTAGAGCAGCGCACCGAGCGCCCAGAGGTCGGTCGAGGGGCCGACGGGCGCGGCCAGTTGCCAGTTCTCGTGCACCGGCCCGGCCTGCTCGGGCGCCCACCTCTCGGTGACGGCGCCGACGACCGCGATCCGCGCCTGGCGGGCCCGTTCGGCGGCCAGCGGGGTGGCGGGACCCCGGAAGACCGGGGCGCTGCCGCTCGCCACGACGTCGTCCCACCGGCCCGGCTGTGGCGTGGCGCTGTCCGCCGCGGCGGGCGTGCGCCGGGCGTCCGCACGCAGGGCGTCACCGCCGCCTCCACCGCTGCTCCACGTGTCGGGGCGAGGAGCCGGCAGAGCGGGGCGTGCGCCGCCGTAAGGACCCTGGGCTCCGCCGTCGCCGCGTCCGCGGTCGGCCGCCGACTGCCGGACGCCGTACGGGTCGTCCCGGTACGGATCGTTCCTCAGCGCGTCCTGCGCGGGGCGCGCCGCAGGCAGGGCGGGGCGGGTGCCGCCCGCGGGCAGCGAGCCGGGGCCTTCGCGTCCCGGGAGTGGACCGTCGTGCCAGGTCCCGGTGAGACGGGCGCGGCCGGGACCGTCCCGGCCGTCGGGGCGGTCGTCGTCGCGCAATTCGTCGTCGAACGGCACGTCGTCGAACGGCTCGTCGTCGAGGAGACGGCCGCTGTGGCGCCGGTCGTACGCGACGGAGTCGGAGTCGGCGCCGCTGTAGGGGTTGTCGTCCTCGGCGGGTGCCCGGTAGGGGTCGTCCATGGACGGACCGGTCGCGCGGTCGCCCTGCGTGTACGGATACGCCTCGTGGGCACCGGCGCCGGATGTGTCCTGCTCACCCGGGCGGCGAGCCCACCAGTCGGGGTCGAGGCCGTCCTGGACGGGCCGGCCGGTGCCGTCGTCGCCGCGCCGCCGCTCGTCGTGATCGCGGGCGGCTGCGCGCGCGCCCGCGCGGTAGGCCGCGATGGCGCCCGCCCTCGCGGCCCGTACATCGGGGACCTGACCGGCGTCCGGGCCGGGCCGGGCCGGCAGCGCGGGCGGGCCGTCACCGGTGTCCGCGGGACGCCCCTGTGCGGGCAGGGCGGGGCGGCCGGGCGCGGACGGGGTGCGCCCGGCCTCGCCGCCTGCGGGCCGCAGGTCGGGTGCCTGCGCACCCTGTGTCCCCGCGTCGTGCGGTTCGTCCGGCGGGTCCGGCACCGGGTCGTAGCCGCACAGCGCCTCCTCTGCCGCGCCGGAGGCCAGTCCCGTCAGCACGATCCGCCCGTCGTCGCAGACGAGGACCGTGCGGACGGTGATGTTCCGGTGGGTCCAGCCATGAGCGTGCAGCACACGCAGCGCGGTGAGGACGTCGGAGGCCACTTCGGCCGCGCGATAGGGGCTGAGCGGTCTCTCGGCGAGGAGCGCCGCCAGCGGACGTGCCGCGACCCGCTCGCTCACGATCCAGAGCGAACCGTCCTCGGCGAACACATCGAAGACCTGGTCGAGACGCGGGTGGTCCGGAATCCGGGCAGCAGCCTGCGCGGCCTCCACGGCCCGCCGCACCGCCGGATCGGTGGGACTCCGCGTCGCCCGCCCCTGGACGCGCCGGGGCACGGCGGCACCGGCGAGACCGTCGCCGTCGAGCACCTCGGCGTCCACGACCTCGGGCAACGGCACCTGGCGCACAAGGACTTCATGGCCGCTGTACGTGTCGAACGCGCGGGTCTCTGCCAGTTCGAACTCGTCCGACGGCGGCAGCGGCAGGCGGTAGCGGTCGGCGAGCACCCTTCCCGCATAGTCCTCCACGACGCCTCCCCACGAGCGCGCTGTCCCCCGGTCTGCCCCGGAAGACCGCACGAAGCCGTCAATTCCGGTCGCTCAACGGCCCCTTGTGGCTGCTTACCGTCCGCGAGTTCTCACGATACGTGCCCTTGGTCAGTCCTTGGGGCTGAACGTGGCGAACGCCGTCCTGCGCAGCGTCTCGCACTCGGAGGCGTCCCATTCGCTCGCCTTGCAGGTGATCATGATCGAGTAACCACGCTTGGCGTCGACCTTGAATCCCCTGTTCAGGATGCGTACCCGCTGCCCGTTCTCGTTGCGCTCGAACTCCCAGTCCGCGACCGTGGGATAGCCGTTGTAGTCGACCTTCCGTATGCCGAGGTGCTTGTACCCGTTGCTCGTGGCGCTGACGCCCGCGACCGCCGCGGCCCACGCGGAAGCCGCGTCGTCCTTGGGGCTGGCGTTGAAGTCGACCTGGACGCGCGGCGTTCCGCCGTCGACGCTGAACTTCGCGCCGGAGTTCTGGCCCGCAATGCCGGTGAACCGGAAGTCCTTCGGCATCGCCATGCTGAAGTGGAACTGGTCGTTGGTGACCATCACATAGCCGTCCGGGAGCGCGGACCCGTCGCCCTCGCCGCCACCGCCGGGCTGACCGCCCGTGGCGCCGTCGCTCCCGGCATCCGTGCCGTCGTCCGTGCCCTCGCCCTTGCCGGTGTCCTCGCCGCTGTCCGGGTTCTCGCCACCCGTACCACCGTCGGTCTTGCCGTCCCCGGCGCCCGCGGTGGCACCGGCGGAGGCGGTCTTGTCGTCCTTGGTCTTGCCCTGGTTGCCCTTTTCGTCGTCCCCGCCGAGCGCGAGGACGAGGATCGTGGACAGGACGGCGAGCACCACGACGACCGCGATGATCACCAGTGTCCGGCGCGGAACCACGTCGGTGAGCGGCGCCCGCACCGGAGCGGGCCGCATGCCGCTCACGGCGGTGGACTGCGCGGCCTCTGCCCCGGGCACCGACGAGGACTCGGCCTTGGACTCGACCTTGGCAGCCGCGGCCGCCTTGCGCACGGAACGCAGCGCTCCACGCACTCGGTCGGCAGCCGGGTCCTTCGGCTTGGCTTCTGGACGCGCCTCAGGAACGGGCGGAACCGGCGGAATCCTTATCGCTCGCGTCCGCTCCGCCGGCGTCTCGGCCTCGGCCGGACGTACCGGCGCCTCGGGCGCGTTGACCACATGGGTGAGCAGTGCGCGTGCCCCCGCGTCGTCGAGCCGCTGGGCCGGGTCCTTGGCGAGCAGGCCGTAGATGACCTCCTCCAGCGGGCCGGCGTTCTTGGGCGGGTCGAGCGGTTCGGTCATCACGGCGGTGAGCGTGGCGATCGCCGAGCCCTTGTCGTACGGCGGGCAGCCCTCCACGCTCGCGTAGAGCAGTCCACCGAGCGACCAGAGGTCGGCGGCCGGACCCGGCTTGTGGCCGCGGGCACGCTCGGGCGAGATGTAGGAGGGCGCGCCCACGAGCATGCCGGTGGACGTGATGGACGGATCGCCCTCGACCTGCGCGATACCGAAGTCGGTGAGGACGACGCGGCCGTCCTTGCCGATGAGTACGTTGGACGGCTTCACGTCACGGTGCAGGATTCCCTCGCGGTGCGCCGAGCGCAGTACGTCGAGAATCGCGAGTCCGACCTCCGCCGCGCGACGGGGCGTCAGCGTGCCGTCCTCGCGCACGACCTCGGCGAGCGACTTGCCCTCGACGAGCTCCATGACGATCCACGGCCGGTCGTCCTCCTCGACCACGTCGTAGACGGTCACCGCGCTGTTGTTACGGATCCGGGCGATGGCCTTGGCCTCGCGGAGCGTACGCGTGATGAGCCGGCGCTTCTCCTCCTCGTCGATGGCGTTGGGGAAGCGCAGCTCCTTGACGGCGACGGTACGCCCGAGCGTCTCGTCGACTGCCCGCCACACGGTCCCCATGCCACCACGCCCGAGAACCCCGCCGAGCCGATAACGCCGGGCGAGCAAGCGGCCTTCGGCCGTGCCCTTGCCCGCGGAGCGGGAAGCGGCGGGGGCACTGCCCGCACCGCCGGAACCGGCCGGACGCCCGCGACCGTCGGCCGCCTCATCCTTGGCCTTGTCCCCGGTGGAGTCCGCAGCGGCGGACGCTCCGGCGTCGCGGGCGACCGGACCGGAAGCCCCGGCGCCGTTCGATTCCGCGGAGGCGCCAGCAGAGCCGCTACCGGCCGAGCCGGCGTCCACAGCCACCGCGTCACCGGCGCCGGAACGGCGCTCGGCCTTGTCCACAGGCGCGTCGGCCGCCGGACGGCCGGAGACGACCGCACCCGCCGCACCACGATCGGCGGCGCCGTCCTCGGACTCGGACTCGGTGTCGGTGTCGGTGTCGGTGTCGGTGTCGGACGTTTCCGGGGCCGCATCCGTCTCGGACGTCGACGTGGACGGACCCGACGCCTTGCCGCCGGTGGACGCAGGCGCCCCGGCCACCGCGTCCTCCGGCTCGGCCGACGCGCCCTCGGCATCGGCATCGGCAGGTGCAGGGGCCGCAGTCTGAGCGGCTGTCACCGCCTTGCCCTCCGAGGACGCTTCCGCTTCGGACCGGTCCGAAGCCGCGACGGCCTCCGGCGCCTCGCCGGTGCTCGCGGCGTCGGCCATGACGGAGTCCTCGTCCTTGCCGACGAGGCCGGCCCGCTCGACCTCGTCCCGCTCGGCCTCGTCCCGCTGGGGCTCCCGCGACTGCTCAGCCTCCGACATGCGTCCCCTCTGCGATCCCTGATCTTCGCCCGCGTCTGCCGCTTCCCGCGCGATGCGGTAACCCGCCCTGGCAGAGCGACCATTGTCCCTCACTCCGGGACACGAATGACGCCCGGGTCCGCCGTGCGGCGGCACACGGGCGCCCGGATACGGCCCGCCTTCCGCGTCCCACCATGTCATCACTCGGCGTGAAGCCCGCCCCAGCGCTGGTCGGGGCCGTGCCGGCCCGCTCCAACACGCCTCGCCCCGGCCCTTTTCCACCGGATCAGGGCGGCGGAACAAGGGGCGGAACCAACGCGGGCCGGACGCGCCTCCTCTCCGGCGCGAGCACTCGCCCTCGGCCGTCAGATCGGGACGATGTCCGGTGCCCCCAGCCGAGCCGCGTCCGCCGTCAGGTCGTCCGGCTGCCGCTGCGACTCGCGCTCCGCCTCCACCCGCTTCTCGTAGTGCTCGATCTCCTTCTCGATCTGCGGCTTCTCCCACCCCAGCACCGGAGCCATCAGTTCCGCGCATTCCCGCGCGCTGCGCGTCCCCCGGTCGAATGTCTCGATCGAGATCCTGGTGCGTCGCGTCAGTACGTCGTCGAGATGCCGCGCGCCTTCGTGCGAGGCCGCGTACACGATCTCCGCGCGCAGATAGTCGTCCGCGCTGCCGAGCGGCTGGCCGAGCGAGGGATCCTCGGCGATCAGCGCCAGCAGCTCCTCCGTCAGCGACCCGTAGCGGTTCAACAGATGCTCCACGCGCACCACATGGAGTCCGGTGCGCGCCGCGATCCTCGCGCGGGCGTTCCACAGGGCGCGGTAGCCCTCCGCTCCGAGCAGCGGGACGTCCTCCGTGACGCAGGCGGCAACCCGCTGGTCGAGCCCGTGCACCGCCTCGTCCACCGCGTCCTTGGCCATCACCCGGTACGTCGTGTACTTGCCGCCAGCGACCACCACCAGTCCCGGCACGGGGTGCGCCACAGTGTGCTCGCGCGACAGCTTGCTCGTCGCGTCCGACTCCCCCGCGAGCAGCGGCCGCAGCCCCGCGTACACCCCCTGGACGTCGTCGCGGGTGAGCGGAACGGCCAGCACGGAATTGACGTGCTCCAGCAGATAGTCGATGTCCGCGCTGGACGCGGCGGGATGCGCCTTGTCCAGGTCCCAGCTGGTGTCCGTGGTGCCGACGATCCAGTGGCGGCCCCACGGGATGACGAAGAGCACGGACTTCTCGGTGCGCAGGATCAGTCCGGTCGTGGAGTGGATGCGGTCCTTCGGCACCACCAGGTGGATGCCTTTGGAGGCACGCACATGGAACTGCCCGCGCTCGCCGATCAGCGCCTGGGTGTCGTCCGTCCACACACCGGTCGCGTTGACGATCTGGCGGGCACGGATCTCGTACTCGCCGCCGGCCTCGACGTCGAGCACCCGCGCGCCGACGACCCGCTCCCCCTCCCTCAGAAAGCCGACCACCCTTGCCCGGCTGGCCACTTGCGCCCCGTAACTCGATGCCGTGCGCACCAGCGTGGTCACGAAACGGGCGTCGTCCATCTGTGCGTCGTAGTACTGCAGGGCACCCACCAGGGCGTCCTTCTTCAGAGCGGGCGCGACCCGCAGTGCACTGCGCCGGGACAGATGGCGGTGCACGGGCAGACCACGGCCATGACCCGAGGACACCGACATCGCGTCGTACAACGCGACGCCGGATCCGGCGTACCACCGCTCCCAGCCCTTGCGCTGGAGCGGGTAGAGGAACGGCACGGGCTTGACCAGATGCGGCGCCAGCCGCTCCAGCAGCAGGCCGCGCTCCTTGAGCGCCTCCCTGACCAGGGCGAAGTCGAGCATCTCCAGATAGCGCAGGCCGCCGTGGATCAGCTTGCTCGACCGGCTCGAGGTGCCCGACGCCCAGTCACGGGCCTCGACCAGGCCGGTGGCCAGACCTCTCGTGGCAGCGTCCAGGGCGGTGCCCGCTCCGACGACGCCTGCGCCGACGACCAGCACGTCCAGTTCACGTTCGGCCATTGCCGCGAGCGCTGCGGCGCGCTCCTCGGGTCCCAGTGTCGCTGTCCTCACTGCTGCCTCCCGTCGCCCCCGTACGGCCCCTGCGATCGGGCTCACATCGTCGATTCTGTCCGCACTCGCCGACTTCAGCCACCGCCTGTGGATAACACTCCGCCGACCACACGCCCACAATCCGACAGAACGGTCATATTTACGCCTAGTCTGACATTGCGCACACTCGTTCCGCCCACAGGGCTTGCGTCCTGTGTCCACTCCGGCTATGGGAAGGACGGCCACCGCCATGCCCGCCGATCTCGCCGTCATCGGACTCGGCCACCTCGGCCTGCCCCTCGCCCAGGCCGCCGTGGCCGCCCGTATCGAAACCATCGGGTACGACCCCGCCCCGCGTACCGAGCCCGCGGCGGGTATCACCGCCGCCGACATCCGCCGGATGCTCTCCGCCGGCTTCCGCACGGTCACCGACCCGGCGGAACTCGGACGCGTGCGCACCGCGGTCATCTGCGCCCCCACGCCCCCGTGCCCGGACGGCACACCCGACCTGATGGCCCTCGCGGACGGTGCCCGCGCCCTCGCCTCGCGGCTGCGCCCGCACACCACCGTCCTCCTCGAATCGGCGGTCCAGCCCGGCACGACGGAAGATTTCCTGCGCCCCCTGCTCGAAGAGGGCTCGGGCCTGCGGGCCGGACGGGACTTCCATCTCGCCTACTCCCCCAGCCGCACCGATCCCGGCAACCGTGCGTACGGCTACGCCAACACCCCCAAGGTCATCGGCGGACTCACCCCCGCCTGCACCGAATCGGCGGCAGCCTTCTACGGGCGCCTCACCGACAAGGTCGTCCGCGCCCGCGGCCTGCGCGAGGCGGAGACCGTCAAGGTCCTGGAGACGAACTTCCGCCACGTCAACATGGCACTGGTCAACGAGATGGCAGTGCTCTGCCATGACCTCGGCATCGACCTGTGGGACGTCATCCGCTGCGCCGAGACCAAGCCGTTCGGTTTCCAGGCCTTCCGGCCCGGACCGGGCGTCGGCGGCCACGGCGTACCCCTGGACCCCGGCCCGCCGCTGCCGACCGGCCGCGCGCTGCGCATGGTCGGCCTCGCCCAGGACATCAACGCACGGATGCCGCAGTACGTCATCCAGCGCTGCGCCACTCTCCTCAACGAACACGGCAAGTCCGCGCGCGGCGCCCGCATCCTGCTCCTCGGCATCACCTACAAGCCCGACCTCGCCGATCTCCAGGCATCCCCCGCCACGGAGATCGCCCGCCGTCTGATGGACCTCGGCGCCGCGGTGAGCTACCACGACCCGTACGTCCCGGACTGGCGCGTGAACCAACTCCCGGTCCCTCGCGCCGACTCCCTCTACGAGGCCGCGGCCGGCGCGGACCTGACGGTGCTGCTCCAGCACCACCGCACCTACGACCTCCAGGGTCTGGCGGTGAAGGCCCAACTCCTCCTGGACACAAGGGGAGCGACCCCGGCGGGCGCGGCGGACCGGCTCTGACCGGGCGGCGAACACGGAGGGGCCCGGCACCATCAGGTGCCGGGCCCCTCCGCACAACTGCGGAAGCCGTCAGCGGCGGTGCTGCGAGTCCGCGACCGTCACCTCGACGCGCTGGAACTCCTTGAGTTCGCTGTAGCCCGTGGTCGCCATGGCCCGGCGCAGCGCGCCGAAGAAGTTCATCGAACCGTCGGGGGTGTGCGAGGGGCCGGTCAGGACCTCCTCGGTGGTGCCCACGATGCCCAGGTCGACGAGCTTGCCGCGCGGCACGTCCTCGTGGACCGCTTCCATGCCCCAGTGACGGCCCTTGCCCGGCGCGTCGGTCGCACGCGCCAGCGGGGAGCCGATCATCACGGCGTCCGCGCCGCACGCGATCGCCTTCGGCAGGTCGCCGGACCAGCCCACACCGCCGTCGGCGATGACGTGGACGTAACGGCCGCCGGACTCGTCCATGTAGTCGCGACGGGCCGCGGCCACATCGGCGACGGCGGTCGCCATCGGGACCTGGATGCCCAGCACGTTGCGGGTGGTGTGCGCGGCGCCGCCGCCGAAGCCCACCAGCACACCGGCCGCGCCGGTGCGCATCAGGTGCAGGGCGGCCGTGTAGGTCGCGCAGCCGCCCACGATGACCGGCACGTCGAGCTCGTAGATGAACTGCTTGAGGTTCAGCGGCTCGGCGGCGCCCGACACGTGCTCGGCGGAGACGGTCGTACCGCGGATGACGAAGATGTCGACACCGGCGTCGACGACCGCCTTGGAGAACTGGGCGGTGCGCTGCGGGGAGAGCGCGGCGGCGGTGACGACACCCGAGTCGCGCACCTCCTTGATGCGCTGCCCGATCAGCTCCTCCTTGATGGGAGCGGAGTAGATCTCCTGGAGCCGGCGCGTGGCGTTCGACTCGTCCATCCCGGCGATCTCGTCCAGCAGCGGCTGCGGGTCCTCGTACCGGGTCCACAGGCCCTCGAGGTTCAGTACACCCAGGCCGCCCATCTCACCGATGCGGATCGCGGTCTGCGGGGAGACCACCGAGTCCATCGGCGCGGCGAGGAACGGCAGCTCGAAACGGTAGGCGTCGATCTGCCAGGCGATCGAGACCTCCTTCGGGTCCCGCGTACGCCGGCTCGGCACGACGGCGATGTCATCGAACGCGTACGCCCGGCGGCCGCGCTTGCCGCGCCCGATCTCGATCTCAGTCACGTTGTGTGGCCTTTCCCTTTACGACTGCGCCCTTGAGAGGCCCTACCAGTATCCCCGACGCACACGTGAGGGGCGGTCCCGGCAACCCCGGGACCGCCCCTGAGACGTAGGGACTACTTCCTGCTGTAGTTCGGCGCCTCGACCGTCATCTGGATGTCGTGCGGGTGGCTCTCCTTGAGGCCCGCCGAGGTGATGCGCACGAAGCGGCCCTTGCTCTCCATCTCGTCGACGGAGGCCGCCCCGACGTAGCCCATGGTCTGGCGCAGGCCGCCGACCAGCTGGTGCAGCACGGCCGAGAGCGGACCTCGGTAGGGCACCTGGCCCTCGATGCCCTCGGGGACGAGCTTGTCGTCGGAGGCCACCTCGGCCTGGAAGTAGCGGTCCTTGGAGTACGAACGGCCCTGGCCGCGGGACTGCATCGCCCCGAGCGAGCCCATGCCGCGGTACGACTTGAACTGCTTGCCGTTGATGAAGAGCAGCTCGCCGGGGGACTCCTCGCAGCCCGCGAGGAGGCTGCCCAGCATGACCGTGTCGGCACCGGCGGCGAGCGCCTTGCCGATGTCGCCGGAGTACTGCAGGCCGCCGTCGCCGATCACCGGGACGCCCGCCTCGCGGCATGCCAGCGCCGCCTCGTAGATCGCGGTGACCTGCGGGACACCGATACCGGCGACCACACGGGTGGTGCAGATGGAGCCGGGCCCGACGCCGACCTTGACGCCGTCGACACCCGCGTCGACCAGGGCCTGGGCCCCGTCCCGCGTCGCCACATTGCCGCCGATGACATCGACGCCCACGCTCGACTTGATCTTCGCCATCCAGTTGAGGGCGTTGCTGTTGTGCCCGTGCGAGGTGTCGACGATCAGGAAGTCGACGCCCGCACCGGCCAGGGCCTGGGCCCGCTCCAGCGCCTCGGGGCTCGCACCGACGGCGGCGCCGACGAGCAGCCGGCCCTCGGCGTCCTTGGCCGCGTTCGGGTACTGCTCGGCCTTGACGAAGTCCTTGACCGTGATGAGGCCCTTGAGGATGCCCGCGTCGTCGACCAGCGGAAGCTTCTCGATCTTGTGGCGGCGCAGCAGCTCCATGGCGTCCACGCCGGAGATGCCGACCTTGCCCGTGACCAGCGGCATCGGGGTCATGACCTCGCGCACCTGGCGCGTGCGGACCGATTCGAAGGCCATGTCACGGTTGGTGACGATGCCGAGCAGCTTGCCCGCGGCGTCGGTCACCGGCACACCGCTGATGCGGAACTTGGCGCACAGGGCGTCAGCCTCGGCGAGCGTGGCGTCGGGGTGCACCGTGATCGGGTCCGTGACCATGCCGGACTCGGACCGCTTGACCAGGTCGACCTGATTGACCTGGTCCTCGATGGACAGATTGCGATGCAGCACGCCCACGCCGCCCTGGCGCGCCATCGCGATCGCCATGCGGGACTCGGTGACCTTGTCCATCGCCGCCGAGAGCAGCGGGATGTTCACCCGTACGTTCCTGGAAACGCGGGACGAGGTGTCGACCGCGTTCGGAAGCACTTCCGACGCACCCGGCAGCAGCAGCACATCGTCGTAGGTCAGCCCGAGTGTCGCGAATTTCTCGGGCACTCCGTCGACGTTGGTCATGACACCTTCCCCAATGGCCTTGATCGGTGCGGATGTCCATGCTAACGGGCCCAGGAGCCGTCTCATTCCACGATCAAGATCAGCAAGCAGCTTTGTGCATTCCTACGCATCACCGTACGTAGGCGAGGGCCGACCGGTTCACTGCTCGGCGAGTGCCCGCAGCCGGCTGAGCGCACGGTGCTGGGCGACCCGCACGGCACCCGGGGACATCCCGAGCATCTGTCCGGTCTCCTCGGCCGTCAGTCCGACGGCGACCCGCAGCACCAGCAGTTCGCGCTGATTCTCCGGAAGATTGGCGAGCAGCTTCTTGGCCCACTCGGCGTCGTCGCTGAGCAGCGCCCGCTCCTCGGGTCCGAGGGAGTCGTCGGGCCGCTCGGGCATCTCGTCGGACGGCACCGCCGTCGAGCCCGGGTGCCGCATGGCGGCACGCTGCAGATCGGCGACCTTGTGCGAGGCGATCGCGAAGACGAAGGCCTCGAAGGGGCGGCCGGTGTCCTTGTAGCGCGGCAGGGCCATGAGCACCGCCACGCACACCTCCTGCGCGAGGTCGTCGGCGAAATGCCGCGCGTCACCGGGAAGCCGGTTCAGACGGGAGCGGCAGAAGCGCAGTGCGAGCGGATGGACGTGCGCGAGCAGGTCGTGCGTGGCCTGCTCGTCGCCCTCGACCGCGCGATGGACGAGTGCGCCGATGGCCCCTTGGGCTGTCGCCGCCTCGTCGTCACGCATCGGTCCATGGTGCCTTGGCGGCGGAGCCTCCGTCGCACCGTGTCCCATGTTGTGCACCGAAGCGTTATGAGCAGGTGCGCCGGAACTCATCTCCTGCGCCCTCCCCTCCCGCTCGATCGACTCGTCCCCGAGGAACTCCACACCCTCAAGGATGCGGCATCGCGCGGGAAACGGATGCCCTCGGGCATCCGTCACCCCGTGCCGGTCCACTCAGCGGACCAGGCCCCAGCGGAATCCGAGCGCCACCGCGTGCGCCCGGTCCGATGCGCCGAGCTTCTTGAACAGGCGCCTGGCGTGCGTCTTCACCGTGTCCTCGGAGAGGAAGAGCTCGCGCCCGATCTCCGCGTTGGAGCGGCCGTGACTCATGCCTTCGAGCACCTGGATCTCACGCGCGGTGAGAGTGGGAGCGGCGCCCATCTCCGCCGAACGGAGCCGGCGCGGGGCCAAACGCCACGTCGGATCGGCGAGCGCCTGGGTCACGGTCGCACGGAGCTCGGCACGCGATGCGTCCTTGTGCAGGTATCCCCGCGCACCGGCGGCGACCGCCAGCGCGACGCCGTCCAGGTCCTCGGCGACGGTGAGCATGATGATCCGGGCGCCGGGGTCCGCGGACAGCAGACGGCGCACGGTCTCGACGCCGCCGAGCCCGGGCATGCGCACGTCCATCAGAATCAGATCCGAACGATCGGCGCCCCAGCGGCGGAGGACTTCCTCGCCGTTGGCCGCGGTCGTCACGCGCTCGACGCCGGGCACGGTCGCAACCGCGCGGCGGAGCGCCTCTCGGGCAAGCGGGGAGTCGTCGCAGACGAGGACGGATGTCATGGCCGCCCTCCGCAGCTGATGCGCGTCACCTTGAGCCTCCAGGCTGGGTACTTTTCGTCACCTGTGCGGTTGAACGCTCTCGGACATGTGCCCGACAGCTTGTTCTTTCAACCGCCTCCGCACTCTCAACGACGGTCACTCGAAAGAGTTACGGGTCGGACGAAGCCCTTCGGCACTCTGCGTAAGGGGCCGTGCGCGAACCAGAGCGTCGCAGGTCACAGAAGTTTCCTCAGGAAGCCGTGCCCCATTCAGCGGCTTTTCTTCCCATTCGCTGGTGTCTTTGGCTAGATTCGCAATGAGTCATATTTACATCTACTTACACAGTAGATGTACGGTCGTTGGCACAGCGTGGGGTGCCGGATCCGGCACACGCCGACCGGTGGTCCCGCCCGTTTCCGACTTGTCCTGTATCCACTCAGCACGGTTTCAAGGGGACATGCGCCATGGCAGATTTCTCTCGCCTTCCCGGACCCAACGCCGATCTGTGGGACTGGCAGCTCCTCGCGGCATGCCGCGGGGTCGACAGCTCGCTCTTCTTCCACCCGGAGGGCGAGCGCGGTGCAGCGCGAAGCGCGCGTGAGAACTCGGCGAAAGAGGTCTGCATGAGGTGCCCTGTGCGTGCGGAGTGCGCGGCGCACGCACTGGCAGTCCGCGAGCCGTACGGAGTCTGGGGCGGACTGACGGAGGACGAGCGCGAGGAGCTCATGGGCCGCGCACGCCATCGGCTCATCCCCGCAACGAGCGCGGGAGGCACGGCGCAGAACTGACCGTCCCGTCCCGAAACCAAACGAAGAAACGTTCCTTCATCTGCACGCACCACGCGGCGGCCGCGTGACTGTGCCCTGGCGTCCGAGCGCCCCCACAGCCCGTCCCCGCCATGTCCCGGGGCAGGCTGCCATCGTGTGTGCGGCGATGGACGCCGAGTCAGCGGGAAGCCGCCAGATGCAGATGGTGCAGCGTGGCCGACACCGCCGGGACCTGGGACAGATCCGGGAGCGTCAAGGCCACGATCTCGCGGTGGACAGGCGGTTCCACCGCCACCGTACGGACGCCCTTGGGGCGGACCGACTCCAGCGCCAGCTCCGGTAGCACCGCCACGCCGAGACCCGCGCCGACCAGGCCGATCACCGCCGGGTAGTCGTCTGTCGCGAAGTCGATGCGCGGCGCGAAGCCGGCCTCCTCGCAGACGTCCACGAGCTGGCGGCGACAGCGCGGGCAGCCGGCGATCCACGGCTCTTCGGCGAGATCGCCGATCGCCACGGTCTCCGCTCCGGCCAGCCTGTGCCCCTCCGGCACCAGGCCGACGAGCCGGTCGGTGAGCAGAGGACGCACGACGAGGTCGTCCCACTCGGCGCCGGACTCGCCGTACCGGAAGGCCAGCGCCACGTCGCAGTCACCGTCGCGCAGCATCTCGACCGAACGTGGCGGCTCGGCGTCGACGAGGGAGACCCGGGTGCCGGGGTGGGCCGCACGCAGTGCGGCGAGGGCGGTGGGCACCAGGGTGGAACTGCCGCTCGGGAACGACACCAGCCGGACCCGGCCCGCCCGCAGCCCCGCGATCGCGGCGATCTCCTCCTCCGCCGCGGTGAGCCCGGCGAGGATGCCGGAGGCGTGCCGCACGAGCGCTTCACCCGCCTGGGTCAGCCGCATCTCGCGGCCGGTGCGGATGAGCAGCGGTGTGCCGGCGGAACTCTCCAGTGCCTTCATCTGCTGGCTGACCGCCGGCTGAGTGCAGCCCAGCTCGCGTGCGGCCGCGGAGAAGGAGCCGGTGGTGGCGACGGCACGCAGGACGCGGAGATGACGGGCTTCGATCACCTTGGAAGCATAAGGGCGCCTTGGAGGCAGTGCGAAATACCGGGTGGTTCCTTTGAGGGGGCGCGTACTAGCGTGCGGTACATGAAGCTTTTGAGCGTGAACGTGGGGGGCCTCAAGCCCGTCGACTACGCCGCCACCGGCACGACCGGGATCGACAAGCGGCCGCACGACGGAGCCGTCCGGGTGACCGACCCGGGTCCCAAGGGCAAGGGAGGCAGCGGGCTGGCCGGGGACTCGATCTCCGATCTCCGCCACCACGGCGGCACCGACCAGGCCGTGTACGCGTTCGCTCGCGAAGATCTGGACCGCTGGGAGCGCGAGTTGGGCCGCCCGCTCGCCAACGGTGTCTTCGGCGAGAACCTCACCACGATCGGGGTCGACGTCAACGGCGCGGAGATCGGCGAGCGCTGGCGCATCGGCTCCGGGCCCGTGCTCGAGGTGACCAGCGGCCGCATTCCCTGCCGGACGTTCGCGAGCCGGCTGGGCGAGTCCGGCTGGGTCAGGCGATTCACGCAGGACGCCGCCCCCGGCGCGTACCTGCGGGTGATCGAACCGGGTGAGATCCGCGCGGGCGACCCGATCGAGATCGTGCACCGGCCGGGCCACGGGGTCACCGTCGTCATGTCGTTCCGGGCCGAGACCGTCGAGCGGACGCTGCTGCCGGCGGTGCTCGCGGCGGGCGACGCGCTGCACCCGGAGCAGCTGAAGGACGCACAGGAGTACGTCGCCAAGCACGGCACGGGTGGTCCGGCCACGGCCTAGGGTCTTTCGTTTGGATCAGGCCGGATCAGGGAGCGGGGTCTGGTGCCGTGGATCGCAAGGCGGAGGTGGGGGTACCTCCCACGCCGAAGGCTGTGGGGGAGGAGGCATGGCGGAGCCATGCCGACCGACGACAACGCAGCGTGGGGGCACCTCCCGTGCCCGAAGGGCTACGGGGGAGTGCGTACCGGGGTACGCGAGCCCGGCAAGATCCAAACGAGAGGCCCTAGGTGCGCTGTCCGGGCGGTCCTGTCGTGCCTTCGACGACAGCTACGGCACTCCCCCGGCCTTCGGCCGGTGGTGCACCCAGCGCCTTGCTCCTGGCGGGCCGGGCAGGCCGCACGCATCTGAAACGCTGCGGGCTGGTCCTCGAAGAGCACCCGGCCACGGCTCCACCGTCGCAAGGGGCGCGCCCCGCCGGCCCGGTAGGGGAAATCCCCTAGGCACAGCGGGGGTTGGATCGGGGGCGGCTGGGGGGCCGTCCCCGATGACCGCGGCGGCGCGGGTCGGAACGCTTGAGGCATGTCACCGCTGAAGCGCGTCCTCGTCATCCTCACCTGCGTGGCCGTCGTGCTCGCCCTCGCGCTCGGCGGCGGCTTCCTCTGGCTGTACTCGGAGGCGAAGGTCTCCACCGTCGGCTCCGGGTTCAGCCGGGAGATGGCCGTGCCACCGCTGGCCTCCTCGACCGTGCGGAGCGACGGCACACGCGTCTTCGACCTCAGGATGCAGGCGGGGCAGAAGGAGTTCGAGCGCGGGCGCACGACACCCACGTGGGGCTTCAACGGCGACCATCTCGGCCCCACACTGCGCGCCAGGCGCGGCGAGAAGGTCGAGGTGCGCGTCACGAACGGGCTGCCGGAGGCCTCCACCGTGCACTGGCACGGCATGCACCTCCCCGCGGAGATGGACGGCGGCCCGCACCAGATGGTCGCGCCGGGCAGGTCCTGGAGTCCGCATTGGACGGTGGACCAGCCGGCCGCGTCGCTCTGGTACCACCCGCATCCGCACGGCGAGACGGAGCAGCATGTCCGGCGCGGTCTGGCCGGAATGTTCCTCGTCGACGACGAGCAGTCGGCGCGGCTGCCGCTGCCCAAGAGGTACGGCGTCGACGACCTGCCGGTCATCGTGCAGGACGTCCGCTTCGACGGGGCGAGGTTCGACGGCGGGCACGAACTGATGGCCGGCAGCGGCTTCCTGGGCGACCGGACCATGGTCAACGGCACGCTCGCGCCCTACCGGGACGTGGGCGACGAGCTGATTCGGCTGCGCCTGCTGAATGCCTCCACCGCCCGCGTCTATCACTTCGGCTTCGCCGACGACCGGAGCTTCACGCTGGTCGGATCGGACGGCGGACGGCCGGCGAAGGCGACGGCGATGAACCGCATCCTGATGTCGCCGGGCGAACGGGCGGAGATGGTGGTGCGGATGAGGGCGGGCGAGCGGGCGGTGCTGCGCAGTTATCCGCACAGCTACGGCGACTTCTGGCAGACCCGCTTCAACGGGGGCGACGATTCGTTCGACGTTCTCGAACTACGCGCCGCGCGTGCGCTGCGCCCTTCACCTGACCTCCCCACGGTGCTGGGCGAGCCGGAGACTCCGGACGGCAGCGACTCGGTACGCACCCGGTTCTTCGGCCTGCGGAGGTCCGGGATCAACGGCAGGCCCATGGCCATGAACCGGATCGACGCGACCGTCACCCGGGGCACGGCCGAGACCTGGGTCCTGCGCAACGACGACGGAATGCCGCACAACTTCCATGTGCACGACGTGCAGTTCAGGGTCCTGGAGGTCGACGGGAAACAGCCTCCGCCGCATCTGCGCGGCCCGAAGGACACGGTCTTCGTCCCGGGCAACGGCAGGGTGAAGATAGCCGTGCGCTTCACCGGTCCTGCCGACCCGGACACCCCGTACATGTACCACTGCCACCTGCTGTACCACGAGGACGAGGGAATGATGGGCCAGTTCGTGGTGGTGGACAGGGGCGAGCGCGCGGGCCAGGTCCATGTGCCGCACGCACACGCGGGGCACTAACGTGCCGTCCATGACGACTGCACTGATCACGGGAGCGACCGCGGGCATCGGCGCCGCGTTCGCACGGCGGCTCGCGGCCGAGGGGCACAACCTGGTGCTGGTGGCCCGTGACACCGAACGACTGCAGGAGCAGGCCACCGAACTGCACGACCGCCACGGCATCGAGGCGGAGGTGCTGACCGCCGACCTGTCGCGCGAGGACGGGATCGCCGCGGTCGAGAAACGGCTCGGGGACCGCCGGCATCCGGTCGATCTGCTGATCAACAACGCCGGCTTCGGCAACAAGGGGCGCTTCCTCGAAGTCTCCATGGCCGACGAGTTGACGATGCTGAAGGTGCACTGCGAGGCGGTGCTGCGGCTGACGGCCACGGCCGGCGAGTCCATGCGGGAGCGCGGCCGCGGCGGTGTCGTGAACGTGGCCTCGGTCGCGGCATTCGTGCCACGCGGTACGTACGGCGCGTCCAAGGCGTGGGTCGTGCAGTTCACGCAGGGGGCGGCGCGGGATCTCGCGGGGTCGGGCGTACGGCTGATGGCCCTGTGCCCCGGCCTCGTACGGACGGAGTTCCATGAGCGCGCCGGAATGGGCACGGACGACATCCCGGGCTGGATGTGGCTGGACGCCGACAAGCTGGTGGCGTCCGCGCTCGCAGATCTGGCGAGGGGGAAGACGCTGTCCATTCCGGACCCGAGGTACAAGGCGCTGATGGGCGTGGTGAAGCTGACCCCGCGCGGGCTGCTCGGCGGGCTGACGTCCCGGACGGGGCGGAAGTACGGGCCGCGGTGATCACGAGCCGCCAAATGTGACCTGCGTCACTAAAATGGGCGTATCCCCCACGAGACAGGGAGGCGCCATGAAGTTCGTACAAATAATCGACTACAAGACCAGCCAGTTCGACGGCGTGAATGCGCTGATGGACAGGTGGGTCGAGCAGACGAAGGGCAAGCGGACCACAGGGCACGCGGTGACCGGCAAGGACCGCGCCGACAGCAGCCATTACGTCGACATCGTGGAGTTCAACTCGTACGAGGAGGCGATGCAGAACTCCCACCTCCCCGAGACCGACAAGATGTTCCACGAGATGGTGTCCCTCTGCGACGGCATGCCGTCGTTCACGGATCTCGATGTGGTCCGTGAGGAGCAGCTCAATGCGGCGAGCGCGCGGCGCTTCTTCCACGAGGTCGCCGCCGGAGGAAACCTGGGCGCCATCGACGAGATGTTCGCGCCCGACTACACCGACCACGACATCGCCAACGAGCCGGACGCGGAGTCCGGCATCGACGTCGTACGGCGCGACGTGACCCAATGGCGCGGCGGCTTCGACTTCACCTTCGACCTCGACCGCCAGATCGCCGAAGGCGACGACGTCGTCACCCTGTGGACCTGGAGCGGGAAGCACAAGGGCGACTTCCAGGGCATCCCTGCCACCGGCGAGCAGTGCACCATGACCGGCACGACGATCTTCCGGTTCGAGGACGGAATGATCAAGGAAGGCTGGTGGCACATGGACATGATGCGTCTGATGCGGCAGCTCGGCGCGATGTAGTTCCGGAAACGGCGAAGGCCCCCGCCCCGCGCCGAGCGCGGGACAGGGGCCTTCTGCAGACGACGAAGCGTCAGTGGCTGTGGCCGTGACCGTGGCCGTGGCCCGCCTCGGCCTCGTCCTCGGCCGGCTTCTCGACGACCAGGGTCTCGGTCGTGAGCAGCAGGGAGGCGATGGAGGCGGCGTTCTCCAGGGCGGAGCGCGTGACCTTGACCGGGTCGATGACACCGGCCTTGACCAGGTCGCCGTACTCGCCGGTGGCGGCGTTGAAGCCCTGGCCCGCCTCGAGCTCGGCCACCTTGGAGGTGATGACGTAGCCCTCGAGACCGGCGTTCTCCGCGATCCAGCGCAGCGGCTCGACAGCGGCGCGGCGGACGACCGCCACACCCGTGGCCTCGTCGCCGGTCAGGCCGAGGTTGCCCTCGAGGACCTTGACGGCGTGGACGAGCGCGGAGCCACCACCGGAGACGATGCCCTCCTCGACCGCGGCGCGGGTCGCGGAGATGGCGTCCTCCAGACGGTGCTTCTTCTCCTTCAGCTCCACCTCGGTGGCGGCGCCGACCTTGATCACGCACACGCCGCCGGCCAGCTTCGCGAGGCGCTCCTGGAGCTTCTCGCGGTCCCAGTCGGAGTCGGTGGACTCGATCTCGGCCTTGATCTGGTTGACGCGGCCGACGATGTCCTCGTGGTTGCCGCCACCGTCGACGATGGTGGTGTCGTCCTTGGAGACGGTCACGCGGCGGGCGGTGCCCAGCACGTCCAGACCGGCCTGGTCGAGCTTGAGGCCGACCTCCTCGGCGATGACGGTGGCACCGGTGAGGGTGGCCATGTCGCCGAGCATCGCCTTGCGGCGGTCGCCGAAGCCGGGGGCCTTGACGGCCACCGCGTTGAAGGTGCCGCGGATCTTGTTCACGACCAGGGTCGACAGGGCCTCGCCCTCGACGTCCTCGGCGATGATCAGCAGCGGCTTGGAGCCACCCGCCTGGATGACCTTCTCCAGCAGCGGGAGCAGGTCCTGGATGGAGGCGATCTTGCCCTGGTGGATCAGGATGTACGGGTCGTCGAGGACGGCCTCCATACGCT
This sequence comes from Streptomyces sp. NPDC043812, assembly GCF_056436245.1. Classification (NCBI taxonomy): domain Bacteria; kingdom Bacillati; phylum Actinomycetota; class Actinomycetes; order Kitasatosporales; family Streptomycetaceae; genus Streptomyces; species Streptomyces sp. NPDC043812. Next base: position 59,240 of record NZ_JBWKCY010000006.1, read on the forward strand.
CCTGGTCGGTCACCATGTACGGGGACAGGTAGCCCTTGTCGAAGGCCATGCCCTCGGTGAAGTCCAGCTCCAGACCGAAGGTGTTGGACTCCTCGACGGTGATGACACCGTCCTTGCCGACCTTGTCCATCGCCTCGGCGATGAGCTCACCGACCTGCTGGTCCTGCGCGGAGAGCGCGGCCACGGCGGCGATGTCGGTCTTGTCCTCGATCGGACGGGCGGTCGCGAGGAGCTCCTCGGACACGGCCTTGACCGCGGCGTCGATGCCCTTCTTCAGGGCGGCCGGGGAGGCACCGGCGGCGACGTTGCGCAGGCCCTCGCGGACCAGCGCCTGGGCCAGCACGGTGGCGGTGGTCGTACCGTCACCCGCGATGTCGTTGGTCTTGGTCGCCACCTCCTTCACCAGCTGGACGCCCAGGTTCTCGTACGGGTCGTCGACCTCGACCTCACGGGCGATGGTGACACCGTCGTTGGTGATGGTGGGAGCGCCGAACTTCTTGTCGATGACGACGTTGCGGCCGCGGGGGCCGATCGTCACCTTCACCGTGTCGGCAAGCTTGTTGACGCCGCGCTCGAGGGCGCGACGGGCGTCCTCGTCGAACTTCAGGATCTTCGCCATGGGAGCGGTTCAGCCCTCTCGGAACTCGTATTCAAATGAACGGCGCCCCTCGCCGCCCGGCAATCAGCGGGGTGACCAGGGGCGCAGCTCACAAAGCAATGTGCTTCGGTGAATTACTTCTCGATGATCGCGAGCACGTCGCGAGCCGAGAGGACGAGGTACTCCTCGCCGCTGTACTTCACTTCGGTGCCGCCGTACTTGCTGTAAAGCACGACATCGCCGACGTTCACGTCGAGCGGAAGACGCTCGCCGTTCTCGAAGCGGCCCGGGCCCACGGCCAGGACGACGCCCTCCTGGGGCTTCTCCTTGGCGGTGTCCGGAATGACCAGGCCAGAGGCCGTGGTCTGCTCGGCGTCGAGCGGCTGGACCACAATGCGGTCCTCGAGCGGCTTGATGGCAACCTTGGAGCTGGTGGTCGTCACGATCCGACCTCCCCCTTCGGAGATCTCACGGGGTTAACTGATCTGAGGTGGCGACCAGGTGGATCCGTCGTCGCGGGTGCCGGACCTGCCCGTCGCTGTGTTGGCACTCTCCCTCGGGGAGTGCCAGGAGCGAGACTATGACTGCGATTAGCACTCGGTCAAGCGGAGTGCCAATCCGATGCCGCGTGGCGGTTCGGTCTCGATCCGGTCAACGCCCGGACAGCGCATCGCGTTCCTGACAAACGCATGGCCTCACCCCCGCCCCTGCGGCAGCGGACGCGGCTGCCGCAGGGGCGGGCGTCGGTGTCACGGATTCCCGGGGGCGGGCGGCCGGGAGTGGCCGTGATCGGCAGCGGCCGGCGCGGCCTTCTGCGCCACCTTGCGGCCCAGTCGTTCGATCGGGTCCACGGACTGCGTGCACCCCGCCGCCGCGAGGAGCGCACCGGCGGCAGACAGGCCGGCGAGCAGCCGGTGCACCCGGCTCATACGTAGTCCTCCAGCTTCGCCACCGCGTAGCCCTTCGCGGTCACGGTCCTCATGACCCGGCGGATCATGTCCGCCATCGTGCCCTTCCAGGTATCCCTGCCGCGGAAATGCGTGAGGATGATGTCGCCGGGATGCAGGTCGCGATCCCATTCGCGCCACTCCATGTGGTCGGGGAACGCCTCCGCCGCCCACAGCGGCACGGCCTTGACCCCGCAGGACTTCGCGACCCGCAGGGTGTCCCGGTTGTAGTTGCCGTACGGCGGGCGGAACAGTTCCGGCCGTGTGCCGTACCGCTTCTTCAGCCTGTCCTGCTGCCCGCAGATCTCGCGCTTCTGCTGGGAGTACGAAAGGCCCGGCAGATAGGGGTGGTGGAGGGTGTGGTTGTGCAGCGCCACCCCGCGGTCCTGCATCTTCTCGAAGTAGTCGTAGTCGTCGGCGATGACGTAGTCGCTCAGGAAGGCGCTGTACGGGATCCGCAGTTCGGACATCATCCGCAGCAGCTCGGGGTCCTTCTCCGCGCCGTCGTCGATCGTCAGAAAGACGATCTTCTCCTTCGTGGGGACGGTGGTGAAGACGGGCGGCAGCTCGTCGCCGCCCTTGACCTCGAAACCCTTGCGGGTGGTGATCCGTGGTTTGACCGCGGGCGGCGGGGGTGCGGCGAGCGGCGTCTGCTTCAGCCCCCACTTCCTGGCCGCCTTGGCACGCACCGCCTGGGCCCGTCTGACCTTCTCCAGGTACGCGGACAGCGCGCCGGCCTGCCGGCCCTCCGGGCCCTGGTTCGCGACCCGGCCCGACGGTGACTTCGACGCCGGCCTGTCCGGGCGGGAGTGCTCCGCACCCCCGGAGGCACAGCCGGACGCGACGGCGGCGGCAACAAGCGCGGCGAGGGCCACACGGACCCGACGCATCCTCACTTTTCCCTTTTGTCGTACTAGCTGCATGGCGTCGCATCCTGTCAGCGCAAGGCCCGCCCGCCCGGCCGACACCGCCTGCGCACGCGGACCATCCCCCGGCTGGCCCACAATGGGCCGGTGAACGACCTCGATCCGCTCGCCGCCTTCTCCGCACTGCGCTCCGAGGAGGGCAGCGCCCTGCTGGCCTCACTGGCCGACTACGACCCGTCCGACGAACTGGCGGTCGCCACCCGGCTGCGCCGCGAGTATCCGGCGGAGCTCGTATCGGCGGCGCTCGGGCAGGCGCGGCTGAGGCAGCGGGCGGTGGCGAAGTTCGGCGCCGAGGACGCCGGCCGGATGTTCTTCACCGGGAACGGCGTCGAGCAGTCCACCCGCCGCTCCGTCGCGGCGCACCGCGCCGCCCGTTTCGCCGCGCTCGGCGTGCGCAGCGTCGCCGACCTGTGCAGCGGCATCGGCGGCGACGCGCTGGCGCTCGCCCGCGCGGGCATCGCGGTCCTGGCGGTCGACCGCGACCCGCTCACGGCGGAAGTCGCGCGCGCAAACGCCGCAGCACTCGGCCTGGCCGGTCTGATCGAGGTCCGCTGCGCGGACGTCACCGACATCGACACGGCGCCCTACGACGCGGTGTTCGTGGACCCGGCCCGCCGCGGCGGCCGGGGCAGGATCTTCGACCCCCAGGCGTACTCCCCTCCCCTGTCCTGGGCGATCGAGGCCGCCCGCACGCGCCCGCACGCGGCGCTGAAGGTCGCCCCGGGCATCCCCCACGAGGCCGTCCCCGAGGACGCCGAAGCGGAGTGGATCTCGGACGGCGGCGATGTGAAGGAAGCGGTGCTCTGGTTCGGCACGGCGCCCTCCACCGTCAACGCCACGCTCCTCCCGGGCCCGCACACCCTGACCGGCCGCGGACTGCCGGATCCGGCCGTCCGGCCGGTCGGCCGCTACCTCTACGAGCCGGACGGCGCGGTGATCCGCGCCCACCTGGTCGCGGAGGTCGCCGAGGACGTGTCGGGCGGCCTGATCGACGAGACGATCGCCTACATCACCGCGGACGAGCTCCGGCCGACCCCGTACGCGACGGCGTACGAGATCACCGACGAACTCCCTTTCGGCGTCAAGAAGCTGAAGGCCCTGCTCCGGGAGCGGGGGGTGGGGAACCTGACGGTGAAGAAGCGCGGCTCGGCGGTCGAACCGGAGGAGCTGCGCCGCAAGGTGAAGCCGCAGGGCCGGGGCTCCGCCACGGTGTTCCTGACGCGGGTCGCGGGGGCGCCGACGATGCTCATCGGCCGGCCGGCGTAGCCGCGCCCACCACGCCTCAGCGGAGCGCATCCTCCGCCGCGGACGCCGGCACTCGTCCGCCCGCAGGCAGACGCACCGCCCAGCGGTAGTGGCCCACCGCCTTCGCGGCTCCGATGAGGCCCGTCAGCCACAGGATCGTTCCCAGGCCCATCAGGAGCACGACGCCCGGCAGAGTGTCCTTGCCCGGTTCGGCGCCCGCCGGGACCGTGAAGGAGAGCCACAGGCCGCAGGCGCAGAGCAGGAACGAGGGCAGGAACCACGCCAGGCTCAGGACGGGGGACGTGAAACGGGCGTCGCGGGCCGGGTCCCTGGCCAGGGCCGTCCATGCGCGCAGCAGGGCGCGCACCTTGCCGTCGTGGGCGAGGCCGAAGGCGATCAGCAAGCCCGTCGGCACCATGATCGCCGCACCCAGCAGGGCCAGTACCGCGCCGAATACGGGGCTGAGGAGGTCGACCCCCTCGTCGAACTCCCGCAGTGCCGAGGCGAACAGCAGCCAACCCACCGTGAACCCCGCGGCCATCGCCCACAGTTGGACCAGCAGCGATGCGCCCATCGTCATCCGGTGCAGTTCACCCATCGCCCTGGCGCGGTCGGCGAGCATGGCCTCTCTGTCCGGCCAGGCGCGCATCTCGGCAGGCGGCGGCGGGGGCGGAAGGGCGCGTCGGGACATGCGTGCGACCCTATCCGCCTGCCGGAACGGGTCAGAGCCAACCCCGGTGGGCCGCCTGCACACCGGCCTGGAAGCGTGTCTCCACGCCCAGTTCGGCCATCAGCTCGGTGAGCCTGCGCCCCACGGTGCGCTCGGTCACGCCGAGGGACCGGGCGATGGTGCGGTCCTTCATGCCGGACGCCATCAGCGACAGCAGCTCGCGGTCCTTGGCGGACACGCCGCCCTGCGCCTCGGTCTCGGCCAAGGGCGTGGCGCGCGCCCACAGGCTCTCGAAGCAGCTGACGATGACGTCGACGAGTGCCGACTCGTGCACCAGCAGCCGGACGCTCGGGTCCGGGTCGGTGTAGGAGACGGGCAGCAGCGCGGTGGTCCGGTCGACGACGAACAGCTTCAGGGTGACATCCGGCAGGATCCTGGCCTGTTCGCCGGCCTCGGTGCAGCGGCGCATGGCGTCCAGGTGCTCGGGCGACGCCAGCGCCTCGCGGGCGTAGACGAACCGGTAGGCGACGCCGTCCGCGAGGCGGCGCAGTTCGAGGTCGTTCGGGTTGCTCTGGCCGCCGATGTACGGCGGGGCGTCGACCGCGATTATCTCCTCGCGCGCCTGGAGCTGGAGCCGTGACACCGCGGCCAGCACGGCGTCCTCGCCCTCCAGCAGCTCGACGACCGGCGTCCCCCCGTGCGCGGGCCTGGCACGCAGCCGGTCGGCCAGTTCCTCGACGTGCAGCTGCATCTGGGCGAGGTCGCCGCGTCGGCGGTTGATCAGCTCGGGGAGGGCCTCGTCGGGCGCGACGACGGCGTACAGCGCCGGCGTGAAGCCGAGCTGCTGAACGAGCCCGTGGTCGAGGAGACGGCGGACGACGGGGCGCAGTTCGGGCGGGGAGCACCCGATGCTCGCGGCGAGCTCCTCCGCCGTGGCCCGCTTCAGGTCGAGCAGGGCGAGGTAGGCGTCGTTGTCGAGCCGGCCGAGACCGACGGGCTCCAGCAGGAACACGTGTACCTCCCACGCCGACGTGGGGGCATCGGCGTGGGGACTGTAAGTGGCGCTTCGGCGGCCGTCAAGATCCCGCGAATGCCCAACAGAACAGGGCCCATTCGCGCCAAATGCGCCGTCCGTCCTGCTGCGCCCGCACCCGTCCCCGCTGAACAGGACATTGTCCGAAACCGGAAATGCACAGTGATTTACAGGCAGTTGGAGGCGGCCCAATCCTTGTCCTGGCCCCGCCGCGGCTGTTCGTCCCTCACCGACGTGCGGCGGAGCCCTCCTGCCGTCGACCCCCACGGGCACAGGCCACCAGGCCACCGGGACGGCACTGCCATCAAGGAGCACTGATGCACGAGAGAACCGCACTGCCCGCGCGCAAGATACTCGGGACGGCGCTCGCCGCCGGTCTGGCCGCCACCGCGCTGGCTGTCGTGCCGAGCACGGCGACCGCCGCCGAGGGAAGCATCCTGGGAGCCGGCGCACGCAACACCGTCAAGGACAGCTTCCTCGTCGTCCTCAAGGACGGCACGACGGCGAAGGGTGTCGAGGACCGGAAGGCCGCCCTCTCGAAGCGCTACGGCGGCAAGGTCAAGCACACGTACAGCTCCGCGCTCAAGGGCTTCTCGGTCAGGATGACCGAGAAGCAGGCCAAGCGGCTCGCGGCGGACCCGGCCGTCGCCTACGTCGAGCAGGACACCACGGCGTCCCTGGAGGCCGTCTCCTCCTGGGGTCTGGACCGCGTGGACCAGCGCAGCCTGCCGCTCGACGGCGCCTACGCGGGGCCCAACACCGGCGCGGGCGTCACCGCGTACGTCATCGACACGGGCATCCGCACCTCGCACAACGACTTCGGCGGGCGCGCGTCCTGGGGCACGAACACCGTCGACAGCAACAATACTGACTGTCATGGGCATGGCACCCATGTGGCCGGCACGGTCGGCGGCACGTCCTACGGTCTCGCCAAGGGCGTCAAGCTGGTGGCGGTCAAGGTCTTCAACTGCGCCGGGGGCACGACCGCCACATCCATCGCGGCCGGCATCGACTGGGTCACCCGCAACGCCGTGAAGCCCGCCGTCACCAACATGAGCTTCAAGACCCCCAGTTCGGCCGTCGCGACGGCCGTGAAGAACTCCGTCGCCTCCGGCATCGTCAACGTCGCCGCCGCCGGCAACGACTACGGCTACAACGCCTGCAACATCACCCCGGCGAAGGTGCCCGAGGCGATCACCGTGGGCTCGAGCACCCGCTCCGACAGCCGCTCGGACTTCTCCAACATCGGCTCCTGCATCGACCTCTTCGCGCCCGGCTCCGACATCGTCTCGGCGGGCATCACGAGCAACACCGCCTCCGCGACGATGTCCGGCACCTCGATGGCCACCCCGCACGTGGTGGGCGCCGCTGCGCTCTACCTGGCGGCCAACCCGTCCGCCACCCCCGCTCAGGTGCAGTCCGCGCTCAAGAGCAACGCCACCCAGGGCAAGCTGACCGGCATCGGCGCCGGCTCGCCCAACAGCCTTCTGCACACCGGCTTCATCGGCCAGTCGTGACGCTCTGATCCCCGCGAGGGGTCGTCCGTCCGCGAGCCCCGGCCGGACGGCCCCTCCCTCCGGAGCGCCCGTCACCACCCCCCACGCCGAATGAGGTTCCTGTGCAAGTGAAGTTCGTCCACTGGCTCGTCACTGCCGCGACCGCGGCGGCCGTCGCGGCCGGCACCGGTTACGGCATCGCCGCGCCTGCCGACCGGAGCGCCGTCACCGACGACCGCGCGTACGTCTACCGCATTCCCGGCGCCGCCCAGCTGCCGCAGAGCAGGCTCGCCGGCTTCGATGTCATCGAGGACCGCGACGGCGACGACCTGTTCGTGCTCGGCGACGCGGCGACGGCGCCGCAGCTCAAGGCCGCCGGCCTGCACCCGAGCGTGGAGCAGAAACTGACACCCGCCGCCGGGGAGGCACCCAAGCGCAGCGGCCAGGTCCCCGCGCTGACCGAGGCGGTCGCCGAGGAGACGTACAACGGCGGCTACCGCACCGTGAACGCCCAGTACGCCCACCTCGACCAAGTGGCCGCCGACCACGCGTCGCTCGCCACCGTCGTCGACATCGGCGACTCCTGGCGCAAGTCCACCGGCAGGCCGGGCGGTTACGACCTCAAGGCCGTCTGCCTCACCGTGAAGCAGAGCGGAAGCTGCCGGCTGACCCCCGACTCCACCAAGCCGCGCTTCCTGCTCCAGGCGCAGGTCCACGCCCGGGAACTGACCACCGGCGAGATGGCCTACCGGTGGATCGACTACCTGACCGACGGCTACGGCTCCGACGCGACGGCTACCGAGATCCTCGACACCCGCGAGATCTGGGTGGTCCCGATCGGCAACCCCGACGGCGTGGACATGGTCCAGCAGGGCTTCACGGGCGGCCCCACGGGCCAGCAGTGGCACCGCAAGAACGCCAACCACACCCATTCCACGACCACCTGCACGGAGGGGCCGAGCACCGGCAGCGGCATCGACCTGAACCGCAACAACAGCAGCCACTGGGGCGGCGCGAGCACCAGCTCCCAGCCCTGCGACCCGGTCTACAAGGGCCGGTCCGCGGACTCCGAGACCGAGAACAAGGCGCTCCAGGCCCTCTACCGCAAGCTGTTCCCCGACACCCGCGCCACGGGAGACTCGGCGCCCGCCGCGGCCGGCACCCAGGGCATGTTCGTGACCCTGCACAGCTACGCGAACATGGTGTTGTTCCCCTGGGGCTTCGACGGGGACACCGGGAGCGGCAACGACGCCGCGCTGCGAACCATGGGCAAGGAGATGGCGCGGCTGGCCGGCGGGTGGCAGTACGGCCAGCCCGGCGAGATCCTCTACGACGCCAGCGGCGGCCACGACGACTGGGCCTACGACCAGCTCGGAGTCCCCGCCTTCACCTGGGAGATCGGGCCGAGCAGCGGCACCTGCGGGGGCTTCCACCCGGCGTACTCCTGCCAGAACACCTTCTGGAACCAGGTCAGGCCCATGCTGACGTACGCGGCCGGCAAGGCGGGCAGTCCGTACGGCGGCGCCGCTTCACCCTCCCCCGCCGGCTGCCACGGCACCAATGGCACCGATGTCGCCGTCCCCGACGCGGGCGCCGCGGTCACCAGCGGCATCACCATCAGCGGCTGCACCGGGACCGCCTCCGCCACCAGCACGGCCGAGGTGCACATCGACCACACCTACCGCGGTGACCTGACCCTCGACCTGATCGCCCCCGACGGCACCGTCCGCCGCCTGAAGAACGCGTCCGGCAACGACGGCGCCGACGACATCGACCAGACCTGGACCACCGACCTGTCCGGTGAGGCCCGCAACGGCACCTGGACGCTCCGGGTCCAGGACACCTCCGCACAGGACACGGGCACCCTCGACAGCTGGAGCCTCACCCTCTAGCCACCACGCCCCCACACCCGGCCCCGGCACGTCCCCCACCGTGCCGGGGCCGTCCGTGCCTCAGGGGCGCCCGTCCCCGGCGCGAGCCGCGCGGTCGAGCAGCAGTTCCTTCTCCCGTGCGTTGCGGGCCAGCAGCGCCGCGCGCTCGAACTCGGCCCGCGCCTCCTCATGGCGGCCCAGCCTGGCCAGCAGGTCCCCGCGGACGCTGGGCAGCAGGTGGTAGTCCTTCAAAGACGGTTCGGCGGTCAGCGCCTCCACGATCTCCAGACCGGCCTCGGGGCCCTCCGCCATGGACAGCGCGACCGCGCGGTTCAGCTCGACGACGGGTGACGGGGCGAGCCTGGCCAACTGCCCGTACAGCGTGGCGATCGTGACCCAGTCCGTGTCCTCGTAGCGGACCGCACGGGCGTGGCAGGCCGCGATGGCGGCCTGGAGCGTGTACGGCCCGTACGGGCCCGGCCCGGCGCGGTGCAGGGCGTCCACCCCGCGAGCCATGAGCATCCGGTTCCAGCGGGCACGGTTCTGATCGGCCAGCAGAACCGGTTCGCCGTCCGGGCCCGTCCGCGTCGCCGTGCGCGACGCCTGGAACTCCAGCAACGCTGCCAGCCCGTGCACTTCGGGCTCGTCGGGCATCAGGCCCTGGAGCACCCGCGCCAGCCGCAGGGCGTCCTCGCAGAGCGCGGGGCGGACCAGATCGTCGCCCGCGGTGGCCGCGTACCCCTCGTTGAAGATCAGGTAGATGACTTCCAGCACCGAGCCGAGGCGCGCGGACCGGTCCGAGCCGTACGGCACCTCGAAGGGGACGCCGGCCTTGGCCAGCGTCCGCTTGGCACGCACGATGCGCTGCGCGACCGTGGCATCGGCGGCGAGGAACGCGCGGGCGATCTCCTCCGTGGTCAGTCCGCCCAGCAGTCGCAGGGTGAGCGCGATCCGCGCCTCCGTGGACAGCACCGGGTGGCATGCGGTGAAGATCAGCCGCAGCAGATCGTCGTCGATGTCGTCCGGCTCGGCGGGTTCGGGTGGCGGCGGCTCCTCCTCCAGGGCGCGCCCCACCTCGGCCAGCTTGCGGGCGTACGTCTCCTTGCGACGTACGAGATCGATCGCGCGGTGCTTGGCGGTGGCCATGAGCCAGGCCCCCGGCCTGTCCGGTACGCCCGACTCCGGCCACTGCTCCAGTGCGGCGACAAGGGCGTCCTGCGCGAGCTCCTCGGCGATGCCCACATCCCTCACGATGCGGGTGACACCGGCGATGATCCGCGCGGACTCGATCCTGAACACCGCTTCGACCGTCTCGGTCGTGCCTGCTGCCATCACGGCCACCCATCAGAGCAGCCGTCCCTTGGCGCGGCAAGCGCGACCCTGCGGGTCAGCCCTCGTCGATCTGGCGGACCTCGCAGGTCACCGTCCACTCCTCGGGGTGGATCTCCAGGAAGCGCTTGGTCCACTCAAGGGCCTCGGCCTTGTCCTTGCACTGCGTGAGGGCGTAGCCCCCGACGACTTCCTTGGTCTCGGTGAAGGGCCCGTCCGTGTACGACAGCTTGCCGCCGGACCAGGTGACCCGGGTGCCCTCGGACGTCGGCAGAAGGCCCGCCGTGTCCAGCATCACCCCGGCCTTGGTGATCTCCTCGAGCAGCTTGCCCATCCGCTCGCCGAAGTCCTCGGGGAAGTCGGCTCCGGACAGCTCGTTCTCGTTGACACGGACCATCGACAGAAAGCGCGGCATGGTGACTCCTCGGTTCGGGAGGGCGGGGCCGTTCCCCGCCTCTCACCCCTGCGTCGAAGGGGAGACGGCCGGATCGACACCGTCGCAGGAATTCTTCCGAGAATTCCTCAGCCGAGCGACTCGAAGCGCCAGCGATGCACCGGCCGGGTGATCAAGTCGGCGGCCGGCTCGGGAAGTTCGGGCAGCTCAGCGCGCACGTCCGCGGCCTCCCACCAGGTGATGACCAGCACCCGTTCCTGCGCCGCCCGCAGCGTCTCGCGGCGCAGCGGCTCGTGCGGGAGCTCCTGGGCGCGCGCCCACTCCAGCAGCTCCCCGCCGCGCCCGTCGACGGCACGGGCCTCCCACATCAGCGCGACGACGGTCACGAGTAGAGGTTCTCCTTGCTGACCTCGTGCACGTGGTCATGGCCGTGCGCGCCCGGCACGTGCGGGTCCGTCACCGGCAGCGAGGAGTCCGCCGACAGCTCCCAGTCCGACGCCGGCCGGTTGCGCGCGACCATCTCGGCGCCGAGGGCCGCGACCATCGCGCCGTTGTCCGTGCACAGCTTCGGCCGCGGTACGCGCAGCCTGATTCCGGCCCGCTCGCAGCGCTCCTCGGCGAGCGCCCGCAGCCGCGAGTTCGCCGCGACGCCGCCGCCGATCATCAGGTGGTCGACGCCCTCGTCCTTGCACGCACGCACCGCCTTGCGTGTCAGCACGTCGACGACCGCCTCCTGGAAGGACGCCGCCACGTCCCGTACCGGCACCTCCTCGCCCGCGGCGCGCTTCGCCTCGATCCAGCGGGCGACGGCCGTCTTCAGGCCCGAGAAGGAGAAGTCGTACGCCGGGTCCTTCGCGCCGCTCAGACCGCGCGGGAATGCGATCGCCCGTGGGTCGCCCTCCCTCGCCAGCCGGTCGATCACCGGACCGCCGGGGAAGCCCAGGTCCAGCACGCGCGCGATCTTGTCGAATGCCTCGCCCGCCGCGTCGTCGATGGTGGCGCCCATGGGCCGCACGTCGGCCGTGATGTCGGGGGCGAGGAGCAGGGAGGAGTGCCCGCCGGACACAAGCAGCGCCATGGTCGGCTCGGGCAGCGGCCCGTGCTCCAGCTGGTCGACGCAGATGTGCGAGGCGAGGTGGTTGACCCCGTACAGCGGCTTGTTCAGGGCGTACGCGTACGCCTTCGCCGCCGAGACGCCCACCAGCAGCGCGCCGGCGAGGCCGGGACCCGCCGTCACCGCGATCCCGTCGAGGTCGCGCGCGGAGACACCGGCCTGCTTCAAGGCGCGCTCGATGGTCGGAACCATCGCCTCCAGATGCGCGCGAGAGGCGATCTCGGGGACGACGCCGCCGAAGCGTGCGTGGGTGTCGACGCTGGAGGCGATCTCATCGGCGAGCAGGGTCGTCCCGCGGACGATGCCGACTCCGGTCTCGTCGCAGGAGGTCTCGATACCGAGTACGAGCGGTTCGTCAGCCATCAGTGATTCTCAGTTCCTTGAACGGTCAGCCGCATGACGAGGGCGTCGATGTTGCCGGGCTGGTAGTAGCCGCGGCGGAATCCGATGGGCTCGAAGCCGAAGCGCTCGTACAGCTTCTGGGCCCGGGTGTTGTCCACGCGCACTTCGAGGAGCACCTCGTCGCACTCGAAGGCGGTGGCGTGCTGCAGCAGATCGGTGAGCAGCCGGGCGCCGAGTCCGGTGCCCCACTGTCCGCGGTCGACGGCGATCGTCTGTACGTCGCCGAGTCCGCCGGCGGCCGCAAGGCCGGCGTAGCCGACGATCTTCCCGTCGGTCTCGGCGACCACGTAGCGGCGGGTGGCCGCCGGGCCGCGGGAGTGCGCCAGTTCGGACCAGAACATTCCGGCCGACCAGGCGTCGTCGGGGAACAGGGCGTGCTCGAGTTCCAGCACCGGCGCGATGTCCCACCAGCGCATCTCACGCAGGGCGGCCGTGCTCACTTGGGAGTGACCACCTTGTAGTTCTTGGGCACCTGGGCGTCGGGGCGGCGCAGGTACAGCGGCAGCGGGTCGAGGAAGTCCTCGCCCGCCGCGAGCCGCTCGGCGGCGAGCGCCGCGAGGGCGGCGGCGCTGACGTGCTCGGGATCGCGGGCGTCCGGGAACGTCTCCGGGTACAGCAGGGCGCCCGCGCCGACGGCCGGCAACCCGGCAACCTGTTCGGCGATGACCGCGGGCCGGTCGACCGCCGCGTCCGTCAGCCGTGTGCGGGCATTCGCGTACCGCGCCCAGTAGACCTCCTTGCGGCGTGCGTCCGTCGCCACCACGAACGGCTCGTCGAGGCCCGCCGCGTAAGCCAGCCCGTCCAGCGTGCACACCCCGTGCACCGGAACGCCCAGCGCGGAGGCGAACGTCGTCGCCGTCACCAGCCCGACGCGCAGTCCGGTGTACGGCCCCGGCCCGACACCGACCACCAGGCCCGTGACGGCGTCGAGTTTCACCCCGGCCTCGGCGAGCACCCGGTCGACGGCGGGCAGCAACAGCTCCCCGTGCCTGCGGGCGTCCACCCGACTGGACTCGGCGACGACGGAGGAACCGTCGTGGAGGGCGGCGGTGACGGCGGGCGTGGCGGTATCCATGGCGAGCAAGAGCACGCAAACAGCCTACGGCTCCCGCAGGGGCGCCACGGCGCCCCGTCGAACGGTGCGCCTGCTGCTACCGTCACCACGAATACGTACACACGAATGCGTACAGACCTGAAAGGTGGCCACGGTGGCACGGAGCAGCTCGGGAATCGTGGCCGGGCTCACGGCGGCCGCTCTGGCCGTCGTCGGTTTCCTCGCCTACCAGGCGTCGGCGAACGTCCCGGACAGCCTCGGCTCCGCCAGGACCCCCAGTGCCGTCCCCTCTGCGAAGTCGTCCGACGGCCCCAACGCGAAGGCGAAGGACCCGCTGACACTGCCCGCCGACTCCGGCACGGGCGTGCGTGTGGTGTACGCACTGGCCGAACGGCGGGTGTGGCTCGTCGGTGAGAAGGGCGAGCCGCGCACCTTCACCGTGATGCCGTCGACGGTGAACCCTCCGATCGGGTCCTACACGGTCACCTCGCGCTCGGGCCGCGTGGCCGGCTCCGACGGCCTCCCGATCGAGCACGTGGTGCGGTTCGCGAAGGTCGCCGGTGTGTCGATCGGCTTCAGCGCAGCCGTCGACGGTTCCATGGCGAGCCCCGATCCGGAGCAGCAGACGGGCGGCGTGCGCATGAAGCGGGCCGACGGGGACGCGATGTGGGTGTTCGCCACGATCGGCTCGAAGGTGGTCGTGGTCCCGTAGGACCCGTCGGGGGCCCGTCCGGGCCCCGGAGGAACCGGGGTCCGTCCAGGGCGCCGGAGGAACCGGGGTCCGTCCAGGGCGCCGGAGGAACCGGAGTCCGGGAAGCCACCCGTAAGGAATCGGCTGTACGAATCCCTGCTCGCCGGGCCGCCTACGCGGCGTCGCGGCGGGCTGTCGTGTCCTCGGCCCGGGCAGCTTCGCGGGGCGGCGTCGACACGGCGTTGGCCGCGGCGCAGGACGCCAGCAGATCGCGCATCGACAGGGTGGGAGGCAGCGGCGTCGCCGGCGCGGCCGACTGCTGGCGGGACTGTGCTTCTCGCTCCGATGCCGACATGGACGCCTCCTGGGGCTCCGGGGGCAGGCGTGGTTAGGTAGACCTAACCAGGTCTCGGTACCATGTCATCACGCGTGGGGCGACCGGCGCAACATTTTCCCGACGTCTTGTCGGAACGTACACAGCCGGGCGATCACGGGGTCAGGAGCGGCGTCCTGCGGTCACGGGACCCCGCCCGTCGGGCTACGCGCCCGCGGCGTCCAGACCGGCCCCCGCCCAGCGCTCCCCGTAGCCCCGCAGCGTCACCTCGCGGCGGTCGTCGTCGGTGTTTCCGACCACCCGGTGGATCAGTACGTGGAGCCGGTCCTCCGACAGGTCCTCCACCTTGCCGTCGCCCCACTCCACGACCACCACCGACTCGGGCAGCGAGACGTCCAGGTCGAGGTCCTCCATCTCGTCGAGGCCGCCGCTGAGGCGGTACGCGTCGACGTGCACGAGCGCCGGGCCACCGGTCAGCGACGGATGGACACGGGCGATCACAAAGGTCGGGGAGGTGACGGCGCCGCGCACGCCGAGGCCCTCGCCCAGGCCGCGGGTGAGTGTCGTCTTGCCCGCGCCGAGCTCACCCGTGAGCATCACCAGGTCACCGGGGCGCAGCAGTTTCGCGAGTCTGCGCCCCAGTTCCTGCATCTGCTCCGGGGAGTCGACCGTCATGCGGGCGGAACGGGCGGCCGGATCAGCCGCCGGGCTGTGCGGTGCTTCCATACGTGCCAACGTTAGCGGCTGCCGGGACCGCGCCCGCCCGCACCAGCAGGTCCGCCAGGCGGTCGGTGACGGCCTCCGGGTGCTCCAGCATCACCAGATGCCCGGCGTCCGGCACGATGACCAGCTCCGCACCCGGCATCAGGTCGGCGATCGCCTCGCTGTGCGCACTCGGCGTGACCAGGTCCCGGTCACCCGCCAGGACGAGGACCGGCAGCCCCTCGAAGACGACCAGCGTCTCCGCCTTGTCGTGCTCGGCGAAGGCCGGATAGAACTCGGCGACCACGTCGATCGGTGTCGACTCGATCATCCGCTCGGCGAACCGCGCGACCGCCGGGTCCACGTCCTTCGACGAGAAGGAGTAGCGCTTGATCAGCCCCGCGAACAGGTCCGCGGTCGCCCGCCGCCCCCGCTCGACCAGTTCCGCCTGCGAGCCGAGTGCACGCAGCACGCCCGGCAGCACGCGGCGCACCGCGTTCACCCCCGCCACCGGCAGTCCGTAACTGACCTCCCCGAGCTTGCCGGAGGAGGTGCCGACGAAGGCGACCGCGGCCACCCTGCTGCGCACCATCTCGGGGTAGTGGGCACCCATCGCCATCATCGTCATGCCACCCATGGAGTGGCCGACGAGCACGAGCGGCCCGTCCGGGGCGGCCGCGTCGATCACGGCCTTCAGGTCCCGGCCCAGCCGGTCGATGGAGACCGGCACGGCGTCGGGTCCGGCCTGAGAGGAGCCACGGGCGGAACGGCCGTGGCTGCGCTGGTCCCAGTAGACCGTGCGCACCAGGCCGCGCAGCGCGGACCGCTGGAAGTGCCAGGAGTCCTGGCTCAGGCAGTAGCCGTGGCTGAACACCACGGTGACCGGTGCGGGCACCTTGCGGCCGAAGATCCGTCGGCGGCGCGGCGCGGCGGCCTCGGCGTCGACCTCGTCCACCTCGTAGTACAGCTCGGTGCCGTCGTCCGCGACCGCCTTGCCGGGCAGTCCGCGCATCGATCCGTAGGGGCCCACGGCGTCGAGGGCGAGGCGCGCCTTCCTGCGCATGCCGCGGCCCACGGTGAGCCGCTCGATCGCGACGCCCGCGGCGGCACCGGCGGCGATCACGCCTATCGCGGCACCGGCGACGCCCGCGCGGCGCCAGTTGCCCGTGGCGACCGCGGCGGCGGCCTCGGCCACGTCCCCCGTGCTGGTCTCGCTCACCGTGCCTCTCCTACTCGTCCGGGTGCTCGGAATCCTCGTTCACATAGACGCGCGGAACTCGCGTGCCGATGCGTGTGACGATTTCGTACGCGATGGTGTCCGCCGCCTCCGCCCAGTCCTCGGCGGTCGGCTCGCCCCGGTCGCCAGGGCCGAACAGCAGCGCCTCGGAACCCTCCTCGACCGTCTGCCCGCCGAGATCGACGACGAACTGGTCCATGGCGACCCGGCCGGCGACCCGCCGCCACTCGCCGCCGACCAGGACCGGTCCGCGGCCCGAGGCGTGGCGCGGGATGCCGTCCGCGTAGCCGAGGGGCACCAGGCCGAGCGTCGTCTCTCCCTCGGTGACGTAGTGGTGGCCGTAGCTGACGCCGTGGCCCGCGGGAACGTGTTTGACCAGGGCCACGGAGGCGGCGAGCGTCATCACGGGCCGCAGACCGAAGTCCGCGGACGTACCCAGCTCGGGGCTCGGCGAGATGCCGTAGACGGCGATGCCGGTCCTCACGAGATCGAAGTGCGCGTCCGGAAGGGTCAGCGTCGCGGGCGAGTTGGCGATATGCCTGACCTCGGGCTCGATGCCGGCCTTCTCGGCGTGGTCGACCAGGTCGCGGAACATCTGGAGCTGCGCGGCGATCGACGGATGGCCGGGCTCGTCCGCGCAGGCGAAGTGGGACCACAGACCGGTGACGTTCACCAGCCCCTCGTCCTCGGCGGCGCGCGCGGCCGAGACGAGAGCGGGCCAGTCGGCGGGCTGGCAGCCGTTGCGGCCGAGGCCGGTGTCCGCCTTCAGCTGGATCCGGGCGGGCCTGCCCGCCTCCCGCGCCGCCGCGGCAACCTCGTCGAGTGCCCACCGCCCGCTCACCGCCATGTCGAGATCGGCCTCGATGCCGGCACGCCACGGGTCACCCGGGGTCCACAGCCAGCACATGATCCGGCCGCCGATGCCCGCCTCGCGCAGCGCGAGCGCCTCGTGCGGAGTGGCAGTGCCGAGCCAGGTCGCGCCGGCCGCGAGCGCGGCCTTCGCGCAGGGCACCATGCCGTGGCCGTACGCGTCCGACTTCACCACGGCCATCAGAGCAGCCCGCGGCGCGCGGGCGCGCAGCGCGCGGACGTTGGCGCGCAGGGCCGCGAGATCGATCTCGGCACGGGCCCTCGGCGATGCGTGGTGCGGCGGCGGTGTCTGGCTCATCGCGCCCAGTCTCTCAGAGCTCTACGGCTTGATTCGTACGCCCGGCGGTCGACTCCATCACGTGCGCGGCATGTGTCCGTGGCACGGGGCACACCTCCCGGCACCCGGCGGGCGGTTCGTGCACCGGGGCGGCGGCCGCCCTGCGGGCGGCTCAACCGCGCACGAGGTGGCCGGCCGCGCCCGGCCCGTGTGCGCCGCCAGGGTCGCGTACGTCGTGCCAGGCGGCCGGGAGCGTCGCCGCCACCTCGTACGCGGTGATCGGCACACCCTCGGCAGCCACGAGCCGGGCCGCGAGGCCGTGCAGATACGCGGCGGCGGAGCCCGCGTCGCGGGCGTCGAGCCCCGCGGCCAGCAGCGAACCGGCCAGGCCGGACAGGACATCGCCGCTGCCCGCGGTCGCCAGCCACGGGGTGCCCATGGGGTTGACCCGCACCGGGGTGCGCCCGACGTCCGGGTCGGCAACCAGCGTGGTCGACCCCTTGAGCAGGACGGTCGCGCCGAAGCGCGCGGCCAGCTCCCGTACGGTGTCGAGCCGCGCCGACTCCACGTCCTCGCGCGCCGCACCGAGCAGCGCGGCGGCCTCCCCGGCATGCGGGGTGAGCAGAGTGGGCGCGGTCCGGTCCCGTACGGCGGCCGCGTCCAGCAGGCGAAGTCCGTCTGCGTCGACCAGTACGGGTACGTCCGAGGCGAGCACGTCCCGCACGGCGTCGGCGTTCTCACCGATGCCGGGGCCGACGACCCACGACTGGACGCGCCCGGCCTTGGCCGGCGGCCCGTTGGTCACGAGACATTCGGGGAAGCGCGCGATCACGGCGTCGGCGCCCGTCCCCACGTACCGCACGGCCCCCGCACCGCCGCGCAGCGCTCCCGCCACCGCGAGCACGGCGGCGCCCGGATAGCGCGGGGATCCGGCGACGACACCGACGACGCCACGCCTGTACTTGTCGCTCTCGGCGGCCGGGAGCGGCACCATCCGTGCCATGTCGGCGTGTTGCAGCGCCTCCACTTCCGGCACGGACGGCAGGTGCTCCTCGATGCCGATGCCGACGAGCCGGACCATGCCCGTGTACTCCTTGGCGGGATCGACGAGCAGTCCCGGCTTGTACGTGCCGAAGGTGACCGTGACATCCGCTCGCAGTGCTTCGCCGCGCACCTGGCCGGTGTCGGCCTCGATCCCGCTCGGGAGGTCGACCGCGACGACGACGGCATCCGAACCGCGGGCGGCGCGTGCCACCGGCACGGCGTCGGGCCGCAGCCCGCCGTGGCCGCCGATGCCGGTGATGCCGTCCAGGACGAGATCGGCGACGGCCAGCGCCTCGAACGGGTCGTCGGCGACCCGACCGCCCGCGCCCACCAGGGCGGCGAGCCCGCCGGCATGGGCGCGGTCGGGGGCGAGCAGCACGGCGACGACCCCGGCACCGCGGCGGGCCAGCCGCGCCCCGGCGTACAGCGCGTCGCCGCCGTTGTCGCCGCTGCCGACGAGCAGGACGACTCGCGCGCCGTACACGCGGCCCAGCAGATCGGCGCAGGCCGCGGCCAGCCCGGCGGCGGCGCGCTGCATGAGGGCGCCTTCCGGGAGACGGGCCATGAGCTGGGCCTCGGCATGCCTGACGGCCTCGACGCTGTACGCAGTACGCATGTCCCCGAGTCTGCCGCACGCACCGCAGCGCCGCGCGGGGCGCCGCGGGGCAAGTCGCCATCGGACCGGCCGAGTTACCGCGGGCGGCCGAGGGGACCCTGCCGCCACGCCACATCGGCCGGGCGGCCCCGACGCGTTCACCGCCCGCCGCCGAGCGGTTCGGCACGGCGGGCCACCGCGATCGCCGGTGGCCCGGTCCCCGCGCCCTGGCGAACACCGCGCCTGTCGGGCGCTCCCGTCGCGCCCCGGCCTCAGCCCTCCGCGATCACCACCGCCGACGCCACGCCCGCGTCATGGCTCAGCGACACATGCCATGCCTTCACGCCCAGTTCGGCGGCGCAGGCCGCGACCGTACCCCGGACACGCAGCCGGGGCCGGCCCGAATCCTCCACAAACACCTGCGCGTCCGTCCAGAGCAGCCCGCCCGGTGCGCCGAGCGCCTTCGCCACCGCCTCCTTCGCGGCGAACCTCGCCGCGAGCGAGGCGTACCCGCGACGCTCTCCGCTCGGCAGCAGCAACTCGTGCTCCACGAAGAGCCGTTCGGCCATGGCCGGTGTGCGCTTCATCGACGCGGCGAACCGGTCGATCTCGGCAACGTCGATCCCCACACCGATGATCATCCGCGAAAGCCCTTCGTCCCCACTCCGTCCGGACGGCTCATTCCACTGTCACCGACTTCGCCAGATTCCGTGGCTGGTCGACCTCGTTGCCGCGCGCCGTGGCCAGTTCGCACGCGAAGACCTGCAGCGGCACCGTGGCCACCATCGGCTGGAGCAGCGTCGGCACCGCCGGGATCCGCACCAGGTGGTCCGCGTACGGCACGACCGCCTCGTCCCCGTCCTCCGCGATCACGATCGTCCGCGCACCGCGGGCCCGGATCTCCTGGATGTTGGAGACGATCTTGTCGTGCAGCACCGACCGTCCGCGCGGTGAGGGCACCACGACCACCACCGGCAGATCCTCCTCGATCAACGCGATCGGCCCGTGCTTGAGCTCGCCCGCCGCGAACCCCTCCGCATGCATGTACGCCAGCTCCTTGAGCTTGAGCGCACCCTCCAGCGCCACCGGATAGCCCACGTGCCGCCCCAGGAACAGCACCGTGTTCTTGTCCGCCAGCGAACGCGCGAGTTCACGCACCGGCTCCATCGTCTCCAGCACCCGCTCGACCTCGCCGGACAGCCGTGACAGGTCCCGGACCACGGCCCGGATCTCATCTGCCCACTTGGTGCCGCGCACCTGCGCCAGATAGAGGGCCACGAGATAACAGGCCACCAACTGCGTCAGAAACGCCTTCGTCGACGCGACCGCGACCTCGGGGCCGGCATGCGTGTAGAGCACGGCGTCCGACTCACGCGGGATCGTCGAGCCGTTGGTGTTGCAGATGGCCAGCACCTTCGCGCCCTGCTCACGCGCATGCCGCAGTGCCATGAGCGTGTCCATCGTCTCGCCGGACTGCGAGATCGCGACGACCAGCGTCCGCTGGTCCAGGATCGGGTCCCGGTAGCGGAACTCGCTGGCGAGCTCCACCTCGCACGGGATACGTGTCCAGTGCTCGATGGCGTACTTCGCGATCATGCCGGCGTGGAAGGCCGTCCCGCAGGCCACGATGACGACCTTGTCCGCCTCGCGCAGCACGGACGCCGGGATGCGCACCTCGTCGAGGATCAACGACCCCGCGACGTCGATACGGCCCAGGAGGGTATCGGCGACAGCCTTCGGCTGCTCGGCGATCTCCTTGAGCATGAAGTAGTCGTAACCTCCCTTCTCGGCCGCGGACGCGTCCCAGTCCACGTGATAGGACCGCACCTCCGCAGGCTCCCCGTCGAAGCCGGTGACCGTCACACCGTCACGGCGGAGCTCCACCACCTGGTCCTGGCCCAGCTCGATCGCGGACCGCGTGTGGGCGATGAACGCGGCCACGTCCGACGCGAGAAAGGCCTCGCCGTCTCCGACGCCCACCACCAGTGGGGAGTTCCGCCGCGCCCCGACCACCACATCCGGTTCGTCCGCGTGCACCGCGACGAGCGTGAACGCGCCCTCGAGCTGTCGGCACACCAGCCGCATCGACTCCGCGAGATCGCCGGACGACGAGAACGACTCGGCGAGCAGATGCGCCACGACCTCGGTGTCCGTCTCCGACGCCAGGTCGTGACCGCGTTCGGCCAACTCGGCGCGCAGAGCGGCGAAGTTCTCGATGATGCCGTTGTGGACGACGGCGACCCGCCCGGCGTTGTCCAGATGAGGGTGCGCATTGGCGTCCGTCGGGCCGCCGTGGGTGGCCCAGCGGGTATGCCCGATGCCGGTGGGGCCGCTCGGCAGCGGCCGCTCCACCAGCTCCTTCTCCAGATTGACGAGCTTGCCCGCCTTCTTCGCCGCGGCCAGGCCGCCGTCCGCGAGGACGGCGACGCCGGCCGAGTCGTAGCCGCGGTACTCGAGCCGCTTCAGGCCGGCGACGACCACATCAAGCGCCGACTGTCCGCCGACGTAACCCACGATTCCACACATGTCGGCAGCCTACGGCTCCTGCCGTTGGGTCACCGGTCGACCAGACCTGCCCGTCTTGGGCCGTTGGGTAGACGCTCTTCGCCCGCTCGGCCGATCGGTCAGCCCAGCCGCTCGACAATGTGGTCGCCGACCCGCAGGGCGTTGGCCATGGCCGTCAGGGACGGGTTGACCGCGCCGATGCTGGGGAAGAAGCTCGTGTCCACCACGTACAGGTTGTCCAGGTCATGGGCCTTGCAGTGGACGTCCAGGGCCGAACTGCCGGGGTCGTCGCCGAACCGGACCGTACCCGCCTGGTGCGCGGTGGCCCCGATGGGCATGCCCTTGTGCAGATAGATGCTGTGCGGCAGCAGATGGTGCTCGTGCATGCCCAGGTGCCCGAGCATGCCCTGCAGCTTGTGCCTCAGGCGCTGAAGCCCGGCCATGTTGTTCTTCTCGTCGAGGGAGAGGTGGATTCGTCCTTCTCCGTCCAGCGTGACGCGGCTGTCCGCAAGAGGAAGGTCCTCGCCGCACAGCCAGAAGTCCACGGCGTGATGGGCCAGCACCTCGAACGGCATGTCCGGCATCACCGCACCGGCCCAGCGCGGGGCCTCGCCGTGGATCTGCTCGGCGTCCGACTTGCCGAGCATCTGGATCCCGCCCAGCGGGTAGTCCCAGTCGTCCGCGCCCAGGTACCAGTCGTGCAGCGCAAGGGTCTTCTGGAACTGGGTGTCGTTGGGCTCCTGCGACACCGCCATGAGGGCGAGATTGTTGTGCCGCATGTAGTGCCGGCCGACCACGTCGGAGCTGTTGGCAAGCCCCCTGGGATGCCGGTCGTTCGCCGAGGCCAGCAGCAGTGCGGCGGAGTTCACCGCCCCGCACGCCACGACGACGATGTCCGCCTCGAAGCGCGCCGGCGCCCCGTCGGCCAGCTGCGCCACGACCGTGCTGACGCTGCGTCCGGTGGCATCGGTCTCCAGCCGCGTCACCCGGGCACCGGTGATCATCTCGACGCCCGGATAAGCCAACGCGGGTTCGACGCACACCACTTGCGCATCGGACTTGCCACGGACGAGGCAGGGGAAACCGTCCACCCGGTTGCAGCGGATGCAGACGCTGGAGTGTGTCGCGCGGCCCTGTTCGTCCTGGCTGAGATTGACCCCGATCGGCAGGTGGAAGGGGTGCAGCCCCTGCTTCTCGAGGTCGTCGCTCAGCTGCTGGATCCGCGGCTCGTGCTCCACCGGCGGGTACGCGTACTGCGCGCTCACCGCCCCTTCGCCGGGGTCCTCGCCGTGCCGGCCGTGCACGAGATAGAGGTGCTCGGCCTGGGTGTAGTACGGCTCCAGGTCCTCGTAGCGGATCGGCCAGGCGGGCGAGACGCCGTCGTGGTGGCGAATCTCGCCGAAGTCCTCGGGGCGCAGCCGGAAGAGGGCGGCGCCGTAGAACTTGGTGTTGCCGCCGACGTAGTAGTTGACCTCCGGCGGGAATTCGTTGCCGTGCTTGTCGATCCAGAACTCCGGGGCGCGGTACTTGCCCTTGACGAACACGGCGGTCGAGTCCCAATTGTCGCGTTCACGCGGAAGATAGTCACCGCGTTCGAGGATGAGCACCCGTTTTCCGGACGGCGCGATGCGGTGGGCCAGCGTTCCGCCGCCTGCTCCGGTACCTATGACAATCACGTCGTAATGCGGGGCGTCGCCCACGGCGACCACCATCCTTGCGCATCGTCCGTACAAGGCGCCCTCTTCGAACGTATCCCTCCTCTCCACCTCCGGCGACCGGGCCGGAGGCGGTGAGGAGGGATACGCCTCCGGGGACCGGGCCGGAGGCGGGATGCACATGCGGGCAGGGCCGGGCAGGCGGACGCTGGAAGTAATCCGACCGGCCGTACGCGGGTCGTCCGGTCCGTCGGCCGTACAAGCCGAAGGAACGCACCATGGTCACTGATACGGGTGGGCGGGAAGGCAGCACATCGCACGGCGGCGCCGCCGGGGGCTGGATGACGTTCGCGGGCGTCCTCATGGTGCTCGGCGGCTTCGTGAGCGTCTTCTCGGGCATCTCCGCCATCGCCCACGACGACGTGTTCGTCGCCACTCGCAACTACGTCTTCCAGTTCAACCTGACGGGATGGGGCTGGATCCACCTGATCATCGGCGTCGTGCTCGTGCTCGCCGGATTCGCACTGTTCAAGGGCGCCGTCTGGGCCCGCGTCCTCGGCGTGGTGCTCGCCGGCCTCGGCCTGATCGCGAACTTCCTGTGGTTGCCCCACCACCCGTTCTGGGCGCTGGTGCTGATCGCGATCGACGTGTTCGTCATCTGGGCGTTGTGCGTCGCGCCACGGCCCGCGAAGTACTGACACCTCGCCGGACCCGGGCGGCCACTCGGGTCGCGGGATGGGGCGGAAGCGCTTTTCCTGGACGGGCGGCGGCCGCTCCGCCGCTGTAGGCCCGTTGGACCTGACGCAGGAGCGCTCCATGGCATCGCACGATGCATCGGATCCGGACCCGTCCGGCACAAGTGGCCGTGGCCCGCGCCCGTCTGACGACCGGGAACGGAGCACGGTGCGACGGGCGTGCGTCACCGGGATCGACGCCGTGCGCGGGGTCGCCCCGGCGGCCGGACCGCGGCCGGGCCCGGAGGGGCGGTTCACGCACCGCTGCGAGCGGTGGATCGGCGGAACCGGACTGCCCGGAGCCGACAGCAGGCCCCGGCCGTCGTGACGGCAGGCCCGGGCAGCCCGACCGGACACGGGCAGCGGCGTGCGCGGCTGTTCCTGCCGCTGCTGCGCTCCGGCGCCGTCGTCGTGGTGGCCACCGTCCTGTACTACGTGCTTCCGCTGGACCGCGATCCGGCTGTCGGCACCACGGCGGTGACGCTGATCCTGGGACTGCTGGCGTTCGGCGCCCTGATCACCTGGCAGACCATCACCATCGCCGGATCGGCTCACCCCAGGCTGCGCGCCGTCGAGGCAATGACCACGGCCGTACCCCTGTTCCTGCTGCTGTTCTCCGCTGCGTACTTCCTGTACGCCAAGGACGACGGGCGGGCCTTCTCCCAACCGCTGAACCGTACCGACGCGCTCTACTTCACGGTGACGGTGTTCGCCACCGTCGGCTTCGGCGACATCGTGCCCGTCACGCAAGCCGCCCGGGTGATGACCGTCCTTCAGATGGTGGCCGACCTCATCCTGGTGGGCCTGATCGCGAAGGCCATGTTCGGAGCCGTTCAGATCGGTCTGGAAAGGCGCCGTTCGGCGTCCCGGCCGGATGAGCGTGATCCATGAGCCGCCGCGGTCATGGCCCGGAAGGACCTGTCCGATGACGGAACCCAGTGCCCGGCCGACGCCGCCCCGCGGCCCGGCGGAATCACAGGAGGCGGACCGGCTGCGGGAGCTGATGCTGACGCCCGCGTACCGCAGGGCCCTGGTGTTCAGTGGCCTGATCGGTGTTCCGGTCTCCCTCGCCGCCTTCTGGTTCCTGGTCGGCCTGCACGAACTCGAACACGTGATGTGGGCGGACCTGCCGCAGGCACTGGGCTGGGACACCCCGCCGTTCTGGTGGCCGCTGCCGCTGCTCCTGGTCGCGGGCGTCGTCGTGGGGCTGGTGGTGGCGCATCTGCCCGGTGCGGGCGGCCACATCCCCGCATCCGGTCTGCACGCGGGCGCGACGTCTCCCGCCGCACTGCCCGGAGTGATCATCGCCGCGGTGGCGAGCCTTCCGCTCGGCGCGACCCTCGGACCGGAAGCCCCGCTGATCGCACTCGGTGGCGGTCTTGCCCTGCTCTTCAGGGATCTCGCCCGTGCCCCCGCCACGACGCAGGGAACCGCCCTGCTGGGTGCGGCCGGCGCGGCGGCCGCCATCTCGGTGATCTTCGGCAACCCGCTCATTGCGGCGGTGCTGCTGATGGAGGTGGCGGGCGTGGGCGGCCCACAACTGTTCGCGATCATGCTCCCCGCCCTGCTGTCCAGCGGAGTGGGTGCCCTGGTCTTCACCGGATTCGGGCGCTGGACCGGCCTGGACACCGGAAGCCTCGCGCTGAAGCTCCCCGGCCCGACCTCGCGTCTGGACGCCGGAGACGTGGTGTGGTCGATCGTGCTGGCGGTGGCGATCGGCGTGCTGGTGCACCTGGTGATCGCCGGAGGGCGTTTCGCCGCTGCGTTCGTGGCCGCGAGTCCGCTTCGCAGGACCGTCGTCTGCGCGGTCGCCGCCGGCGGCTGTGCGTCCCTGTATTCCGTCATCACCGGCCGCACGCCGACGGATGTGGCCTCGTCCGGCCAGGCCACGTTGACCGAGATGGCCGCCGATCCCCATGCCTGGGGGGTCGGCACGCTGCTGGCCGTGCTGCTCTTCAAGTCCGCCGCCTACGCCCTGTGCCTGGGCAGCCTGCGAGGCGGTCCGGTGTTCCCCTCGCTGCTCCTGGGCGCGGCGGCGGGCATGCTGTTCGCTCCGCTCCCCGGGCTCGGGGTCGTCCCGGCAGTGGCAGCGGGGATGGCAGCGGCGGCGACGTGTGCCCTGCGGCTGCCCGTCAGCAGCGTCGTCCTCGTGGTCATGCTGCTCGGGAACACCGACTCGATTCCCGTGGTGATCCTGGCCGCCGTGGTCTCCTTCGCCACGACCGAGCTCCTGCCGCCGGGCCCTTCGGTCAAGCCCCGGCCCCCGCGGAAGCCGGGCAGACCGGACAGGTCCACGGACGGGAGCGCGACGGCCTGACACGGGTGCCGCGGCGACCGGCGGGTGCTCGTACGGGCGCCGCGGCGCCCGGCGGGGGCTCGCAGGATCACGACGGATTCACGGGCGATCCGGTTGCCGCGGGAAGCCGGAGCGGGCCGATCACGCAGCACGCAGGCCCTCAGATGAACGTGGGCCGCACCGGTGGCACCTCGCGCCCCCGTTGCCGGTTGAGGGCGTCGTCGAGGGTGGTGGCGGCCATGATCAGGGCGAGGTGGGTGAACGCCTGCGGGAAGTTGCCGAGTTGCTCCCCGCTCGGGCCGATCTCCTCTGCGAACAGACCGACATGGTTGGCGTACGTGTGCATCTTCTCGAAGGCATAACGCGCCTGAAAGGTGCGGTCGGCCCTTGCGAGCGCGTCGACGTAGAGGAACGTGCACAGGCTGAACGTGCCCTCGGAGCCGCGCAGGCCGTCGGGGGAGGCCGCGGGGTCGTAGCGGTAGACAAGGCTGTCCGAGACGAGTTTGCGGTCCACGGCGTCGAGCGTCTGCAGCCATCCGGGACTCTTGCGCGCCAGGAACCGGACGCGCGGGATCAGCAGCAGCGAGGCGTCCAGCACGTCGTCGTCGTAGTGCTGGACGAGTGCCTGCTCCTTGGTGCTCCAGCCCCGCTCCATCACCTGATCCAGGATCGCGTCGCGTGCGGTGGTCCATCGGACGGTGTCGGCCGGCCTGCTGAACTCCGCCGCGAGGCGCAGTCCGCGGTCGAAGGCGACCCAGCACATCACGCGGCTGTAGGTGAAGTCCTTGCGGCCGCCGCGGGTTTCCCAGATGCCCTCGTCCGGCCGGTCCCAGTTGTCGGCGAGCCAGTCGAGCGTGGCAGCCAGCCCTTTCCAGCCGTGGTATCCGGTCTGGATCCCCACCTCGCGGCCCTCCGCCATGGCGTAGAGCGCCTCGCCGTAGATGTCGAGCTGGAGTTGGTCCATCGCGGCGTTCCCGGCCCGTACCGGGGACGAGCCGCGATAGCCCTCGAAATGGCCGAGGATCTCCTCCGGGATGTCGGGATCCCCGTCGACCCGGTACATGATCTGAAGGCGTTCGCCGGGCAGGTCGGCCCGGTCGTGCATCCGGTCGCCGAGCCAGCGGGTGAACCGGGCAGCTTCCTCGACGAACCCCAGGTCCAGCAGCGCCCGAACCGACAGCGACCCGTCGCGTACCCAGGTGTACCGGTAGTCCCAGTTGCGCTCGCCTCCGACCTGCTCGGGCAGCCCCATCGTCGCCGCAGCGACCGGAGCACCCGTGGGAGCGTAGGTGAGCAGTTTCAGCGTGATGGCCGAGCGGTTGACCATGTCGGACCAGCGGCCGTTGTAACGGGAGGTGTGCAGCCACTCCTGCCAGAACTCACCCACGGCGAACATCCGCTCGGTGAGCCCCTCCACCGTGATGGGAGCCGGCTGTTCACCGTCCCGGTCGCAGACGGTGAAGGCGGTCGCCGCCGACTCTCCCGCCCGGAGCGTCACCTCGCCCCGGACGTCCACCCCGTCGCGTTGCAGGGGGAAGGTGGCCTGGAGATATGCGGTCTGCGCCGGTGCCCGGAAGGCCGCGGCCTCCGGCCGCAGGTCGAGCTCGTGCGTTGCGCGGCCGTAGTCGAACCGCGGGCGGCACTCCAACCGGAATCGCACCGTGCCGCGTACCGACCTCATGACCCGCACCACCGTGTGCCGGTCGGTCGGTGTGAGGATGCGGTCCGGCTCCATGCAGTCGATGACCTCGCCGACGCCCTCGGGCGACATGAACCGGGTGACCAGGACTGCCGTGTCCGGGTAGTAGAGCTGTCTGCACGTAGCGTCGGTTTCGTCCGGAGCGACCTCGAAGTATCCGCCGCGGTCGTGGTCGAGGAGGGCTGCGAAGACGCTGGGGGAATCGAACCGGGGGGCAGCCCACCAGTCGATGACACCCTGGGACGAGACCAGCGCAGCTGTCTGCAGGTCGCCGATCAGACCGTGGTCGGCGATGAGGGGATAGCGGTCCATGCCGACTCCGATGGGCCGTGAGTTCGTTCAGGAGTTGAGAATGCGGCTCTTCTCGGCCGCGAACTCGGCCTCGGAGAGGACCCCTTGCGCTTTCAGGTCGGCCAGATCCTTCAGCTGGGCGATCCTGCTTTCCATCGAGGACTCCGGCGGAGGGGGCGGGGCGGGCGCCCCGTGGCCCGGCGCCGGCTCGGCGGGGGTCTGCGCATAGTCCTGCTGCGCCCATCGGCCGGCCTGGCGCCGCGACACCCGGTTGGACACCGCGGTGGCCGTGCCGGCGACGACAGCGGTGCGTGCGACTCCACGAAGTAGACCTGGCATGAGATGCGTCCTTGTCGTACGGGCAACCCTGCGGGCCGCCTCAGGCGGCGGACCGTGCCTCGGCTGCGTCGAGGGAAGCCAGGAGATCCTGGACCGGGATCCGTCCGTTGGCCACCATCCGGGCGCCACTGCGCCGCAGCGCAGCCGCCAGGGGCCCGGCCCACACGTTCTCGTAGACGATGATGCCCGCGGAATTCCCCGGTTCGAGGACGGACGCGGCCTCCTGGATGTCCTCCTCGTCCAGCAGTCCCGAAGAGGCACCCTCGAAGACGGCCAGGTCGAGTTGGCCGTCGCCGTCGAAGTCGGCGAGCTGCAGCCCCCTGACCGTCCCGTCCGCCTCCTTGCCGACGAACGTGAGGTCGAGGATCCGGATGATGTGCCGGTCCACCAGCTCGAGGAGCAGAGGCAGTGCCTCGCCCGTCATCCGGTTTCCGGGAAACTCCAAGACCAGATAGTCGACAGGTCCCATTTCGGAGAATTCGTCGACACTCATGCCGGCTCCTCGCGTGGCTCGGTTCGGCTGGTGCGCGTGGCTCGGTCCGACGAGGGGGTGAGGCGGGAAAAACCTCCGCTGTGCGGGCGGCCGGGCCGCCGGATCCACGGCATCACCGCATTTCATTGCATCATCGCGGCGAGCTCCCCGCGACTCGGGCGGGGCCGGACCGGCAAGAACCGACGGCTGCGGCCCCTCGCTCCCAACGGGCGGCTATTTCTGGCGCCTTCCCCAGGCTCGTGTCTCGCTGAGCCTGGCGGGAGTCGCCCCCCACGCCAGGTGTGTGCGCCCGCCCTAGGGCGGGCGCACACACCTGGCGACGGCTGGGGTCGTTCGGATCGGACCGGTTCTCGCCGAGCGGACCGCTCCGATCAGAACTGGCCCCGCCCGCCCCGGCCGAGACCCGCGGCTCAGCCGAGCTTGGCCACCTGCGCGTCGATGACCGCGGTGGGCAGCTTGGTCGCCTTCTCGTCCTTCAGGGCAACAAGGTTGACCGAGGAGAACGAGGCGACCGTCCCGCCCTGACGCACGGCGGCGAGCGTGTACGACACCTTCTCGCCCTCCTGATCCGCCTCCACGGACCAGGCAACGGCCTCGTCGCCGCCCGAGATCTGCAGCTCGCCGACCTTGGTGACCTTCTGCTCCCTACCGGCCATCGTCATCGTGAATCCGTCGGCGCAGGCGGTCGCCGCGGTCCCGAGACCGGCGATGACGTCCTGGGCGCCCGTGCCGTCGTACGAGGAGAGCGACGACAGCGTCGTCGTGACGTCGAACGCGTTCGCCATCGCGTCGTCGATCTCCTTCTCCGTCAGATCGCCGAGGTCCTTGCCGGCGCTGCCGTCCTTCTTCGGCTCGGAGGTGACCCTGCGCTTCACGGTCGCCCCCGGCTCTCCGTTCGGCACGCCGCTCAGCAGCTGAGCCAGCGGCTCGCAGCCGGCCTTGCCCGCCGTGACGTCCTTCGCGGCGATCTCGTCCTGGGGCCCCGCCTTCGCCACCTTGTGCGCCTCGACATCCCCCTGGGCGAGCGCGAGCTTCTCCAGCTCGGCCGCGCTCAGCGCCTTGGCGGCGGCCTCCTTGCCCTTGCCCCCCGTGCCGTCCGTGTCCGTGCCCTTGTCGCCGGAGCCCCCGCCACAGGCGCCGACCAGCAGGGCCAGGGACAGGGCGGAGACGGCAACGGCGGAACGGCGTACGACAGTGTTTCTCATGAGTCTTCCTCGTGGGTGAAGCGCAACGACCCCTCCCGGAGCAGGCGTTCACACAGCCGCCCGTCCCACATCGTTGCTGCTGAGCCCGACGATAAGGTGCGCCCGGACGCTTGTTGATCACGCGGCCTGTCGCGGAACGCAATCGTGATGGCCATGTGATCACCGGATGCCCGGGACCGTCGGCTCAGACCTTCGCCCGGTACGCCCGCATCGCCAGCGGGTAGAACACCGCGGCTATCCCGGCCGCCCACAGCAGCGACCACAGCACCGGCTCCGCGACCGGTCCGCCGACCAGCAGTCCGCGGTAGGCGTCCGACAGGTGCGTGACCGGATTGACGTCGCTCCATGCCTGCAGCCAGCCCGGCATGGTGTCGACCACGACGAAGGCGCTGCTCGTGAAGGTGATCGGGAAGATGATGGTGAACGCGAACGCCTGCACCTTCTCCGCGTCGCCCGCCAGCATTCCGATCAGCACGGCACTCCACGACACGGCGGCCGCGAAGACCACCAGCAGCACCCCGCCCCCGGTGATCCGGAAGCCCATCAGCAACCCGAGTCCGAGCATCAGCTGCATCGCCCACACGTGCTTGGTGAGGTCTGCCAGGATGCGGCCCACCAGTGGCGCCGAGCGGGCTATCGGGAGGCTGCGGAGGCGGTCGAAGACGCCCTTCGTCAGATCCGTGTTGAGCGCCATCGCGGTGTACATGGTCATGAACAGGGTGTTCTGCACGATGATGCCGGGCAGCGCGTATTTCAGATACGCGTCCGGGGAACCGGCCATCTGGCCGCCCAGGACATAGGTGAACAGGAACACGAACATGATCGGCGTGATGCTGTAGTCCACCAGCTCCAGTGGATTGTGCTTGACCGCCACCAGGCTCCGCCACGCCATCGTGAGCGTCTGCTGGAGCCCCGACAGGGGCCGCACCCGGCCGGACTTGGTGACCGGCGTGGTGATCGTCGTCGCGGTCATACCGAGCTCACCGCCTTCTCCGGCTCGCCCTCGTCCAGTTCCTCCGCTCCGTCGGGCCGCTCGGGCTCCGCCCGGTGCCCGGTCAGCGCGAGGAACACCTCGTCCAGCGAGGAGCGGCGCAAGGACAGCTCCCCGACCGCTATCCCCTCCCGGTCGAGCCGGCGCACGACCGCGGGCATCAGCTCGGGGTCCTTCACCGGCGCCGTGACCAGCGCACCCTCGATCCGCGTCTGCGGGCCTGCGGCCTCCGCCACCAGCCCGTGGGCCGTCGCAAGATCTGCGGACCGCACCGGCCGCAGCTCCAGGACCTGGCCGCCGACCTCGGACTTCAGCTGATCGGGAGTGCCTTCGGCGATCACCCTGCCCTTGTCGATCACCACGATGTCGTCGGCGAGCACATCCGCCTCGTTCAGATACTGCGTCGTCAGCAGGGCGGTCGCCCCGTCGGCCACCAGGGCGCGCAGCATGTCCCACAGCTCTCCCCTGCTGTGCGGGTCCAGGCCCGTGGTCGGCTCGTCGAGGAACAGGATGCTGGGCCGGCCGACCAGGCTCGCCGCCAGGTCCAGGCGCCGCCGCATACCGCCGGAGAACGTCTTCACGGCCCTGCCCGCCGCGTCGCTCAGCTGAAACCGGTCCAGCAGCTCACCCGCCCGCGCCTTCGCGTCGCGCCTCGGCAGACCGAGCAGCCGGCCGATGAGCAGCAGATTCTCCGTGCCCGTGAGGTTCTCGTCCACTGCGGCGTACTGGCCGGTCAGACCGACGAGGGAGCGCACCACTCCCCCTCCCGCACGACGTCATGGCCCGCCACCAGCGCTCTGCCGCCGTCGGGGCGCAACAGCGTCGCGAAGATGCGCACCGCCGTCGTCTTCCCCGCGCCGTTGGGGCCGAGCAGGCCGAGCACCGTGCCCGCATCCGCGGCGAGATCCACCCCCGCCAGCGCTTCGGTCTCCTTGAACCGCTTCGCCAAGCCCTCTGCCTGGATCGCATACGTCATGGGTCACCCCTCGGGGTTCGTGGACGCCGGGCAGCGCCCACCTCTCCCACAACTGTGACCCACGCCACTGACATTCCACCGTGGCCGCCCTGCTCCGCGTGACCCACCCCACCCCCCACAACAGCCCTGTACCACCGACAATGGGCCCGTGATCTCTTCGCCGCCACGAAGCGCCCACCGCCGGGCAGAGCCAGCGTCGACCCCCTACGTCGACCTCACCCGAGCGGAGTGGAGCGCGCTGCGCGAGAAAACCCCGCTCCCACTGACGGCCGACGAGGTCGAGCGGCTGCGCGGCCTCGGGGACGTCATCGACCTCGACGAGGTACGTGACGTCTATCTGCCGCTGTCACGGCTGCTCAACCTCTATGTGCAGGCCACCGGCGAGCTGCGCGGGGCGCTCAACACCTTTCTCGGCGACGCCGGCAACGGCCACGGTGCCCAGCGCGGCACCCCGTTCGTCATAGGCGTCGCCGGGTCCGTCGCCGTCGGCAAGTCCACCGTCGCGCGCCTGCTGCAGGCGCTCCTCGCCCGCTGGCCCGAGCACCCGCGGGTCGAGCTGGTCACGACCGACGGCTTCCTGCTCCCGATGAAGGAGCTCAGGGACCGCGGGCTCATGTCGCGCAAGGGGTTCCCCGAGTCGTACGACCGCCGGGCGCTGACCCGGTTCGTCGCCGACATCAAGGCGGGCAAGGACGAGGTCACCGCCCCCGTCTACTCCCACCTCATCTACGACATCGTCCCGGACGAACGCCTCACCGTGCGCCGCCCGGACATCCTCATCGTCGAGGGCCTCAACGTCCTTCAGCCCGCGCTGCCCGGCAAGGACGGCCGCACCCGGGTCGGCCTCGCCGACTACTTCGACTTCAGCGTGTACGTCGACGCCCGCGCCGAGGACATCGAGACCTGGTACCTGAACCGTTTCCGCAAGCTGCGCGAGACCGCGTTCCAGAACCCGTTCTCGTACTTCCGCAAGTACACCCAGGTCTCCGAGGAGGAGGCCCTCGACTACGCCCGCACCATGTGGCGCACCATCAACAAGCCCAATCTGCTGGAGAATGTGGCGCCCACGCGCGGCCGCGCCACACTGGTGCTGCGCAAAGGGCCCGACCACAAGGTCCAGCGCCTGTCCCTGCGAAAGCTCTAGGAGCCCGCGTGCTGCACCTACGGCTGATCACCCCGGCCGACCGGACCACCGACGTGGTGGACCTGCTGGAGCAGACCGTCGGCACGGCGCATCTGGTCGTCCTGCCGGGCGCGGCCCGCGATCCGCAGGGCGATCTGGTGCTGTGCGACGTCGCACGCGAGGCCGGTGACGGACTGCTGGCCGAGCTGCGGGAGCGCGGCATCGACAAGACCGGGTCCATCGCCGTCGACGACATCCACCTGTCGCTTTCGACCCGCGCCGAGCAGGCGGAGGAGGACGCTCCGGGCGAGGGCGCGGACGCGGTCCTGTGGGAGCAGCTGACCGACGCCACCCACGAGGAGTCGACGCTCAGCGTCACCTACCTCGCGTTCCTGACGCTCGCGACGATGATCGCGGCGTGCGGTGTGGTGCTCGACAACGCGATCCTGATCGTCGGCGCGATGGCCGTCGGCCCCGAGTTCGGCCCGCTCGCCGGCTTCTGCACGGCACTGGTGCGGCGCGCCGCGAGGCTCGCCTGGCGGTCCTTCCTCGCGCTGATCGTCGGATTCGGTGCGGCGATGCTGGTCACGGTGGCCTTCAGCTACGCCATGGGCGCGCTCGACCTCTTCAGCGCGGCGCAACTGGCCGCCGACCGCCCGAACACGGCCTTCATCTACGCCCCCGACTGGTTCTCGTTCATCGTGGCCCTGCTGGCAGGCGCGGCGGGCATGCTGTCGCTGACCTCGGCGAAGTCCGGTGCGCTGGTCGGCGTCGCGATCTCGGTGACCACCGTCCCTGCGGCGGCGAACGCGGCCGTGGCCTTCAGCTACTCCGAGTACGGGCAGGCCTGGGGCTCCACGGAACAGCTGCTGCTGAACCTGCTGGGCATCGTGCTCGCGGGCACGCTGACACTGTTCACGCAGAAGTACCTGTGGCGCAGAAGCCGGAAGAGGGCCCGTACGTAACCGTACGAGCCCCCTCCGACAGCGTGTGCACCGGCCTAGCCGAGCGCGGACTTCACCACATCGGCGAGCCGGCCGGCGACGCTCTGCGCCTGCTCGATCTCCGCGGCCTCGACCATGACCCGCACCAGGGGCTCCGTGCCCGACGGACGCAGCAGTACGCGACCGGTCGCGCCGAGCTCCCGCTCGGCCTCGGTGACCGCGGTCGCCAGCTCCTTGGAGGTGTCCACCCGCGACCTGTCGACGTCACGCACGTTGATGAGCACCTGCGGCAGCCGCTGCATCACAGCGGTGAGCTCGGCCAGCGAGCGGCCGGTCGCGGCGACGCGGGCCGCCAGCATCAGACCGGTCAGCGTGCCGTCGCCGGTCGTCGCGTGGTCCAGGACGATGACGTGCCCGGACTGCTCGCCGCCGAGCGCGAAGCCGTGCGCCTTCATGGACTCCAGGACGTAGCGGTCACCGACTGCGGTCTGCACCAGCTCGACGCCTTCGCGTTCCATCGCCAGTTTGAAGCCGAGGTTGGACATGACCGTGGCGACGACGGTGTTGCCGCGCAGCGTCCCCGCCTCGCGCATCGCCAGCGTCAGCACCGCGAGGATCTGGTCGCCGTCGACCTCGTTGCCCGCGCCGTCCACGGCGAGGCAGCGGTCCGCGTCGCCGTCGTGCGCGATGCCGAAGTCGGCGCGGTGCTCGACGACGGCGGCCTTCAGCAGTTCCAGATGGGTCGAGCCGCAGCCGTCGTTGATGTTGAGGCCGTCGGGCTCGGCACCGATGGTGACGACCTCGGCCCCGGCACGCGTGAACGCCTCCGGCGAGACCCGGGAGGCCGCGCCGTGCGCCTCGTCGAGGACGATCTTCAGCCCGTCGAGCCGGTTGGGGAGGACGGCGATGAGGTGGGCGACGTACTTGTCGAAGCCCTCGTCGTAGTCCGTGACCCGGCCCACGCCCGCGCCGGTCGGCCGGTCCCACGGCTCACCGGTGCGGTGCTGCTCGTAGACCTGCTCGATGCGGTCCTCCAGCTCGTCGGCCAGCTTGTGCCCGCCGCGCGCGAAGAACTTGATGCCGTTGTCGGGCATGGCGTTGTGGCTGGCGGAGAGCATCACACCGAGGTCGGCGCCGAGCGCACCGGTGAGATACGCCACCGCGGGGGTGGGCAGCACACCGACGCGCAGCACGTCGACACCGGCACTGGCGAGGCCTGCGACAACGGCGGCCTCCAGGAACTCTCCGGATGCGCGGGGGTCACGGCCGACCACCGCGGTCGGGCGATGGCCCGCGAAGGTACCCGCCTCCGCGAGTACATGTGCCGCGGCGACCGACAGGCCGAGCGCGAGCTCGGCCGTGAGGTCGGCGTTGGCTACACCGCGTACACCATCCGTTCCGAAGAGTCGTCCCACAGTTGTCCTCCGAGAGAGCTGATTACTCGAACCGTTATTACGCCCGAGGTCGTCGGGTCGATAAACGAACGCCCCGGCAGCACGGAATGTGCCGCCGGGGCGAACGAAAAGCCGTACAGAAGCCGTACCAGCTTGTACGGGCAGCGTGCGATTTAGCGCTTGCTGTACTGCGGGGCCTTACGGGCCTTCTTGAGACCGGCCTTCTTGCGCTCGACCGCACGGTCGTCGCGGGAGAGGAAGCCGGCCTTCTTCAGGGCGCCGCGGTTGTTCTCGGCGTCCGCCTCGTTCAGCGCACGGGCCACGCCGAGGCGCAGGGCGCCGGCCTGACCGGAGACACCGCCGCCCGAGATACGGGCGATGACGTCGTAGCGGTTGTCGAGCTCGAGCACCTTGAAGGGCTCGTTGACTTCCTGCTGGTGCACCTTGTTGGGGAAGTAGTCCTCAAGGGTGCGACCGTTGATCTTCCACTTGCCGGTGCCCGGAACGATCCGGACGCGGGCGATGGCGTTCTTGCGGCGGCCCAGGCCGGCGGCCGGCTGCGGGTCGCCGAAGCGGGACGCGAGCGACTCGGAGGTGTACTCGCCCTCGACGGGCGTCTCCGACTCGAAGGTGGTGACCTCGGCGAAGGTCTCTTCGCCCTCGGTGCCCTCGGCGGGGGTCTCAACAGTGGTCTCGGCCACGATTCTCCTCAGATCTTTCTTTACGTCTTAGGGGGTGGCCGGAATTACTGCGCGACCTGGGTGATCTCGAACGGGACCGGCTGCTGAGCAGCGTGCGGGTGGTTCTCGCCCGCGTAGATCTTCAGCTTCGAGAGCATCTGACGGCCCAGGGTGTTCTTCGGGATCATGCCCTTGATGGCCTTCTCCACGGCCTTCTCCGGGCTCTTCGCGAGAAGCTCGTCGTAGCGGACGGAGCGGAGACCACCCGGGTAGCCGGAGTGGCGGTACGCCATCTTCTGGGTCTTCTTGTTGCCGGAGAGGTGGACCTTCTCGGCGTTGATGATGATGACGAAGTCACCCATGTCCATGTGCGGGGCATAGGTCGGCTTGTGCTTGCCTCGGAGGAGGTTCGCTGCCGTTGTCGCCAGACGGCCCAGGACAATGTCCTGCGCGTCGATGATGTGCCACTGGCGCGTGACATCGCCGGGCTTGGGGCTGTACGTACGCACTTCGTAGCCTTCGCTTCTTCAGTGGATGGGTTCCAGACACACGAATCCTCTGAAGCGATCATGCAGCTGGGGCTCACAATGCCAGGGACGAAGCCCGTATGTGAGCCACTGGTAACTGCTCCAGGGAACCTACGTAAGGGCCCTTCGCGTGAGAACGAGGAAGCCAATACGTATAACAATCGACGAGAGTACCCGCGCAGCCCCGCATGGGTCAAAACGCGCCCGCCCTAGCGCGCCCGTTCCACCCTCCGCTCGTCCCACACCGGCTCCGCCGTCTCGCGCACCACCCCGTCCGAGCCGAACACCAGATACCGGTCGAAGGACTTCGCGAACCAGCGGTCGTGCGTCACCGCGAGCACCGTGCCCTCGTACGCCTCCAGGCCCGCCTGCAGCGCCTCCGCCGACTCCAGGTCCAGGTTGTCCGTCGGCTCGTCCAGCAGCAGCGCCGTCGTGCCCTGCAGCTCCAGCAGCAGGATCTGGAAGCGCGCCTGCTGGCCGCCGGAGAGCTTGTCGAACGGCTGGTCCCCCTGGCGCTCCAGTTCGTAGCGCCGCAGGACCGACATCGCGCCGCCCCGGTCCTTCGCGTGTTCCGTCCACAGGATGTCGACCAGCGTCCGGCCCAGCAGCTCCGGGTGCGCGTGTGTCTGGGCGAAGTGCCCGGGGACCACCCGCGCGCCCAGCTTCCACTCCCCCGTGTGCGCCACGGCGTCTCCCGCCAGCAGCCGCAGGAAGTGTGACTTTCCGGAGCCGTTCGAGCCGAGCACCGCCACCCGTTCCCCGTAGAACACCTCCAGCGAGAACGGCTTCATCAGGCCCGTCAGCTCCAGACCGGAGCACGTCAGGGCCCGCACCCCGGTGCGCCCGCCGCGCAGCCGCATCCGGATGTCCTGCTCCCGCGGCGGCTCCGGCGGCGGGCCGGCCTCCTCGAACTTGCGGAGCCGCGTCTGCGCCGCCGCGTAGCGGGAGGCGAGCTCGTGGCTGACCGAAGCCGCCTGCCGGAGATTGACGACCAGCTTCTTCAGCTGCGCGTGCTTCTCCTCCCAGCGCCGCTTCAGCTCCTCGAAGCGCGCGAAGCGTGCCTTGCGCGCCTCGTGGAAGGTCGCGAAGCCCGCACCGTGCACCCAGACATCGGAACCGGCCGGGCCCGGCTCCACGGCCACGATCCGTTCCGCCGCCCGTGCCAGCAGTTCCCGGTCGTGGGAGACGAAGAGGACCGTCTTGCGGGTCTCCTTCAGCCGGTCCTCCAGCCACCGCTTGCCCGGCACGTCCAGATAGTTGTCCGGCTCGTCCAGGAGCAGCACCTCGTCCGGACCGCGCAGCAGCGCCTCCAGCACCAGCCTCTTCTGCTCGCCGCCGGACAGCGTGCGCACCTGACGCCACTGCGCCTTCTCGTACGGCACACCCAGCGCGGCCATCGTGCACATGTCCCAGACGGTCTCGGCCTCGTAGCCGCGTGCCTCGGCCCAGTCGCTCAGCGCCTGGGCGTACCGCATCTGCGCGGCCTCGTCGTCGACGGTCATGATCGCGTGCTCGGCTGTGTCGACCGCGGCAGCCGCCTCGCGGATCCTCGGCTGGGCCACGGACACCAGCAGATCGCGGACCGTGCGCTCGTCGCGTACGGAGCCGACGAACTGGCGCATCACACCCAGCCCGCCGCTGACCGACACCGAGCCGCTGTGCGGCTCGAGCTCCCCGGCGATGATCCGGAGCAGCGTCGTCTTGCCCGCTCCGTTGGCCCCCACCAGGGCGGCCACCGCTCCTTCACCGACGCGGAAGGAAGCGTCGCCGAGGAGCACCCGCCCGTCCGGTAGGTAGTACTCGAGGTGCGCCGCTTCCACATGTCCCATGGGGCCGATTCTCTCCGCCGACACCGCTGTCGCCCAACAGGTTTAGGATGCGCGGCATGAGCTTTGGGCAGGGGGGACCTCAGTGGGGGTCCGGCGGACAGAACCAGGACCCGTTCAACGACCCGTACGGCCGGGGGCAGTACGGGGGCTCGCAGCAGAGCCCGTACGACAGCGGCGCCGGCTCCTTCGACGCGTTCGGCCAGCGGTCCGACCGCGACTCGGGGACGCCCGACTGGGCAGCGCTGGCCGATGCCTCTGCCACCCGTGCCCGCCGTAGGCGCTGGCTGATGGTGGGCGGCGGCGCCGTCGCCACCGCCGTGATCGCCGCGATCGTGGCGACCGCGATCGTCTCGTCCAACAAGGACACCGGCGGCAGCACCGCAGCCGACAAGAACGGCGGACTGCCCACCGCCCCCACCCTGCCGCAGGACACCACCCAGCCCCAGCCGTCCTTCTCCTCGGTGGCCCCCCTGCCGCCGCCGAACCCGAAGGACTTCGTCTCGGAGCGCAAGAAGGACACGGCGCCGCTGAGCGCGGACGGACTCTTCCCGGGCAAGAAGCTGACGATGGGCGACGGCGACGACGAGCGCGTCTACACCAAGGGCGCCACGTCCCGTACGGGCAACTGCGCCTCCATCACCGTTGGCGCGCTCGGCTCGGTGCTGGAGAAGCACGGCTGCGAACAGGTCTTCCGCGCCAGCTACGTCAAGGACGGCATCGCGGTCACCGTGGGCGTCGCGACGTTCGAGAACGAGGCGAAGGCCAAGAAGGTCGTACAGGAGGCGAAGGGCGGCATCGCGCCGATGCCCGGCGCGGGCATCGGCAGCTTCTGCAAGGGCGGCCCGACCTGCCGGAACACCTACAACTCCTACGGCCGCTACGCCTACTTCACCGTGACTGGCTACACGAAGGCCAAGTCGGTGACGAAGAACGACGCCAAGGCGTACCGCACCGGTGACGACGTGGGCGAGTTCGCGTTCCGTCAGATCGTGCGGCGCGGCGAGGCGCAGGCCTCAGCCGCAGCCACCGCACCCGCCCAGTAGCGGACCGGCGGTCGGCGAAGGGCCGGGCAGCGAACGTTTGTTGCGGGCCTCCCGGTTGCGGGCGGCCAGCAACTCGTCGGCCGGGTAGCCCACTTCCTCGAGCGTCAGCCCGTGCGGCCGCACCACGTGCACGGCCGAGTCCCGCACTCCGGCCGCCAGGACCTTCGCGGGCCACTCCACCGGCCGGTGCCCGTCGCCGACGAACAGCAGCGCGCCGACGAGCGAGCGCACCATGTTGTGGCAGAAGGCGTCGGCCTTCACCGTGGCGGTGATGACCCCGGCGGTGTCCCGCTCCCAGGACAGCTGCTGCAGGGTACGGATCGTCGTCGCGCCCTCACGCTTCTTGCAGTACGCGGCGAAGTCGTGCTCGCCCACCAGCCTCCCGGCCGCGGCGTTCATCGCGTCGACGTCCAACGGCCAGTCGTGCCACAGGACATGACCGCGCAGCAGCGGGTCGACGCCGCCGGGGTTGTCGGTCACGCGGTAGGCGTAACGCCGCCAGACCGCGGAGAAGCGTGCGTTGAACCCGGCGGGCGCCTCGGCCACGCTCCAGATCCGTACATCGCGCGAGAGCCGCCCGGCCAGCCGCTTCAGCAGCTTGTCCCGGTGCTCGGCCCACAGCTCGACGGGCAGATCGACGTGCGCCACCTGTCCGCGCGCATGCACACCCGCGTCCGTACGCCCGGCGACCGTCAGCTCGTACGTCGTCCCGGACCGGGTCACCGTGCGCAGGGCATCCTCGATCTCACCCTGCACCGTGCGCCGGCCGCCGGCCTGCTTCGCCCAGCCGGAGAAGTCCTTGCCGTCGTACGACAGATCCAGCCGCACCCGCACGAAGCCGGGCTCCACCTCGTCGCTCACGCGATCCATCCTCTCAAGCTCGCACACACGCGGAACGGGCCCGCATCCCCGAAGGGATACGGGCCCGTCCGTCAGCCATCAGAACGCGGTTCAGGCGTCCTTCGACTCCTCGGCCGGAGCCTCGGCAGCCTCGTCGGACTTGGCCTCGACAGCCTCGTCCTTCTTGAGGGCGTCTTCCTTGACCGCACGCTTGGTGGCGGCCTCGGCCTCGGCGACGGTCGCCTTCTTCGCGATCTCACCCTCGACCAGCTCGATCACAGCCATCGGGGCGTTGTCGCCACGACGGTTGCCGATCTTGGTGATGCGGGTGTAGCCACCCGGACGCTCCGCGTAACGCGGGGCGATCTCGGTGAAGAGCGTGTGCACGATGCCCTTGTCCGTGATCGTCTGCAGCACCAGGCGACGGTTGTGGATGTCGCCCTTCTTCGCCTTGGTGATCAGGCGCTCGGCGACCGGACGCAGGCGGCGGGCCTTGGCCTCGGTCGTGGTGATGCGGCCGTGCTCGAACAGCGACTTCGCCAGGTTCGCGAGAAGCAGCTTCTCGTGAGCGGCGCTGCCACCGAAACGGGCTCCCTTGGTGGGACGCGGCATGGGTTTCTCCTTGTGATCTGCACCGGCCGTATCAGGTACCGGTGTCAGTTACCGGCGGACGGATGCCCGCCGGAAGTGGGGTCGAGCCTGACGGCTCAGTACTGCTCGGTCTCGACGAACCCGGCGTCCGCGTCGTCGTCGGCGCCGAAGGCGTCGGCAGCGGCGGTCGGGTCGAATCCGGGCGGGCTGTCCTTGAGGGCCAGGCCCATGCCGGCCAGCTTCGCCTTGACCTCGTCGATCGACTTCGCACCGAAGTTGCGGATGTCGAGCAGGTCGGCCTCGGAGCGCGCCACGAGCTCACCCACGGAGTGGATGCCCTCACGCTTGAGGCAGTTGTACGAACGAACGGTGAGCTCGAGCTCCTCGATCGGCAGCGCCAGGTCGGCGGCAAGGGCGGCGTCCGTGGGGGACGGGCCCATGTCGATGCCCTCGGCGTCGATGTTGAGCTCGCGGGCCAGACCGAACAGCTCGACCAGGGTCTTACCGGCGGACGCCATGGCGTCGCGCGGGCGCATGGCCTGCTTGGTCTCGACGTCGACGATGAGCTTGTCGAAGTCGGTGCGCTGCTCGACTCGGGTCGCCTCGACCTTGTAGGTGACCTTGAGGACCGGCGAGTAGATGGAGTCGACCGGAATACGGCCGATCTCCTGGCCCACCTGCTTGTTCTGCACGGCGGAGACGTAGCCGCGACCGCGCTCGACGGTCAGCTCCATCTCCAGCTTGCCCTTGCCGTTCAGCGTGGCGAGCACCAGGTCGGGGTTGTGCACCTCGACACCGGCCGGCGGGGCGATGTCAGCAGCGGTGACCAGGCCGGGGCCCTGCTTGCGCAGGTACATCACGACCGGCTCGTCGTGCTCCGAGGAGACGACCAGCTGCTTGATGTTCAGGATGAGGTCGGTGACGTCCTCCTTGACGCCCGGCACGGTGGTGAACTCGTGCAGGACACCGTCGATGCGGATGGACGTGACAGCCGCACCCGGGATCGAGGAGAGGAGCGTACGGCGAAGGGAGTTGCCGAGCGTGTAGCCGAAGCCCGGCTCCAGGGGCTCGATGACGAACCGCGAGCGGTACTCGTCAACAACCTCTTCGGTCAGCGAAGGGCGCTGAGCGATAAGCATGGTGTTGTTTCCTTCAGTCGTGGACGCCCGCTATTTGACGTCCTCTGATACAGGGTACGGGCGGTACGCCCCAAAGGGGGCCTACCGCCCGAATCCCTGCGTCGACCCGGATGCGTCACGCACCCGGATCGAAGCTGCCCGCAGGCGGCCGTGCGTCAGACGCGGCGGCGCTTCGGCGGACGGCAGCCGTTGTGCGGCGTGGGGGTGACGTCCTGGATCGAGCCGACCTCGAGGCCGGTGGCCTGGAGGGAGCGGATCGCGGTCTCACGGCCGGAGCCGGGACCCTTGACGAAGACGTCGACCTTGCGCATGCCGTGCTCCTGCGCGCGGCGGGCGGCCGACTCGGCGGCCATCTGCGCGGCGAAGGGGGTGGACTTGCGCGAGCCCTTGAAGCCGACGTGGCCGGCGGAGGCCCAGGAGATCACGTTGCCACTCGGGTCCGTGATCGACACGATCGTGTTGTTGAACGTGCTCTTGATGTGCGCGTGGCCGTGAGCGACGTTCTTCTTTTCCTTGCGGCGCACCTTCTTGGCAGCGCCCTGACGACCCTTGGGGGGCATCTATAACTCCTACGGGAGGTGGTCGGTCCTACAGCGAAGACCGCTGGTGAGCGTCCGGCTGAGGACTACTTCTTGCC
The DNA here is from genome assembly GCF_056436245.1 of Streptomyces sp. NPDC043812. Lineage (NCBI taxonomy): Bacteria > Bacillati > Actinomycetota > Actinomycetes > Kitasatosporales > Streptomycetaceae > Streptomyces > Streptomyces sp. NPDC043812. The sequence goes on from NZ_JBWKCY010000006.1 coordinate 102,000, forward strand.
CGGCTTCTTCTTACCGGCGATGGCGCGACGCGGGCCCTTGCGGGTACGAGCGTTCGTGCTGGTGCGCTGACCGTGGACCGGCAGGCCGCGACGGTGACGCAGACCCTGGTAGCAGCCGATCTCGACCTTGCGGCGGATGTTGGCCTGGATGTCGCGGCGGAGGTCACCCTCGGTCTGGAAGGTGACGTCCACGTACTCGCGGATCTTGACCAGGTCCTCTTCGGGCAGGTCACGAACGCGGACGTTCGGGTCGACACCGGTGGCGGCAAGGGTCTCCTGGGACCGCGTGCGCCCGATGCCGAAGACGTAGGTGAGGGCGACCTCAATACGCTTGTCGCGCGGGAGGTCAACGCCTTCAAGGCGTGCCATTCATGGCTCCTGTTGTAGTCGGAGGTCTTCCGCAGAACCGTTCCGTGGCCGCCGACCCTCGGGAAAAGAGAGGGTGGTACGGACCAGGTCCCCGGCCTCCACCGGGGGTGTCGCCAGCCGAAGCCGGGCGGGCCCTGCGTATGTACATGTTTTACGTGCGTCGCGCGAAGAACTGCGAGTGCAGGTGGTCGTGCGTCAGCCCTGGCGCTGCTTGTGGCGCAGGTTGTCGCAGATGACCATGACCCGGCCGTGACGGCGGATCACCTTGCACTTGTCGCAGATCTTCTTGACGCTCGGCTTGACCTTCATGGGATGTGAGGTTCTCCGGGTCAGTGCCGACACCCCGCGGAAGGGGGTGCGACAAGATCTACTTGTAGCGGTAGACGATCCGCCCACGCGTCAGGTCATAGGGAGAGAGCTCCACCACGACCCGGTCGTCCGGAAGGATACGGATGTAGTGCATCCGCATCTTGCCGGAGATGTGCGCGAGGACCTTGTGACCGTTCTGGAGCTCCACCTTGAACATGGCGTTCGGGAGAGACTCGATCACGGTGCCCTCGATTTCGATGGCACCTTGCTTCTTGGCCACGCTTCGCCTTTCGAATCGGCTACCTTGATCGACTCCCGCCGCCGTGTGCGGACACACGGGTACACGAGAGCCGACGCATCAGTCTACGTCAGGGCATTCGAAAAGACGAATCCGTCCAGTCTGCCCATCGCAGAAGATCATTACGCCCGGCCGTGGCCTGCTCAGGCGAGGGGGGCCGGCGCGGCCGTGACACCGAGCTCCGCCAGCTTCGCCCTGCCGCCGTCGGGCGACGTCAGCACCAGCGGGCCCTCCTCGGTCAGGGCCACCGAGTGCTCCCAGTGCGAGGACCAGGTGCCGTCCGTCGTGATGACGGTCCACTCGTCGGCGAGGACCTCGGTGTGCGCGGTGCCCAGGGAGACCATGGGCTCGATCGCGAGGCAAAAACCGGGTACGAGCTTCGGGCCGCGGCCGCGCTTGCGGGCGACGTAGTTCAGCAGATGCGGGTCCATGTGCATCTCGGTCCCGATGCCGTGGCCGCCGTAGTCCTCGATGATCCCGTACTTGCCCGTCGCGGGACGCGGCTGGCGGCGGATGTACGTCTCGATGGCGCGGGAGATGTCGACGAGACGATTGCCGTTCTTCATCGCGGCGATGCCGGCCCACATCGATTCCTCGGTCACCCGGGACAGCTCCAGGAGCTCCGGGGCGTGGCCGGTGCCCACGAAGGCCGTGTATGCCGCGTCCCCGTGCCAGCCGTCGATGATGGCGCCGCAGTCGATGGAGATGATGTCGCCGTCCTTGAGGACGGTCTTGTCGTCCGGGATGCCGTGGACGACGACCTCGTTGACCGAGGTGCAGATCGTCGCGGGGAAGCCGCCGTATCCGAGGAAGTTCGACTTGGCGCCGTGGTCGGAGATCACCTTGCGGGCGATCTCGTCCAGATCCCGCGTCGTGGCGCCGGGCACCGCGGCCTCTCGGGTCGCCGCGTGGATGGCGGCGACGACCAGTCCCGCCTCGCGCATCTTCGCGATCTGCTCGGGGGTCTTGATCTGCACCATTGCGGCGGGCGCCTTTCTGGCAGGAGGAAACGGGGCTTATCAACAATACGGCCGCGGCGTCCGTCGGACACCGCGGCCGTACCTTCTCCGAATTGTGCGGGGGCTAGGCCTGTGCGGCCTTGTCCACCTGCAGGGCCTCCATCGCCCGGGCCGTCACGTCCGTGACCTTGCCCAGCGCGGAGATGGTGACCACCAGGCCCTGGGCCTTGTAGTAGTCGATGATCGGCTCGGTCTGCGTGTGGTAGACCTCGAGCCGCTTGCGCACGGTCTCCTCGGAGTCGTCGTCGCGCTGGTACAGCTCGCCGCCGCACTCGTCGCAGACACCCTCGGTCTTCGGCTGCGTGTACGTCACGTGGAAGACGTGCGCGCTGTTGTTGCGGCACACACGGCGGCCGGCGATCCGCTTGACGACCTCGTCCTCCGGGACCTCCAGGTCGAGGACGGCGTCCAGCTTCACGCCCTCGCCCTGCAGCATCTCGTCGAGGGCCTCGGCCTGTCCCACGTTGCGCGGGAATCCGTCCAGCAGGAAGCCGTTCACGGCATCGGGCTGGGCCATGCGGTCCTTGGCCATCCCGATGGTCACCTCGTCCGGGACCAGGTTTCCGGCGTCCATGTACGCCTTGGCCTGCTTCCCCAGCTCCGTGCCCTGGGAGATGTTGGCGCGGAAGAGGTCGCCCGTGGAGATGTGCGGGATCGACAGGTTCTTCGCCAGGAAGGCGGCCTGTGTTCCCTTCCCGGCACCGGGCGGCCCGACGAGGACGATTCGCATCAGCGGAGGAACCCTTCGTAATTGCGCTGCTGGAGCTGGCTCTCGATCTGCTTCACGGTCTCCAGACCCACACCCACGATGATGAGGATGCTCGTCCCGCCGAACGGGAAGTTCTGGTTCGCGCCTCCGAAGCCCGCCAACGCCATCGTCGGGACAAGAGCAATCAGACCCAGGTACAGCGAGCCCGGCCAAGTGATCCTGTTGAGCACGTAGCTCAGGTACTCGGCAGTAGGTCGACCGGCCCGGATACCCGGGATGAAGCCACCATACTTCTTCATGTTGTCCGCGACTTCCTCGGGGTTGAACGAGATCGCCACGTAGAAGAAGGCGAAGAACACGATCAGAAGGAAGTACGTAGCGATGTAGTAGGGGTGGTCACCGGTGCGGAAGTGGGTTTCGATCCAGGTCTTCCACCCCGAGTCGGAGCTGGAGAACTGAGCGACGAGCGCCGGGATGTAGAGCAGCGACGAGGCGAAGATGACGGGAATCACACCCGCCTGGTTCACCTTGAGCGGGATATAAGTGGACGTTCCGCCGTACGACCTGCGGCCGATCATGCGCTTCGCGTACTGCACCGGGATGCGCCGCTGGGCCTGTTCGACGAAGACGACGAGCCCGACCATCACGAAGCCGATCAGAATGACCGTGCCGAACTCGATCCAGCCTCCGGCCAGCTTGCCGCTCTCCTTGATGGCCCACAGGGCACCCGGGAAGCCGGCGGCGATCGAGATGAACATCAGGATCGACATGCCGTTGCCGATGCCGCGGTCGGTGATGAGCTCACCGAGCCACATGACGGCCGCGGTGCCCGCGGTCATGGTGACGACCATCACGACGATGGTGAAGATCGACTGGTCCGGGACGATCTCGGTGGCAACACGGCAGCCGCTGAAGAGCGTGCCACTGCGGGCGGTCGCCACGAGGCCGGTGCCCTGGAGGATCGCGAGGGCCACGGTCAGATAACGCGTGTACTGCGTGATCTTCGCCGTGCCGGACGATCCCTCCTTCTTGAGGGCTTCCAGCCGCGGGATCACCACGGTCAGCAACTGCAGGATGATGCTCGCCGTGATGTACGGCATGATGCCGAGCGCGAAGATCGTGATCTGCAGCAGGGCACCACCACTGAACAGATCGACGAGACCCAGAAGGCTGTTTCCGCCCTTCGACGCCTGGTCCACGCAGATCTGAACGTTCTGGTAGCTGACACCGGGGACCGGAATATGAGCTCCGAACCGGTACAGCACAATGATGCCGAGCGTGAAGAGCAGCTTCTTGCGCAGGTCGGGCGTCTTGAACGCCCGGGCGAACGCGGTGAGCACGGTGCCTCCTGCGACCCCCGCGTTACGCGCGTGAGGGTGACGGTTTGGTAAGTGAGCAGGTACAGAACACGGCAGCTCCACGCCACGAGCGCAGACTGCCGGGATACTAACAGCGGCTACCATACCCGGCCCTGCGGCGAGCGTGAAACGTCGCCGAGGCACGTCAACGGCCAGTCCCCCGAAGGCGACCCGGCCTGTCCCGAGTATCCGGCTTTCGCCGGGTCCGCTGTCGGGTCGAAGGACACGATGACACGGGGCACCACCCCAGGACGAGTGTTCGAGAAGTTCCGGAACGGCCGGATACCGCTCATACGACCGGCAGCCGGTGCGGGCCGGGGCACGACCCGCCCAGCCCCGCCCACGTGAAAGCAGGAGCGCACGTCAGTCACGGCGGGCGCAAAGAACAATGGCGGCCGGCTTTTCCCTTTCCCATGAAAAGGCAAAACGGAACCCTGGATACCGCTCAAGCCGAGCAGGGAAAGCAACAAAGGAAAAGGGAACAGGCAGCCGAAGACACAACACCGGTGCAACGCGTCCGGAAGTACACCGGACGATCCCCAAAGCCCTCTGACCGCGTTTTCCGCCGCACTGCGGGATTCACCGAAGAAAGCCTGGCCGGTGCCCCGTGAGGGCACCGGCCAGGCTTTGTTCTGTCTGTCGGTCCGAGACTCAGACGAGCTCGGTGACGCTGCCGCCGGCGGCGGCAATCTTCTCCTTGGCGGAGCCGGAGACGGCGTCGACCGTCACCTGCAGCGCCACGGAGATCTCGCCCTGGCCCAGAACCTTGACGAGGCTGTTCTTGCGCACGGCACCCTTGTCGACCAGGTCGGCAACAGTGACCTCGCCACCCTGCGGGTACAGGGCCGCGAGCTTGTCCAGGTTCACGACCTGGTACTCGGTGCGGAACGGGTTCTTGAAGCCCTTGAGCTTCGGGAGACGCATGTGGAGGGGCATCTGGCCACCCTCGAAGCGCTCCGGAACCTGGTAACGGGCCTTCGTGCCCTTGGTACCACGACCGGCCGTCTTACCCTTCGACGCCTCACCACGACCGACACGGGTCTTCGCGGTCTTGGCGCCCGGGGCGGGACGGAGGTTGTGGACCTTCAGCGGGTTGTTCTCCGCCATGTCAGTCGACCTCCTCGACCGTCACGAGGTGGCGGACGGTGTGCACCATTCCGCGGAACTCGGGGCGGTCCTCCTTGACGACCACGTCGTTCAGGCGCTTGAGCCCGAGCGAACGCAGAGTGTCACGGTGGTTCTGCTTGCTGCCGATGTACGACTTCGTCTGCGTGATCTTGAGGCGGGCCATTACGCAGCACCCGCTCCCGCACGCGCACGGAGCAGAGCCGCGGGGGCGACGTCCTCGAGCGGCAGACCACGGCGAGCCGCGATCTCCTCGGGACGCTGCAGACCCTTCAGGGCCTCCACGGTCGCGTGCACGATGTTGATCGCGTTGGACGAGCCGAGCGACTTCGACAGGATGTCGTGCACGCCCGCGCACTCGAGCACGGCACGCACCGGGCCACCGGCGATAACACCGGTACCGGGGGAAGCCGGCTTGAGCAGGACGACGCCTGCAGCCTTCTCGCCCGTGATCGGGTGCGGGATGGTGCCCTGGATACGGGGGACCTTGAAGAAGTGCTTCTTGGCCTCCTCAACACCCTTGGCGATGGCGGCCGGCACCTCCTTGGCCTTGCCGTAGCCGACGCCTACCGTGCCGTCACCGTCGCCCACCACGACCAGCGCGGTGAAGCTGAAACGACGACCACCCTTGACAACCTTGGCGACGCGGTTGATCGCGACAACGCGCTCAACGTACGCGGTCTTCTCGGCGGCAGCTGCGCCACCGTCGCGACCCTTCCGGTCCCGCCGCTCGCCGCCACCGGCACCGCTTCCGCGGCGCTGGGGTCCAGCCATTGGATTTACCTCTCTCTGTTACGTCCGTTAGTCCCGGAACCGGGGCTCAGAACTTCAGCCCGGCTTCGCGGGCGGCGTCAGCCAGAGCGGCAATGCGCCCGGCGTACCTGTTGCCACCACGGTCGAACACGACGGCCTCGACGCCGGCGGCCTTGGCGCGCTCGGCGACCAGGGCACCGACCTGCTTGGCCTGGGCGCTCTTGTCGCCCTCGCCACCGCGGATCGAGGTGTCCAGGGTCGACGCAGAAGCGAGCGTGTGGCCCGCGATGTCGTCGATGACCTGCGCAACGATGTTGCGGTTGGAACGCGTCACGACCAGGCGCGGACGCTCCGGCGTACCGGAGACGTTCTTGCGGACGCGGATGTGGCGGCGCTTGATGGCGGCGCGCTTGTACGCGTCACCCTTGGCGATCTTCACACCGTATGCCATGGCTTACTTACCCGCCTTTCCGACCTTGCGGCGGATGACCTCGCCCGCGTACTTGACGCCCTTGGCCTTGTACGGGTCGGGCTTGCGCAGCTTGCGGATGTTCGCGGCGACCTCGCCGACCTTCTGCTTGTCGATGCCCTCGACCGAGAACTTGGTCGGCGACTCGACCTTGAAGGAGATGCCCTCGGGCGCCTCCACCAGGATCGGGTGGCTGTAGCCGAGCTGGAACTCCAGGTTGGAGCCCTTCGCGGCAACGCGGTAACCGACACCGCTGATCTCGAGCGCCTTGGTGTATCCCTGGGTCACACCGGTGATCATGTTCGCCACCAGCGTGCGGGACAGGCCGTGCAGGGCCTTGTTCTGACGCTCGTCGTTGGGACGGGTGACGTTGAGCACGCCCTCCTCGCCCTTAACAATCTCGATCGGCGCGGCGACGGTGTGCGTGAGGGAGCCCTTGGGACCCTTCACCGCGACCGTACGGCCATCGATGGTGACGTCCACACCGGCGGGAACCTGGATAGGCAGCTTGCCAATACGCGACATTAGCTATTCCTCCGTTCCCGACTACCAGACGTAGGCGAGGACTTCCCCACCTACGCCCTTCTTGCCTGCCTGCTGACCGGTCAGGAGACCGTGCGACGTGGAGATGATCGCCACGCCGAGGCCACCGAGGACCTTGGGCAGGTTGGTGGACTTCGCGTAGACCCGCAGACCGGGCTTCGAGATCCGCTTGATGCCCGCGATGGAGCGCTCACGGTTCGGACCGAACTTCAGCTCGAGAACGAGGTTCTTGCCGACCTCGGCGTCCTCGACCTTCCAGCCGGTGATGAAGCCCTCCTGCTGGAGGATCTCCGCGATGTGGGACTTGATCTTGCTGTGCGGCATGGTCACGGAGTCGTGGTACGCCGAGTTCGCGTTACGCAGACGCGTGAGCATGTCTGCGATGGGATCAGTCATGGTCATGAATTGGCCTTCGGCCTCTCTCGCCGGGGTTTCCTGTATGCGCCATCCCTCTCCCCACACAGGGGCGGGACGGGTGCGGCGCGGGGACCTACGGCGTAGTAAGTCGTACGGGCGGCGGACGCCCAACCCTCCTAGCCTAAGCCATGGAGAGCAGGGCCTCCGCCGACCCTTTGCTTACCGAGAGACTCCGGTCATCCCAAGAGAGGGATTACCAGGAGCTCTTGGTCACGCCCGGCAGCTCGCCACGGTGAGCCATCTCACGAAGGCACACGCGGCACAGGCCGAACTTGCGGTACACGGAGTGCGGGCGGCCGCAGCGCTGGCAGCGGGTGTACGCACGCACACCGAACTTGGGCTTACGAGCAGCCTTGGCAATGAGAGCCTTCTTCGCCATCTCGCTTACGCCTCCTTGAACGGGAAGCCGAGGTGACGGAGAAGGGCGCGGCCCTCGTCGTCGTTGGTCGCCGTGGTGACCACGGTGATGTCCATACCCCGGACGCGGTCGATCTTGTCCTGGTCGATCTCGTGGAACATGACCTGCTCCGTGAGACCGAAGGTGTAGTTGCCACGGCCGTCGAACTGCTTGGGGGACAGACCACGGAAGTCGCGGATACGCGGAAGCGCGAGCGACAGGGTGCGGTCCAGGAACTCCCACATGCGGTCGCCACGGAGCGTGACGTGGGCACCGATCGGCTGGCCCTCACGCAGCTTGAACTGCGCGATGGACTTACGGGCCTTGGTGACCGCCGGCTTCTGGCCGGTGATCGTGGTGAGGTCCTTGATGGCACCATCGATCAGCTTGGAGTCGCGGGCGGCGTCGCCCACACCCATGTTGACCACGATCTTGACGAGGCCGGGAACCTGCATGACGTTCTCGTAGGAGAACTCCTCACGCAGCTTGCCCGCGATCTCCTCGCGGTACTTCGTCTTCAGACGCGGAGTGGTGGTGGTAGCCATCAGATGTCCTCACCCGTCCGCTTGGCAACGCGGATCTTGTTGCCCTCGTCGTCGAAGCGGTAACCGACGCGCGTGACGACCTTGTTGCCGTCCTTCTCCACGACGAGCTGAACGTTGCTCACGTGAATGGGGGCCTCGGTCGTGACAATGCCACCGGTCTGCGAACCGCGAGCGGTCTGACCGGCCTTGGTGTGCTTCTTGACCCGGTTGACACCCTCGACCAGGACGCGGTCCTCGCGGGGGAAGGCCGCGATGACCTTGCCCTGCTTGCCCTTGTCCTTGCCGGTGATGACCTGTACCAGGTCGCCCTTCTTGATCTTCATGCTTACAGCACCTCCGGCGCGAGCGAGATGATCTTCATGAACTTCTTCTCGCGCAGCTCACGGCCCACCGGGCCGAAGATACGGGTGCCGCGAGGGTCGCCGTCGTTCTTCAGAATGACGGCGGCGTTCTCGTCGAAGCGGATGTACGAGCCGTCCTGGCGGCGGCGCTCCTTGACGGTGCGAACGATGACCGCCTTGACGACGTCACCCTTCTTCACGTTGCCACCGGGGATCGCGTCCTTGACGGTGGCGACGATGACGTCACCGATGCCCGCGTAGCGGCGACCGGAACCACCGAGAACACGGATGCAAAGGATCTCCTTGGCACCAGTGTTGTCGGCGACACGCAGTCGCGACTCCTGCTGGATCACGTCTATCTCCTGATTGTCTGCCGGTTCCCGGCGGGGGCTCTCCTCCTAGGAGGTGAAGCCCCCACCGAGCCTGGCGGAACGAACTCGAGGGAAACCCCTCAAGTAATTACTTGGCCTTCTCGAGGATCTCGACGATGCGCCAGCGCTTGGTCGCCGACAGCGGACGCGTCTCCATGATGAGGACGCGGTCGCCGACGCCGGCAGCGTTCTGCTCGTCGTGCGCCTTGAGCTTGTTCGTACGGCGGATGACCTTGCCGTACAGCGCGTGCTTCACACGGTCCTCGACAGCGACGACGACGGTCTTGTCCATCTTGTCGCTGACGACGAGACCCTCACGGGTCTTGCGGAATCCGCGCGCTTCCTTGTTCTCAGTCACGTTGCTCTCGCTCATCAGGCGCTCTCCACCGTCTCGATGCCCAGCTCGCGCTCACGCATCAGGGTGTAGATCCGGGCGATGTCCTTGCGGACGGCCTTCAGCCGGCCGTGGTTCTCGAGCTGGCCCGTCGCCGCCTGGAAGCGGAGGTTGAACAGCTCTTCCTTGGCCTCGCGGAGCTTGGCAACAAGCTCCTCGTTGCCCAGTTCGCGCAGCTCGGACGCCTTGGTACCGGCCGACATCACGCTTCACCTGCCTCGCGCTTGACGATCCGGCACTTCATCGGCAGCTTGTGAGCCGCGCGAGTCAGAGCCTCACGTGCAATCTTTTCGTTCGGGTAGGACAGCTCGAACATGACCCGGCCCGGGTGCACGTTCGCGACCCACCACTCGGGGGAACCCTTACCGGAACCCATGCGGGTCTCGGCAGGCTTCTTCGTCAGCGGGCGGTCCGGGTAGATGTTGATCCAGACCTTGCCGCCACGCTTGATGTGGCGGGTCATCGCGATACGAGCCGCCTCGATCTGGCGGTTGGTCACGTACGCCGGAGTCATGGCCTGAATGCCGTACTCGCCGAACGCAACCGTCGTACCACCCTTGGCCATACCGCGACGCTTGGGGTGGTGCTGCTTGCGGTGCTTGACCCTACGGGGGATCAGCATGTCGGTCAGGCCTCCGTTCCGGTGCTCTCAGCAGCCGGAGCGGCGGCGGGAGCCTCGGCCTTGGGGGCCTCGGCAGCCGGAGCCTGCTGCGGCTTGCGACCGCGGCCGCCACGCTCGCCACCACGGCCACCACGGCCGGCCGGGCGGTCAGCGCCACCACGGGCCGGGCGGTTGCCCGCACGGGCAGCAGCGTTCTCGGCGCGGACCTCGGCGATGTTCTTGACGTCGCCCTTGTAGATCCAGACCTTCACGCCGATGCGGCCGAAGGTGGTCTTGGCCTCGAAGAAGCCGTAGTCGACGTTCGCGCGGAGCGTGTGCAGGGGCACACGGCCCTCGCGGTAGAACTCCGAGCGGGACATCTCGGCGCCACCGAGACGGCCACCGCACTGGATCTTGATGCCCTTGGCGCCGGCCTTCATCGAGCTCTGCATCGACTTGCGCATCGCACGACGGAAGGAGACGCGGGAGGAGAGCTGCTCGGCGACGGCCTGGGCCACCAGCTGAGCGTCCACCTCGGGGTTCTTGACCTCGAGGATGTTCAGCTGGACCTGCTTGCCGGTCAGCTTCTCCAGCTCGCCGCGGATGCGGTCCGCCTCGGCGCCGCGGCGGCCGATGACGATGCCCGGACGAGCGGTGTGGATGTCAACGCGGACGCGGTCACGGGTGCGCTCGATCTCGACCTTCGAGATACCGGCCCGCTCCATGCCCTTCGTCATCATGCGACGAATGGCGACGTCTTCCTTGACGTAGTCCTTGTACAGCTTGTCGGCGTACCAGCGGGACTTGAAGTCCGTGGTGATGCCGAGCCGGAACCCATGCGGGTTAACCTTCTGGCCCATTACCGGGTTCCTTCCTTGCTGCTGACGACCACGGTGATGTGGCTGGTCCGCTTACGGATCCGGTAGGCACGGCCCTGAGCACGCGGACGGAACCGCTTCAGGGTCGGGCCCTCGTCCACGTACGCCTCGCTGATGACCAGCGAAGAGGCGTCGGTGTGGTCGTAGTTGTGTGCAGCGTTGGCAATGGCGCTGTCCAGCACCTTGCCAACCGGCACGCTCGCGGCCTGCGGGGCGAAACGCAGGACCGCCTGAGCCTCCGTGGCATCCATGCCACGGATGAGGTCCACCACTCGGCGGGCCTTCATGGGCGTGACGCGGATGTACCGCGCCTGGGCCCTGGCTTCCATGGTTGTCCCTTCGGTGTAAGTCATAGTCAGTCACCCCGCGTTAGCGGCGCTTCGACTTCCGGTCGTCCTTGACGTGGCCGCGGAAGGTGCGAGTCGGCGAGAACTCGCCGAGCTTGTGGCCGACCATCGACTCGGTGACGAACACCGGGACGTGGATCTTGCCGTTGTGCACCGCGATCGTGTGGCCCAGCATGGCCGGGACGATCATCGAGCGACGGGACCAGGTCTTGATGACGTTCTTGGTGCCGGCTTCGTTCTGTACGTCCACCTTCTTGATCAGGTGGTCGTCGACGAAGGGCCCCTTCTTGAGACTGCGCGGCATCTAAACCCGCTCCTAGCGCTTCTTGTTCGTCTTGCGGCGGCGGACGATGTACTTGTTGCTCGCCTTCTTGGGAGAACGAGTACGACCCTCCTTCTGACCCCACGGGGAGACCGGGTGGCGACCACCGGAGGTCTTGCCCTCACCACCACCGTGCGGGTGGTCAACCGGGTTCATCGCGACACCGCGGACGGTCGGGCGAACGCCCTTCCAGCGCAGGCGGCCGGCCTTGCCCCAGTTGATGTTCGACTGCTCGGCGTTGCCGACCTCGCCGATGGTGGCGCGGCAGCGGACGTCGACCAGGCGGATTTCACCGGACGGCATGCGCAGGTGGGCCATCTGGCCCTCCTTCGCCAGCAGCTGCACGGAGGCACCCGCGGAACGGGCGAACTTCGCACCGCCGCCGGGCCGCAGCTCGATGGCGTGGATGGTCGTACCGACCGGGATGTTGCGCAGCGCCAGGTTGTTGCCGGGCTTGATGTCGGCGCCGGGGCCGTTCTCGACCCGGTCGCCCTGCGAGAGGCCGCGCGGGGCGATGATGTAGCGCTTCTCGCCGTCCACGTAGTGGAGCAGCGCGATGCGCGCGGTGCGGTTGGGGTCGTACTCGATGTGAGCGACCTTGGCCGGCACGCCGTCCTTGTCGTGACGACGGAAGTCGATCACGCGGTAGGCACGCTTGTGGCCACCGCCCTGGTGACGGACGGTCACACGACCGGTGTTGTTACGGCCGCCCTTGCTGTGCAGGGGGCGGACCAGCGACTTCTCCGGCGTGGACCGCGTGATCTCGACAAAGTCGGCGACGCTGGAGCCACGACGGCCCGGGGTCGTCGGCTTGTACTTGCGGATACCCATTTCTCAGTCCTCGTCCGATTCCGGACGACTCGACCTCCGTCAGGAGGTCGGGCCGCCGAAGATGTCGATACGGTCGCCCTCGGCAAGGGTCACGATGGCGCGCTTGGTGTTGGCGCGCTTGCCGAAACCGGTGCGGGTGCGCTTGCGCTTGCCCTGACGGTTGATCGTGTTGACCCCGGTGACCTTGACCGAGAAGACCGCCTCGACGGCCTGCTTGATCTGGGTCTTGTTGGAGCCGGGCGCGACGATGAACGTGTACTTGTTCTCGTCGAGCAGGGCGTAGCTCTTCTCCGAGACAACCGGCTTGACGAGAACGTCGCGCGGGTCCGTGAAGGTCTTGCTGGTGATCGTGGCCTCGGACATCAGGCCTCGCTCCCTTCGGTGTCGTTGGCGGCCTTGGGGCCGGACACGAAGGACTCGAAGGCGGCCTGGGTGAAGACCACGTCGTCGGAGACGAGCACGTCGTACGTGTTCAGCTGGCCCGGCTCCAGGAGGTGCACCTGGGGCAGGTTGCGGGCGGACAGCCACGCGGCCTCGTCGGCCCGCTCGACGACCAGGAGCACGTGCTTGCGCTCACTGATCTTGCCCAGCAGGGACTTGGCGGCCTTCGTGGACACCCCACCGTCGACCACGCCGGTGACGACGTGGATGCGGGAGTTGCGGGCCCGGTCGGTGAGGGCACCGCGCAGGGCGGCGGCCTTCATCTTCTTCGGGGTCCGCTGCGAGTAGTCACGCGGCGTGGGGCCGTGGACAACGCCACCGCCGGCGAACTGCGGCGCACGGGTCGAACCCTGGCGCGCGCGGCCGGTGCCCTTCTGGCGGTAAGGCTTCTTGCCACCACCGCGGACCTCGCCACGACGCTTGACCTTGTGCGTGCCCTGACGGGCGGCGGCCAGCTGCGCGACGACGACCTGGTGGATCAGCGGGATGCTGACCTTGGCGTCGAAGATCTCGGCCGGGAGCTCTACGGTCCCGGACTTGTCGCCGGCGGGCGACAGAATGTCAATGGTGCTCATAGTCCTCAGGCCCCCTTGGCCGCAGTGCGGACCAGGACCAGGCCGCCGTTCGGACCGGGAACTGCGCCCTTGATGAGCAGCAGACCCTTCTCCGCGTCAACGGCGTGAACGGTCAGGTTCTGGGTGGTGACCCGCTCGTTGCCCATGCGGCCCGCCATGCGGAGGCCCTTGAACACACGGCCCGGGGTGGCACAGCCACCGATGGAGCCGGGAGAGCGGTGCTTGCGCTGGGTGCCGTGACCGGCGCCGAGGCCCTTGAAGTTGTGACGCTTCATGACACCGGCGAAGCCCTTGCCCTTGCTCTTGCCCGTGACGTCAACCTTGACGCCGGACTCGAACACCTCGGCAGTGATCTCCTGGCCCAGCGTGTACTCGCTGGCGTCAGGGGTACGGAGCTCCACCAGGTGGCGGCGGGGGGTCACGTCGGCCTTGGCGAAGTGGCCCTTGAGGGGCTTGTTCACCTTGCGAGGGTCGATCTCGCCGAAGGCGATCTGGACCGACTCGTAGCCGTCGATGTCGTTCGTACGGACCTGGGTAACGACGCAGGGCCCGGCCTTGACAACGGTCACAGGGACGACACGGTTGTTCTCGTCCCAGACCTGGGTCATGCCGAGCTTCTCGCCCAGGACGCCCTTGATCTGCTTTGCCATCTCTTCCGCGCCTCTCAGAGCTTGATCTCGATGTCAACGCCGGCCGGAAGGTCCAGGCGCATCAGCGAGTCAACGGTCTTGGGCGTCGGGTCGAGGATGTCGATCAGGCGCTTGTGCGTGCGCATCTCGAAGTGCTCGCGCGAGTCCTTGTACTTGTGCGGCGACTTGATGACGCAGTACACGTTCTTCTCAGTGGGCAGCGGCACCGGGCCTGCGACCGACGCACCAGTGCGGGTCACCGTCTCGACGATCTTCTTCGCCGAGGAGTCGATGACCTCGTGGTCGTAGGCCTTGAGCCGGATGCGGATCTTCTGTCCCGCCATGGCTACTCAGTAGTCCTTTGTCTAGTGAAACGCTCTGGACTCGATGGGTCGTGCTTTCTTCTCCGACCCCCGCGGTCGGGCGTGTCGCACTCCCTCTACGAAGATCTCCCGAAGGATTTCCCAACCAAGGGGTTGCGGGCCTGAAGACCGCGGGACCGGGGGAAGAACTCCCACCGAGTGCCTGGCCGGCACCGCACTGACGCTTCCCGAAAGATTCCCGTACGTCCGACCCGCTGGGGGTCGACGAGTACTGTGGGACTCGCTTCCGGTCCTCCCGGCGGGAGGCGCGCAGCATCGGCACTCAACCGAGCAACCCGGACAGTCTGCCACACGGGCCCTGGCCATGGCCAATCGAGCCGAAGAGATTACCCCGCGGGGGTTGCGTGTCAAACAGGGGCACGCGGAACACCCCGTGCGGGGCGGCGCGTGGGTGCTGCCGGTCCGGGCGGGGGGCGCCCGGACCGGCAGCCGTCACGGCGCCGGCGCGCGCAGTTCGAGCAGGGTGATCTCCGCGGGGGCACCGACCCGGACCGGCGGGCCGAAGAAGCCGGCGCCGCTCGTCACGTACAGGGTCGTGTCGTCCACCTTGCCGAGGCCCGCGCTCACCGGATTGGCGAGCGCCGTCACCGCGGTCAGCGGGAACATCTGCCCGCCGTGGGTGTGCCCGGACAGCTGGAGATCCACACCGTGCCGGGCGGCCTCCTCGGCGAACACCGGCTGGTGAGCCAGGAGCACCACAGGGCGCGAGGTGTCCCGGCCGGCCAGCGCCCGTTCCAGGTCGGGACCCCGGCCGGTCTCCTCCCCCGCCAGGTCCTCCACCCCGGCCAGATCGAGGAAGGCACCGTTGTGCCGGATCTCCACCCGCTCGTTGACCAGCGGACGGACGCCGACCGCCCGCATCTCGTCCAGCCAGTCCTCCACACCGTCGTAGAGGTACTCGTGGTTCCCGGTGACGAAGAAGCTGCCGTACCGCGACTCCAGTCCCCGCAGGGGACGGGCCGCCGGGCCGAGCTGTGAGGCGGTGCCGTCGGCCAGGTCGCCGACGATCGTCACGAGGTCGGCCTGGAGCTCGTTGGTCATCCGGACGATCCGCTGGGTGTGGGAGCGCCCGAGCATCGGCCCCAGGTGGATGTCGCTCACCACGGCGATGCGCAGACCGGCCAGGCGGGCGTTCACCTTGGAGAGGGTGACCGGCACCCGCTTGATCGTCGGATCGCCGAGCGCCTTCGACATGCCGTAACCCACGGTGCCCAGGGCCGTGGCCCCGGCCAGCACGCCCACCGCCCGGCCGAGCACGAGCCGGCGGCCGACCGGCCGGCCGCCGGAGGGGGCGGGGGCCGGCTCGGGCGGCGCGGACGTCTCCCGGCTCGGGACGGGCGGTACGGCGGGAGTGCCGGAGACTGCGGCGCCGACCGCCTCCCGCTCCGGCTCGGGCGCCGCGGCCGTTCCCTGCCCGTCCTGGCGCCGCCACCTGCGCAGCAGCAGTGCCCGGGGCACCTCGAGAACGGCCAGCGTGAGCAGCAGATAGAGCAGGACGCCGATCAGGGTGTAACCGGGCCAGGCCACCCAGCGCCCGGCCCCGTCGTCCGAGGGGTCGAAGAGCGGGGTGACGATCCGCGTGCCGGGGGCGGCCAGTGCCGAGAGCACCACCGCCCCCGTACCCAGCCGGCGCCCCGGGGTCCCGGGCCCGGTCGTGTCGCGGACCAGGCGGACCCACAGGTAGCGGTGCAGGACGCCTGACCCGGCCAGCATCAGCACCCACATGCCGATTCCGAGCATCAGAGGCGCCCCGGGGACAGGCCGGCCTCCGTGGCCTCACGGCGCTCGGGCCCTCCTGGCGGTCACACGCCCGGAGCGACGTCAAGATGGCGCGCAACGTGATGTCGATCTCAATCGACCTGCCGCCGGCTGGAACTCGCCGGTATTACTTAGTGCTTGCTGCGCCGATTCTCTGGGGGAGAGACATGTCTGGTGTGCTGTTCCGCCGTTCTGATTCCTGCGACAACCAGGACCCGTCAAGACTCCGCTTCCGCCTCTTCGGTCCGCTTCAGGTCACCCGCGGATCGGAGGTCATCGAGCTGGGCCCGCCGAAACAACGTTCCCTGCTGGCCGTGTTATTGCTCAGGCCGGGCCTGGAAACGGGCATCGATCAGCTCATCGAATCCCTGTGGGACGACGATTACCCGGCCTACGCCAAGAACCTGATCCAGAAGTCGGTCTCCGGTCTGCGCGGCCTGCTGGCGACCGAGGAACAGACGGCAGGCGGGGTGTCCCTGGAGTGGTCCGGCAGCGGATACCTGCTGGATGTACGTGACGCCGAAGTTGACATGTACGTGTACGAACAGCTCGCGGCAGCCGGCATCGCCGCGGCCCACAGGGGCGAGATCCTGGAGGGGGCACGCCTGCTGGAGAGGGCACGGACGATGTCGACGGGCCCTCTCGTCGAAGGGCTCGACGGGCCCATGCTGGAACGTGAACGGCTGTACCGCCAGGAGCGGTTCCTCGCGGACATGGAGGTCCGGGCGGAGCTGGAGCTGGAGCTCGGCAGACACCGCAACGCGGTGCCGTTCCTGCACTACGCGGTGCACAAGTATCCGCTGCGGGAGCGCTTCATCTGGCTGCTGATGCTCGCGCTGTACCGGTCCGACCGCGGCAACGAGGCGCTGACGGTGTACTCGGACCACCGCAGCCGGGTCGTGGCGGAACTGGGCACGGAGCCAGGTCCCGCCCTACGGGCGCTCCATGCCCGGCTGCTTCTGCAGGATCCGCATCTGATGGCGCTCTCCGCGCTGCGGCAGGAGAGCGGGACGGCGGAGGAACCGGAGATGCCGTTCGCGGTCCCTCGGCTCACCCGCCGCGGTCCGTTCGAGTAGCCGTGGCCCGACGGTCGGAGCCGAGACGGGTCAGCCCGGCACCGACGTCCGCTCCCGGGGCAGCGCCGACAGGCTCAGGCCGAGCACGAGGACGAGCCCGGCCGGGACGGCCAGTACCACCGCCGGATCGACCCACTGCGCCAGCAGCCACGCACCGAACAGGGCGCCGGAGAACATGGCGAGGATCGACGCAAGCCGCCGGAACTCCACCCCGACGCCCGAGCGGACCCGGCTGTCGGCCGCCAGCGGGTGGAGTGCGACGAGCAGTCCGGTCAGGGCCGAGGTCGCCACCGTGGTGGTGACGCCCGGCACGTTCACCCGCAGCGCGGTCACGTTGCGTACCCCCATGGCGCAGGCCACCATGCCGATCGCCGCGAGGTGGCGCCCGTCCACCGCGCCGCCCGGGCGCTCGATGCCGACGCGCCAGATCACGAACGCCGACGCGCTCAGCAGGACGCCCTCCCCCACGAGGGCAGCGGTGAACCACCGTCGGCCCCGGCTGTCGATCGCCGACTCCGCCCGCGAGCCGCCGACCGCCCCCACCGCGAAGCCCGCCAGGGAGGCCGCCGTCGCCGCGACCGAGATGCCGCCGGTCCCGGCGACGGCGAACCCGAGCAGCAGCAAACTGCCGGTCTGGACGGCCGCGAAGACCGGACCGAGCGCGAGGAACGAGACCGCCTCGATCATCCCGGTCGTCACGGTGAGCAACACCATGGCGAAAGTCAGTGCCCGCCCGGCCTTCGGTTTCATACCCGGACGGTACGGGCGCGGGGCCTCCCCGGCGGCACATCGCCGGACCGCCTCACCCCGGTGGGTGAAAGCTTCCGAGGGACAGAGCGCACGGACCTACCGAGCCGTCCCAACGGCGGCCCCGGGCGCGTAAATGCTTCGAAGCACCTCCCCACCGCCACCTACAGTGACGGCGGCAGCAGTAGACACGGGGGAACGGCCACCATGCGTACGCACTATCCACGGACCCGGCATCTGCCCTGGTCGCCCGGGGCGACCGCGGACGATGTCCGGGTCACCGACCTGTCCGGGCTGCTCGGCCGCGAGGTCGTCGTCACCGAGAAACTCGACGGCGAGAACACCACGCTGTACGCCGACGGGCTGCACGCCCGCTCGCTGGACTCCGCGCATCACCCGTCGCGGGCCTGGGTCAAAGCACTGCAAGGACGGGTCGGGCAGGCGATCCCCGAGGGCTGGCGGGTGTGCGGGGAGAACATGTACGCCCGCCACTCGATCGCCTATGAAGGGCTGGAGAGCTACTTCTACGGGTTCTCCGTGTGGGACGAACTCGGCTGGTGCCCGGACTGGGACTGGACCGTCCGGTTCCTGCGGGGGCTCGGGATCCCCGTACCGCGCGTGCTCTGGCGGGGTGTCTTCGACGAACGGGCGCTGCGGGCGCTGAAGTTGGACCTCGGGCGGCAGGAGGGATACGTCGTCCGCAGCGCCGAGGGCTTCATGGCCGAGGAGTTCGGACAGCGGGTCGCCAAGTGGGTGCGGGCGGGACATGTGCAGACCGACACGCACTGGATGCACACGGCCGTGGTCGCGAACGGCCTCGGTCCGGGCGCGGCACTGTGGGACGTACGGTCGGGGGCCGCGGCCGACGTGCGGGCGCTCGGCGAGGCTGTCGGTGTCGCCGACGGGGACACCGACGCCGTCGCGCGACTGGACTCGGGCGGCCGGACCGGCGACGACCGGCTCGCCGGCGTCCTGGCCGCGATGCTGCACCGCCACCGCCGCGCCGCGCTGGCGCCGAAGCTCGCCTCCCCGCTCGGGATGCCGCTCGCGCGGCGCGTCGCGGACCTCGTCGGGCTGCATCCGGCGTTGCACCGGCCGTATCCGGACGAGGCCCGGCGGGCCGGTCTGGTGCACCTGTCGCACGCCGCCGACCTCGGCGTGCTGCACGCCGTCGCCCGGGCTACCGCCGGATCCGACGAGGCGCGCGAGCAGGTGGAGTGGTCGGCACTGCACGCCGAGGACATCGACGGGCTGGACGAGGCCGGGCTGCGGGGCGCGTTCGCCGACCTGGCGCCGGATGCCGCCGACCGTTGCCGCGCCGAAGCACGCGAGGCGTATGCACAGGGGCGGATCGGCGGTGTCGAGGAGGCTGTCGCCGCGACCTGGCGCTGGCGTTCCGGCGAGTTCCCGACACTGATCCAGATGGTCGGCCCCTCGGGCAGCGGGAAGAGCACCTTCGCCCGGCAGCTCGCCGGGGTGGCGGCCTACGTCTCCCTCGACGATCTGCGGGAGGCCCGCGGCTCCCGGGCCGACCAGAAGGCCAACGGGAACGTCCTGCGCACCGGCCTCGACCGGCTGGACGCGGCCCTGGCCGCCGGAGGGACCGTGGTGTGGGACGCCACGTCCCTCAACCGGCAGCAGCGCTCGCTGGTGCGCTCGGTCGCCGACCGCCGTGACGCCCTGGTCACCCATGCTGTGGTCCTCGTCGACGAGGACGAGCTGATCCGGCGCAACGAGCGTCGCGAGCACCCCGTTCCGCCGGAGGTGCTCACCGCTCAGCTGCACCGCTTCGGCCCGCCGTACCCCGGCGAGGCCCACCGCACCTGGTACATCGGTGCGAGCGGAACCGTCGAGGAAGAGGTCTGACCGTGCGTACGAGCGAGGAGATCTACCACCGGGTGCGCTGGGACGCACGGTTCGACCCGGCCCGCTTCGTGATCGGCATCCTGCAGCGCGGGGCCGCCCCCAAGCGCGTACCGCTGCCCGCGTTCGTGCCCGGCGGCGAGATTCCGTGGCACCGGGTGCTGTTCTTCGAGGCCGACGGCGAGGTCGTGTGGGACCGGACCACGGGCGTGGACCGGATCGACGCGACGGATGCCGGACGGGTACGGGAGGCCCGCAGACTGCGGGCGCCGTTCTTCGAGGCGCGGACGCCGTACGCCTGGGACGGGAACGGCTGGACACCCGCGCCTTCCCCGCGCGGCATCGCGCCGCGGACGGGCGCGGTGCGCGTGCTGACCTGGAACACCCTCTGGGACCGCTACGACGCCGACCGCATCGACAGCGCCCGGCGCAGGCCGCTGCTGCTCGCCGCCCTCCGCGACGCCGACATGGATGTGATCGCGCTCCAGGAGGCCGAGCCGGAGCTCCTCGCCCTGTTGCTGCGCGAGCCGTGGGTACGCGCTGACTGGACGCTGGGGACGGACCCGGGCGGCCGGGACGTCGACAACTGCGGTCTGCTGCTGCTCAGCCGGCTGCCCGTCCGCGAAGCGGCGCACCATGCGCTCGGACCGCACAAGGCCGTCGCGGCGCTCGTCGTGGAGACCGGAGCACAGCCGCTCGTGGTCGCCGCGACCCATCTCAGCAGCGACCACTCCGAGAACGGTGCCGCCCGGCGTGATGCCGAACTGGCCCGTATCGCCGAGGGATCGGCGGGGCTCGACGGCGATCTGGTCCTGATGGGCGACTTCAACGACGGCGGGGACACACCTCAGCGGACGCTGGGGATGCGCGACGCGTGGAGCGAGGCCCACGGGCCCGAGGACACCACGCCGACCTTCGACCCTGGCACCAACCCACTCGCCGCCGTCTCCTCCCTGACCGGCCGGGTCTCCCGGCTGGACCGGGTGCTGCTGCGCTCCGAAGGACTACGGGTGCGCCGGGCCGAGTTGTACGGCGACACCCCCACGGCCGACGGCCTGTACATCTCGGACCACTACGGGGTGGCGGCCGAACTGGGCGCGGACACCCACGACGAGAACGTCCTGGACGTGCGGCCGACGGCCCGTACGGCGCTGGCGTGGATTCCGCCCCGGGAGCTGTGGCCGCCGCTGCAGGACATCCGCCGAGACCACGACCCGCAGATCCACCGTTGGCCGCCACATGTCAACGTGCTCTTCGGTTTCGTGCCGGAGCACGCGTTCGCGCAGGCGGCCACGGTGCTCGCGGCAGCCGCCGCGACGTCGGCCCCCTTCGACGCCCGGCTGGAGGGCGTGCACTGGTTCGGGCACCGCGACGACGCCACCGTCTGGCTCGACCCCGCGGCCGGCGGCGGGAAGCCGTGGGCCGAGCTGCACCGGACGCTGGTGCGGCACTTCCCCCGCTGCCGCGGCCGGCGCGAGGGCTTCACCCCGCATCTGAGCCTGGGCCGGACCACCGATCCGCACGCGCTCGCCGAACACTGCGGCGCGCGGCTCACCCCGGTGCCCGTGCGGGTCGGGGAGCTGGCACTGCTGTCCCGGCGCGGCGACGAGCCGATGCGGGTGCGGGCGACCGTGGCCCTCGGCACGGGCAAGATCCGCTGGATGCCGGACCCGGCCCCCACCGCTTCGTACGAGGTCCCCGGCCACGCCGAAACGACCGCCCGGCGCATCGCGGAGGCGCTCGGTGACGGTGTCGTACACGTCGTCGGCTCCCGGCGCATGGGGTGCGCGCTGCCCGGCGCGGACCTGGACCTGGTGGCTGCGCTGCCGGGCGCGGCCGACATGGCTGCCGTACAGGCCCGGTTGACGGACGCGCTCCCCCAGGCGTCGGACATGCGCGAGGTGGTCGGGGCCCGGGTGCCCGGGTTGCGGTTGCGCGTGGACGGACTGGACGTGGACCTGGTCGTCGTGGCCACCGGGACGATGCGGCCCGCCGAAGCGGTGGACCGCCGGACCGAGCTGGGCGAGGCGGCGGCGGTCGCCCTGAGCGCGGTGAGCGACGCCGATGCGGTGCTCGCCTCGGTCGGCGCGCGCGAGGAAGCGTTCTCCCGGCTGGCCGGGCAGGTCAAGGCGTGGGCGAGGGCACGGGGCCTGGACTCGGCACCGTTCGGCACACTGCCGGGCCTGGCCTGGTCGGTGCTGTCCGCCAGGACCGTGCGCGAGGCGGGTGACCTGCCGCCCACGGAGCTGCTGCGGCACTTCTTCGCGACGTGGGCCGCGTGGGACTGGCGCGAGCCGGTGGACGGCGCCGCGCGCCCCGACCTGCCGGTCACGGTCATGACCCCGACCGAGCCGGTGCGTCCCTGCACCGACCAGGTCACGGCCGGAATGCGCGATCTGCTCACGCAGGAACTGTTCCGCGCCTGGGAGCTCCTGGACTCGTCGTCGGCCGACGACCTCCTGGCCCCTCCCCCGCTCCACCGCCGCCACGCGGCCTGGGCCGTGGTGACGGCGGACCCCCGCGACGACGGCCGGGTACGGGGCCGGATGCGCGCTCTGCTGTCCGACCTTTCCGCCCTGTCCGACCTGCCGACCCCGGACATCCACGCCTGGCCCCGCCCCGTCACCACGGCCCCGACCCGCTACGCCATCGGTCTCGGCCGCCGCCCCCCGACGGCGGACGACCTCGCGGCCGTCGCGGCGCGCCGGCTGCGGGGGCTGCCGGGGGTGACGCTCAGGCGGGCGGAGAACGGTGAGATGCCGACGCTGCGCTGACACCGGGCACGAGGGACACCGGGTCACGCTCCCGCAGCACGGTTGCCGTCACTCCCACTCCACCAGGTACCCCTCGTGCCGTACGCATCCCCCGTCGGCGACGAGCGTCGGCTCCCCGGAGTACCAGTCGGGGCGCAGCAGCAGTTCGATGCCGCGGTCGTCCGTCGCCCGGATCCCCGGCAGCCCGGCTCCCGGCTCGCCCTGTGCGGGGGCGGCGACGTCCTCCACCGTCAGTCCCTGCGCGGACCATTTGTCGCGGAGGGTCTCGACCGCTGCCACGTACGCGGCACGGTTCGCGAAGTCGGGCGCCCATCTGACGGTCGGCTGGTCACGTGTGACGCCCTCCGAGTCCATACCGAGGTCGTCCTTGCAGGAGGCGTTGGCCGTCTCGTGCCCGTCGATCACTGATGCCGGGTCCACGCCCAGCCGCCGCACCGCGTCCTCGCCCGCCTCCTCGGTGTGCCGCAGATGCTCGCGGTACGCCGCTTCCGACATCACCCGGCCGCCCGCCATCGACTCGCATCCCTTCGCGAGCAGGGCGATGAGCCCCAAGGACACGGCCAGCACCGTGAACGTCACGATCACCATCCGCGTGTCGCGGCGGGACTGCGGCTCGGTGGGCCGAGGGGGGCGCTCGGGTGAGGGCGTCGTACTCATGGGCCCATCCAAGCGCCCTGCCCCCGCCCGCAGAAGCGATGACGTACTCAGTCGCCAATGAGTACGCAGGCCCTGCGCGACTCCCTTTCCTCCCGCAGGGCCTGTTGCGTCACATCGCCCCGCCGTGAAGCAACCCGGCCCGCCCGAGCTCCGTCTAGTTGATCGCGGAAGGGCTCCTGACCAGCCAGTCCGCCCTGGGGAGATCACAGTACGCAGACGGGGGCGCGCAGCCCGGCCGCTGCGGGGGGAAGCGGACGGAGCACAAGTGAACGAGCGAGTTGTGTCCAGGCTGAGCCATGCCCGGAACCGGCCCCGGCGGCGCAGCGTCGTCGCGGCGATCACCGCCCTCGCCGCGAGTGTGTCGGCCACCGCGCTCACTTCGTGCGCCGTGCCCGCGCCGCGGCGCGCCGGGCCGGTCGCCGACCCCGCGCCCGGCATCCCGATAGCCAGCTCCCGGCGTGCGCAGCTGATGCAGATACTGGCGCACCCGGACGACGACCTGTACTTCATGAACCCCGACACCCAGCAGATGCTGGACTCCGGTGTGCCGCTGGTGTGTGTGTACGTCACCGCGGGTGAGGCGAACGGGGTCAACAGAATGCCGGGCCACCCTCGGCCGGCCCCCGACAAGAACGCGTACTCCTCCGCCCGCCACCAGGGTCTGCGGCAGGCATACGCGACGCTGCTGGGGCTGCCCAAGTTCACCGAGTGGCAGAAGGGCGTCGCCACCCTCCGCGGCGACCGGCGGGCCGAGATCAACACACTGACCAACGGCGCACGCCGGGTCGACCTGATCTTCCTCAATCTCGCCATGCACACCATGCGCAACTACCGGCTGGGCCTGCCGAGCCTGTGGCGCGACCGGGTTCTGGAACTGCCGACCGTCGTGGCCGACGACTCGCCGGTGCGCAGGGCCGGGGGGTACGACTACGACCAGCTCGTCGATGTCCTCGTCGGACTGATGGACCGCTACCGGCCCACCGTCATACAGACGCTGGACCCCGATCCGGACATCCAGTACAGCGACGAGGCGACCCGTAAGAGGGACTCCGAGCAGCGCGGCTACTCGGACCACGCGGACCACACCGCGGTGGCGTCGTTCAGCTGGACCGCGATGGTCCAGTGGGTCGCCGAGTCCACCCAGGACGGCGGCGAGGTCCCGGCGTTCGCCGCCACCTCGTTCCGCGGCTACTACAACCGGCACTGGCCGAAGAACCTGCCGGACACCGTGCTCCGGAGGAAAGCCGCCCCTCTCGTCCCGTACGGCGGCGACGCGGACTGGCAGTGCGGCAACAGCGGCGGGTGCGGCGACTACGGCGTCGGCGGCAAGCGCCCCCTCACCAACAAGAAGGGCTGGGTCCGCTCCACCCACCACCGCTACCCCGGCCCGCGCACGGCCGTCGCGTCCGAACCGGACGGGCGGCTCGCCGCGTACGGGGTGCTGGGGCTGCGCGCGGTGCGCTGGCGGGAGGCAGAGCCGGGCAGCGGCCGATGGGGTGAGCCGTACGACCTCGGCGGCGGCCCGCTCGCACCCGTGCTGGGCTCGACGGCTCTGCCGGACGGCCGCCACCTGCTCTTCGCTCTGCGCTTCTCGGCGATCGGCGGCCACGGCGGAAACAACGCCCGGGAGATCGTGCTGCTGGAGCAGAGTTCCCCCGGCGGCCCGTTCCGCGCCTGGCGGGGTCTCGGCAACCCGGAGCGCAACGACGACCGGGGCCGGCGCATCGGCATACCCGTGGCCGTCACCGCGCCGGACGGCCGGGTCCATCTGTTCGTGCGCAACGCGGACAAGGGCGTCAGCACCCGGGTCCGGCAGGCCGACGGCAGCTGGAGCGCATGGCAGCCGCTCGGCGGTTTCGCCGAGATCCAGGACGGACTGTCCACCGTGGTGGACGGCGCCGGCCTGGTCCACGTGTTCGGCGCGGGCCGTGGCACCGTGCACCACTGGGCGCAGGACGCACCGGGCCTGCCGCCGGCCCACCGGCCGCCCGGACGCCTCCCGGTCGCGGTCGACTCCCCCGCCGCGCTGGCCGGCGAGGACGGCTCCGTACAGCTGCTCTACCGCACCGAGCGGCCGTGGCGGCGCGCCTCGGCAACCGACTCGCGCGGCAGCGCGTCCGCCCGGCTGGCCCGGCTGACGGCCGACGGGGAGCAGCTGCCCGCCGACCGCTTCGACGGGTACGGCTCGGTGTCCGCCGCCACCGGCCCCACGGGTACCGCACTCCTCGGCCGGGATCTGGCCGGTCGGATCCAACTGCATTTCAACGGACGCCTGTTGACCCGCACCACTGGTACGCCGTGCATCGACGGTGTCGCTCTCCACCTGCGCGCCCGGGGCGCGACGGCCATCGGCCTCGGCCCCGACGCGCACCCCTGGTCCTGGGCACCTCGCCCCGACGCCGAAGGCTGAACGGGTCGGCCGGGGCCGGCATCGCCCCGGCGCCGGCCCGGCAACCGAAAACGACGAAGGGCCCCGCACCTCACGGTGCGGGGCCCTTCTTGCAGCTCAGCGAGCTACCAGGTCAAACCAACAATTACTTGTTGATCTTGGTGACCTGGCCGGCGCCCACGGTCCGGCCACCCTCACGGATGGCGAACTTGAGGCCCTCCTCCATGGCGACGGGCTGGATCAGCTCGACGGTCATGGTGGTGTTGTCGCCCGGCATGACCATCTCGGTGCCCTCGGGGAGGGTCACGACGCCGGTCACGTCCGTGGTACGGAAGTAGAACTGCGGGCGGTAGTTGTTGAAGAACGGGGTGTGACGGCCACCCTCGTCCTTCGACAGGATGTAGGCCTGGGCCTCGAAGCTGGTGTGCGGCGTAACCGAACCCGGCTTGATGATGACCTGGCCGCGCTCGACGTCCTCGCGCTTGATGCCACGGAGGAGCAGACCGACGTTCTCGCCCGCCTGGCCCTCGTCGAGCAGCTTGCGGAACATCTCGATGCCGGTGACCGTGGTGGTGGTCTTCTCGGTCTTGATACCGACGATGTCGACGGTCTCGTTGACCTTGAGGACACCACGCTCGATACGACCGGTGACGACGGTGCCACGACCGGTGATCGTGAAGACGTCCTCGATCGGCATCAGGAACGGCTTGTCGACGTCACGCTCGGGCTGCGGGATCGCCTCGTCGACGGCGGCCATCAGGTTCAGGACCGACTGGCCCCACTCCTTGTCGCCCTCGAGAGCCTTGAGCGCCGAGACCTTGACGACCGGCAGGTCGTCGCCCGGGAACTCGTACTCGGAGAGGAGCTCACGCACCTCGAGCTCGACGAGCTCCAGGATCTCCTCGTCGTCCACCATGTCGGCCTTGTTCAGGGCGACGACGATGTACGGAACGCCGACCTGGCGGGCCAGGAGCACGTGCTCCTTGGTCTGCGGCATCGGGCCGTCGGTGGCCGCGACCACGAGGATGGCGCCGTCCATCTGCGCCGCACCCGTGATCATGTTCTTGATGTAGTCCGCGTGACCGGGGCAGTCGACGTGGGCGTAGTGACGCGACTCGGTCTGGTACTCGACGTGCGCGATGGAGATGGTGATACCGCGCTGGCGCTCCTCAGGAGCCTTGTCGATCTGGTCGAAGGCCGAGGCCTCGTTCAGGTCCGGGTACGCGTCGTGCAGCACCTTGGTAATGGCGGCCGTGAGGGTCGTCTTACCGTGGTCGATGTGACCGATGGTGCCGATGTTGACGTGCGGCTTAGTCCGCTCGAACTTCGCCTTCGCCACTGGGGTCCTCCTACGGAGTGGTTCTGTACGCCTTACTCATCGGCGCCAGGTGATCTTTGCTGGGAAGCCAGCCGCCGGGGTCCGTTCCCGGGTCGGGGCGAACCCCGGCGGATGGTGTCAAGCCTAAAGCGTGAACTCGGGTGAGTTACTCGCCCTTGGCCTTCGCGATGATCTCCTCGGCGACGTTCCTGGGAACCTCGGCGTAGGAGTCGAACTGCATCGAGTAGCTTGCGCGACCCGAGGTCTTGCTGCGGAGGTCTCCGACGTAGCCGAACATCTCCGAGAGGGGCACGAGGCCCTTCACGACGCGAGCGCCGCTGCGCTCCTCCATGGCCTGGATCTGGCCACGGCGGGAGTTGATGTCGCCGATGACCTCACCCATGTAGTCCTCGGGCGTGGTGACCTCGACGGACATCATCGGCTCGAGAAGCACGGGCGAAGCCTTGCGCGCGGCCTCCTTGAAGGCCTGCGAGCCGGCAATCTTGAACGCGAGCTCGGAGGAGTCGACCTCGTGGTAGCCACCGTCGAGAAGAATGACGCGGACGCCCGTCATCTCGTACCCGGCCAGGATGCCGAACTGCATGGCTTCCTGCGCACCGGCGTCCACCGACGGGATGTACTCCCGCGGGATACGGCCACCGGTGACCTTGTTCACGAACTCGTACGACGCCTCGCCGCCCTCGATGGGCTCGATCGCGATCTGCACCTTGGCGAACTGACCGGTACCACCGGTCTGCTTCTTGTGGGTGTAGTCGTGACGCTCGACGGTCTTGCGGATCGTCTCGCGGTACGCGACCTGCGGCTTGCCGACGTTGGCCTCGACCTTGAACTCGCGGCGCATACGGTCGACGAGGACGTCGAGGTGAAGCTCGCCCATACCACCGATGATGGTCTGGCCGGTCTCCTCGTCCGAGTGAACCTGGAAGGAGGGGTCCTCCTCCGCGAGACGCTGGATGGCGACACCCAGCTTCTCCTGGTCACCCTTGGACTTGGGCTCGATGGCGACCTGAATGACCGGCGCCGGGAAGTCCATGGACTCCAGGATGACCGGGTTCTTCTCGTCGCACAGCGTCTCACCGGTGGTGGTCTGCTTCAGGCCCATGACGGCGACGATGTCGCCGGCGCCCACGGCGTCGATCTCCTCACGCTTGTTCGCGTGCATACGGTAGATCTTGCCGATGCGCTCCTTCTTGCCCTTGACGGAGTTCAGCACCGAGGTGCCGGCCTCCAGGCGACCGGAGTAGATCCGGATGAAGGTGAGCTTGCCGAGGTGCGGGTCGCTCGCGATCTTGAAGGCGAGCGCCGACAGCGGCTCGCTCTCGGACGGCTTGCGCGAGACGACCTGCTCCGCGTCCTTCACGTCGTGGCCTTCGATGGCCTCGACGTCCAGGGGGGAGGGGAGGTAGCGCACAACGGCGTCGAGCAGGGGCTGGACGCCCTTGTTCTTGAACGCGGTACCACAGAACACCGGAGTGACCGTGGTGTCGCCGCCCTTGCCGGAAGCGATGGTGATACGACGGATCGCGGCGTACAGCTGCTCCTCGGTGGGCTCCTGGCCCTCCAGGTACAGCTCCATGATCTCTTCGTCGTTCTCCGCAACCGTCTCGACCAGCTTGCCGCGCCACTCGTCGGCAGCCTCGGTGTGCGTGGCCGGGATGTCGACGACGTCGTACATCTCGCCCTTGGTGGCCTCTGCGGACCAGACAAGAGCCTTCATACGAACGAGGTCGACGACGCCCTTGAAGTCTGCCTCGGCACCGATCGGAAGCTGCATGACGATCGGGGTCGCGCCGAGGCGGTTCACGATCATGTCGACACAGCGGTGGAACTCGGCACCGGTGCGGTCG
The DNA here is from genome assembly GCF_056436245.1 of Streptomyces sp. NPDC043812. Taxonomy (NCBI): domain Bacteria; kingdom Bacillati; phylum Actinomycetota; class Actinomycetes; order Kitasatosporales; family Streptomycetaceae; genus Streptomyces; species Streptomyces sp. NPDC043812. The sequence continues at coordinate 130,874 of NZ_JBWKCY010000006.1, forward strand.
AGCTTGTTGACGAAGCAGATACGCGGCACGCCGTAGCGGTCCGCCTGACGCCAGACAGTCTCGGACTGGGGCTCGACACCGGCGACACCGTCGAACACCGTGACGGCACCGTCGAGGACACGAAGCGAACGCTCCACCTCGACGGTGAAGTCGACGTGACCCGGGGTGTCGATGATGTTGATGGTGTGATCGACGTCCTCGAGCGGCCAGTGACAGGTCGTCGCGGCGGACGTGATCGTGATGCCGCGCTCCTGCTCCTGCTCCATCCAGTCCATCGTGGCAGCGCCGTCGTGGACCTCACCGATCTTGTAGCTCACACCGGTGTAGAACAGGATGCGCTCGGTGGTCGTCGTCTTGCCCGCGTCGATGTGGGCCATGATCCCGATGTTGCGGACCTTGGCCAGGTCAAGCGAAGTGGTGGCCATAAGGCTCAATCTTCTCTCGGTCTCGATGTGGGTAGCGACTACCAGCGGTAGTGCGCGAAGGCCTTGTTGGACTCGGCCATCTTGTGCGTGTCCTCACGCTTCTTGACCGAAGCGCCGAGGCCGTTGGAGGCGTCGAGCAGTTCGTTCATGAGGCGCTCGGTCATGGTCTTCTCACGGCGGGCGCGGGAGTAACCCACGACCCAGCGGAGCGCGAGGGTGGCAGCGCGACCGGGCTTGACCTCGATCGGCACCTGGTAGGTGGCGCCACCGACACGGCGGGACTTGACCTCGAGAGAGGGCTTGACGTTCTCGAGGGCGCGCTTCAGCGTGATGACCGGGTCTGCGCCGGTCTTCTCGCGGAGGCCTTCCATGGCGCCGTAGACGATCCGCTCGGCAGTGGAACGCTTGCCGTTGAGCAGGAGCTTGTTGATGAGCGAGGTCACCAGAGGAGAACCGTAAACCGGGTCGATGATGACCGGGCGCTTCGGGGCGGGGCCCTTACGAGGCATTCTTACTTCTCCTTCTTGGCGCCGTAGCGGCTGCGGGCCTGCTTGCGGTTCTTGACACCCTGGGTGTCGAGGGAACCGCGGATGATCTTGTAACGAACACCCGGCAGGTCCTTCACACGGCCACCACGCACGAGCACGATGGAGTGCTCCTGCAGGTTGTGTCCCTCACCCGGGATGTAGGCCGTGACCTCGATGCCGGAGGTCAGACGCACACGCGCGACCTTACGCAGGGCCGAGTTCGGCTTCTTCGGGGTGGTCGTGAACACACGCGTGCAGACGCCACGGCGCTGAGGGGAACCCTCGAGTGCGGGCGTCTTGTTCTTCTCGACCTTGTCCTGCCGGCCCTTCCGGACCAGCTGCTGGATCGTAGGCACTACTTCTCCGGTTTCTGTGTGCCGTCTGTGAAACTAACCTGGAACGTCGCCGACCCACGCGGTCGGGTGTGTCGAATGCTGCAGACTCCCGCCGCAAGGCGGGAAGGGCGCAGATTGCGGTGGCCGATATCGAACTCGCCATGCGGTTGAGGACACGCACGCGAGCCCAGGCACACCCCAGGCACAAGGTCTGAGCGTACCTACCGTATGGACTCCGGTCAAAACAAATGGCCACGCGCACCCCGCGGGCCGGGGTACGCCGAAGGGCGGCCACCCCGTGGGGTGACCGCCCTTCACGCACTTGCCTACTGGTTGTACGGACCGTAGTCGTAGTCCTCCAGCGGAACGGCCTGGCCGGAGCCGGTGCCGAACGGCGAGTAGTCGATGTCGTCGTAGCCGACGGCCGAGTACATCGCGGCCTTGGCCTCCTCGGTCGGCTCGACCCGGATGTTGCGGTAGCGGGACAGGCCCGTACCGGCCGGGATGAGCTTACCGATGATGACGTTCTCCTTGAGGCCGATCAGGGAGTCGGACTTGGCGTTGATCGCCGCGTCCGTCAGAACCCTGGTCGTCTCCTGGAAGGACGCCGCCGACAGCCACGACTCGGTCGCCAGCGAGGCCTTGGTGATACCCATCAGCTGCGGACGGCCGGAGGCGGGGTGACCGCCCTCGGTGACCACACGACGATTCTCGGTCTCGAACTTCGAGCGCTCGACCAGCTCGCCCGGCAGCAGCTCCGCGTCGCCGGACTCGATGATCGTCACACGGCGCAGCATCTGCCGGATGATGATCTCGATGTGCTTGTCGTGGATCGACACACCCTGCGAGTTGTAGACCTTCTGGACCTCGCCGACCAGGTGGACCTGGACCGCGCGCTGACCGAGGATCCGCAGCACGTCGTGCGGGTTGGTGGCACCCACGGTGAGCTTCTGGCCCACCTCGACGTGGTCGCCCTCGCCGACCAGCAGACGGGCACGCTTCGAGATCGGGAACGCCGTCTCGTCGCTGCCGTCGTCCGGGGTGACGACGAGCTTCTTGGTCTTCTCGGTCTCCTCGATACGGACGCGGCCTGCCGCCTCCGAGATCGGGGCGACACCCTTGGGCGTACGAGCCTCGAAGAGCTCGACGACACGGGGCAGACCCTGGGTGATGTCGTCACCGGCCACACCACCGGTGTGGAAGGTACGCATCGTCAGCTGGGTACCGGGCTCACCGATGGACTGGGCGGCGATGATGCCGACCGCCTCACCGATGTCGACCAGCTTGCCGGTGGCCAGCGAACGGCCGTAGCAGAACGCACACGTGCCGACCGCGGACTCACAGGTCAGGACCGAGCGGGTCTTGACCTCCTCCACGCCGGCGCCGACGAGGGCGTCGATGAGCACGTCACCGAGGTCCACGTTGGCCGGTGCGATGACCTTGCCGTCGACGACGACGTCCTCGGCGAGCATCCGTGCGTACACCGAGGTCTCGACGTCCTCGGTCTTGCGCAGGCTGCCGTCCGCGGCGCGCTCCGCGATCTTGAGCTTCAGACCGCGGTCGGTGCCGCAGTCCTCCTCGCGGATGATGACGTCCTGCGAGACGTCCACCAGACGACGGGTCAGGTAACCCGAGTCGGCGGTACGCAGGGCGGTGTCAGCCAGACCCTTACGGGCACCGTGCGTGGAGATGAAGTACTCCAGCACGGACAGGCCCTCACGGAACGACGCCTTGATGGGACGGGGAATCGTCTCGTTCTTGGCGTTGGACACCAGACCACGCATACCCGCGATCTGACGCATCTGCATCATGTTTCCGCGAGCACCCGAGTTGACCATCATGGAGACCGGGTTGGTCTTCGGGAAGTTCGCGTTCATCGCCTCGGCAACCTCGTTGGTCGCCTTGGTCCAGATCGCGATGAGCTCCTGCGTGCGCTCTTCCTTGGTGATCAGACCGCGCTCGTACTGCTTCTGGACCTTCTCGTCCATGTCCTCGTAGCCCTTGACGATCGCCTTCTTGGCGTCGGGCACGACGATGTCGGAGATGGCCACGGTGACACCGGAACGGGTCGCCCAGTAGAAGCCGGCCGCCTTCAGGTTGTCGAGCGTCGCCGCCACGATGACCTTGGGGTAGCGCTCGGCCAGGTCGTTGACGATCTCGGAGAGCTGCTTCTTGCCCACCGAGTAGTCGACGAACGGGTAGTCCTCGGGCAGCAGCTCGTTGAAGAGCGCACGGCCCAGGGTCGTCCGCAGACGGAACGAGTCACCCTGCTGCCACTCCGGCTCACCCTCCTCGGCGACCGGGGGAACCCAGCCGCGCGGCGGGATGGTGCCGACGGGGAAGCGGATGTCGATCTTCGCCTGGAGCGAGAGCTCGCGGGCGTCGAATGCCATGATCGCCTCGGCGGTGGAGCCGAAGGACCGGCCCTCGCCGATGACCTCGCGCTCCTCCTCGTCCGTGGTGAGGAAGAAGAGGCCCAGCACCATGTCCTGGGTCGGCATGGTGACCGGACGGCCGTCGGCCGGCTTCAGGATGTTGTTCGAGGACAGCATCAGGATGCGGGCCTCGGCCTGCGCCTCCGCGGACAGCGGCAGGTGCACGGCCATCTGGTCACCGTCGAAGTCCGCGTTGAACGCGGTGCAGACGAGCGGGTGGATCTGGATGGCCTTGCCCTCGACCAGCTGCGGCTCGAAGGCCTGGATGCCGAGGCGGTGCAGCGTGGGCGCACGGTTCAGCAGCACCGGGTGCTCGGCGATGACCTCTTCGAGGACGTCGTACACGACGGTGCGGCCGCGCTCGACCATGCGCTTGGCCGACTTGATGTTCTGCGCGTGGTTCAGGTCCACCAGGCGCTTCATCACGAACGGCTTGAAGAGCTCCAGCGCCATGGCCTTGGGCAGACCGCACTGGTGCAGCTTCAGCTGCGGGCCGACGACGATGACGGAACGCGCCGAGTAGTCGACTCGCTTGCCGAGCAGGTTCTGACGGAAACGACCCTGCTTGCCCTTCAGCATGTCGCTGAGGGACTTCAGCGGACGGTTGCCGGGGCCCGTGACGGGGCGACCACGACGGCCGTTGTCGAAGAGGGCGTCGACCGCCTCCTGGAGCATCCGCTTCTCGTTGTTCACGATGATCTCGGGAGCACCGAGGTCGAGCAGACGCTTCAGACGGTTGTTGCGGTTGATCACGCGGCGGTACAGGTCGTTCAGGTCGGAGGTCGCGAAGCGGCCACCGTCCAGCTGCACCATCGGACGCAGGTCCGGCGGGATGACCGGCACGCAGTCGAGCACCATGCCCTTGGGGCTGTTGGACGTCTGCAGGAACGCCGAGACGACCTTGAGGCGCTTGAGCGCACGGGTCTTCTTCTGGCCCTTGCCGGTACGGATGATCTCGCGGAGACGCTCGGCCTCCTCCTCGAGGTCGAAGGACTCCAGGCGCTTCTGCAGCGCCGCGGCACCCATCGAACCGTCGAAGTACGTGCCGAACCGGTCACGAAGCTCGCGGTAGAGCAGCTCGTCGCCCTCGAGGTCCTGGACCTTGAGGTTCTTGAAGCGGTTCCACACCTCGTCGAGACGGTCGATCTCGCGCTGGGCACGGTCGCGCAGCTGCTTCATCTCGCGCTCGGCGCCCTCGCGCACCTTGCGGCGCACGTCGGCCTTGGCACCCTCGGCCTCGAGCTCGGCCAGGTCGGTCTCGAGCTTCTTGGCACGGGCCTCGAGGTCGGCGTCGCGGCGGTTCTCGACCTGCTGGCGCTCGACGGAGACGTGGGCCTCCAGCGACGGCAGATCGCGCGTACGGCGCTCCTCGTCCACGAACGTGATCATGTACGCGGCGAAGTAGATGACCTTCTCGAGGTCCTTCGGCGCCAGGTCCAGCAGGTAGCCCAGACGCGACGGAACACCCTTGAAGTACCAGATGTGCGTGACGGGAGCGGCGAGCTCGATGTGGCCCATCCGCTCACGGCGCACCTTGGCACGCGTGACCTCGACGCCACAGCGCTCACAGATGATGCCCTTGAAGCGGACACGCTTGTACTTGCCGCAGTAGCACTCCCAGTCCCGGGTCGGACCGAAGATCTTCTCGCAGAAGAGTCCGTCCTTCTCGGGCTTGAGCGTGCGGTAGTTGATGGTCTCCGGCTTCTTGACCTCGCCGTGCGACCAGGTTCGGATGTCGTCCGCGGTGGCAAGGCCGATCCGCAGCTCGTCGAAGAAGTTGACGTCGAGCACTGTGCGTCAATCCCTCTTTCGGGGTCGAGTCTCAATCATGGTCTGAACGGTCCCGGGGATGACGGGGGGCTCTTGGGCGAGCCCCCCGTCAGGCCCGTCAGACCTCTTCGACGCTGCTCGGCTCGCGCCGGGACAGGTCGATACCGAGCTCCTCCGCCGCGCGGAAGACGTCCTCGTCCGTGTCGCGCATCTCGATGGACATGCCGTCCGAGGAGAGCACCTCCACGTTGAGGCAGAGCGACTGCATTTCCTTGATGAGCACCTTGAAGGACTCGGGAATGCCGGGCTCGGGGATGTTCTCGCCCTTGACGATGGCCTCGTAGACCTTCACGCGGCCGGTAACGTCGTCGGACTTGATCGTCAGCAGCTCCTGGAGTGCGTAGGCGGCGCCGTACGCCTCCAGTGCCCACACCTCCATCTCACCGAATCGCTGGCCACCGAACTGGGCCTTACCACCCAGCGGCTGCTGGGTGATCATCGAGTACGGACCGGTCGAACGGGCGTGGAGCTTGTCGTCGACCAGGTGGTGGAGCTTGAGGATGTACATGTACCCGACGGAGATCGGGTCCGGGAACGGCTCACCGGAGCGGCCGTCGAACAGCTTCGCCTTACCGGACGGCTGGACCAGACGGTCGCCGTCGCGGTTCGGGATCGTGGCCTCGAAGAGGCCGGCGAGCTCGTCCTCACGCGCACCGTCGAAGACCGGGGTCGCGACGTTGGTTCCCGGCGCGACCTGGTCGGCGCCGATGGCCTGCAGGCGCTGGGCCCAGTCATCGGCAAGACCGGAGACGTCCCAGCCGCGGCTGGCGAGCCAGCCGAGGTGGATCTCCAGGACCTGTCCCGGGTTCATTCGGGACGGGACACCCAGCGGGTTGAGGATGATGTCGACCGGGGTGCCGTCCTCCAGGAACGGCATGTCCTCGATCGGCAGGATCTTCGAGATGACGCCCTTGTTGCCGTGACGGCCGGCGAGCTTGTCACCGTCGGTGATCTTGCGCTTCTGGGCCACGTAGACGCGGACCAGCTGGTTGACGCCCGGGGGAAGCTCGTCGCCCTCCTCGCGGTCGAAGACGCGCACACCGATGACCTTGCCGGTCTCGCCGTGCGGCACCTTCAGCGAGGTGTCACGGACCTCGCGCGCCTTCTCACCGAAGATCGCGCGGAGCAGACGCTCCTCCGGGGTCAGCTCGGTCTCACCCTTGGGCGTGACCTTGCCGACCAGGATGTCGCCGGCGACGACCTCGGCACCGATACGGATGATGCCGCGCTCGTCGAGGTCCGCGAGGACCTCCTCGGAGACGTTCGGGATGTCCCGGGTGATCTCCTCGGGGCCGAGCTTGGTGTCACGGGCGTCGACCTCGTGCTCCTCGATGTGGATCGAGGAGAGGACGTCGTCCTGCACGAGGCGCTGCGACAGGATGATCGCGTCCTCGTAGTTGTGACCCTCCCACGGCATGAACGCCACGAGCAGGTTCTTGCCGAGCGCCATCTCACCGTTCTCGGTGGCGGGGCCGTCGGCGAGGACCTGGCCCTCGATGACCCGGTCGCCCTCGGAGACGACAACCTTCTGGTTGACCGAGGTGCCCTGGTTGGAGCGGGAGAACTTGGCGACGCGGTACGTGGTGTACGTGCCGTCGTCGTTGGCGACGGTGACGTAGTCGGCCGAAACCTCCTGGATCACACCGTCCTTCTCCGCCTTGATGACGTCACCGGCGTCGGTGGCACAGCGGTACTCCATGCCGGTGCCGACGAGCGGGGCCTCCGCCTTGATGAGCGGAACGGCCTGACGCATCATGTTCGCGCCCATGAGGGCACGGTTGGCGTCGTCGTGCTCGAGGAACGGGATCATGGCGGTCGCGACCGACACCATCTGGCGCGGCGAGACGTCCATGTAGTCCACGTCGGAGCCCGGGACGTAGTCGACCTCGCCGCCACGACGGCGGACCAGGACACGCGCCTCGGCGAAGCGCATGTCGTCGGTCAGCGCGGCGTTGGCCTGCGCGATGACGAAGCGGTCCTCCTCGTCGGCGGTCAGGTAGTCGACCTCGTCGGTCACCTGGTCGTCGACGACCTTGCGGTACGGCGTCTCGACGAAGCCGAACGCGTTGACCCGGCCGTACGACGCGAGCGAGCCGATCAGACCGATGTTCGGGCCTTCGGGCGTCTCGATCGGGCACATGCGGCCGTAGTGCGACGGGTGCACGTCACGGACCTCGAAGCCGGCCCGCTCACGGGAGAGACCACCCGGACCAAGAGCCGACAGACGGCGCTTGTGGGTGAGACCCGACAGCGGGTTGTTCTGGTCCATGAACTGCGACAGCTGGCTGGTGCCGAAGAACTCCTTGATGGAGGCGACGACCGGCCGGATGTTGATCAGGGTCTGCGGCGTGATCGCCTCGACGTCCTGGGTCGTCATGCGCTCACGCACGACGCGCTCCATACGAGCCAGACCCGTGCGGACCTGGTTCTGGATGAGCTCGCCGACGTTGCGCAGACGACGGTTGCCGAAGTGGTCGATGTCGTCGGTCTCGACGACGATCTGCGTGCCGGACTCGCCCACGGTCTCGGTCTCACCGGCGTGCAGCTTGACCAGGTACTTGATCGTCGCGATGACGTCGTCGGTGGTGAGCACGCCGGCGTCCAGCGGCTCGTCCGCGCCGAGCTTCTTGTTCACCTTGTAGCGGCCGACCTTGGCGAGGTCGTAGCGCTTCGGGTTGAAGTAGAGGTTCTCGAGCAGCGTCTGAGCAGCCTCACGCGTGGGCGGCTCGCCCGGGCGCAGCTTGCGGTAGATGTCGAGCAGCGCGTCGTCCTGGCCCTGGGTGTGGTCCTTCTCCAGGGTGGCGCGCATGGACTCGTACTCGCCGAACTCCTCGAGGATCTGCTCGGTGGTCCAACCGAGAGCCTTGAGCAGGACGGTCACGGACTGCTTGCGCTTGCGGTCGATGCGGACACCGACCATGTCGCGCTTGTCGATCTCCATCTCCAGCCAGGCACCCCGGGACGGGATGATCTTGGCCGTGAAGATGTCCTTGTCGGACGTCTTGTCGATGTTGGAGTCGAAGTAGACACCCGGCGAGCGGACCAGCTGCGACACGACGACACGCTCGGTGCCGTTGATGACGAAGGTGCCCTTGTTGGTCATGAGCGGGAAGTCGCCCATGAAGACCGTCTGGGACTTGATCTCGCCGGTCTCGTTGTTGGTGAACTCGGCGGTGACGAAGAGCGGGGCCGCGTACGTGAAGTCGCGCTCCTTGCACTCGTCGATCGAGTTCTTCGGAGGCTCGAAACGGTGGTCGCGGAAGGTCAGCGACATCGACCCGGAGAAGTCCTCGATCGGCGAGATCTCCTCGAAGATCTCTTCCAGACCGGACTTGGTGGGGACGTCCTGTCCGCTTTCGAGAGCCGCCTCGACACGAGCCTTCCATGCGGCATTGCCGAGCAGCCAGTCAAAGCTCTCGGTCTGCAGCGCGAGGAGGTTCGGAACCTCGAGGGGCTCCTTGATCTTTGCAAAGGAGATGCGCAGCGGGGCGGTGCTGGCGCCGTTGTTCGTATTCGCGGTCGAGGCGTTGCGCGAGGCGGCCAAGAGGGGGTCCTTCCGAGGGCTCGGACTCACTACGCGCGTACCGGTCCCATTCCATGCACGGAGAGAGAAAGCCCGGGTGGGGGCGATCTTTCATCCGATGCTCAGGTATGGGCATGCCCCTGGTGACGGGCAGGAGGCAGCTAACAGGCAGCGCAAAGGGTCAGTGTAGCCACTTGGCACACTGATGTCCAGTGCGGGTTTTCGAGACCCTCGAGACCCTCGTTTTTCTCATCTCCGCGAACCCATGCGCCGTGAGGCGCACATCGATACTGCCCGTTCGGTCGTCGATCCATGCCTCGGATACGGATCGTTGTGACGACGCGTCCTGAGAATTGCGCGCTGCGTGCGGTTCGTCAAGGCCCCCGTCCCTGAGCTGCTGCTCGGGGAATCTCACAGGCGCCGTGAGGGGCGCACGGCGAAGATCACCATACTCCCCGCGACCGGCAGCGCAAGAGAGCTCTCCCGGGCACGCCGAAGGGCGACCACCCGATTGGGTGATCGCCCTTCAGTGTGCGCGCGTTACACGCGAGGAGTCAGGGACTCCGTGGGGTCACTTGACCTCGACGGAGGCGCCGGCAGCCTTGAGGGACTCGGCAGCCTTCTCCGCGGCCTCCTTGGCGACCTTCTCGAGGACCGGCTTCGGGGTGCCGTCGACGAGGTCCTTGGCCTCCTTCAGACCCAGGGAGGTCAGCTCGCGCACGACCTTGATGACCTGGATCTTCTTCTCGCCGGCGCCGGTGAGGATGACGTCGAACTCGTCCTGCTCGGCCTCGGCCTCGACCGCGGCACCGGCCGGGCCGGCAACGGCCACGGCGGCCGGGGCGGCGGCGGTGACGTCGAACTTGTCTTCGAAGGCCTTCACGAACTCGGAGAGCTCGATGAGGGTCATCTCCTCGAACTGCGCAAGCAGGTCGTCCTGGGACAGCTTCGCCATGATGGCGTCCTTCCACTCATTCGGCAGGTGCCGGTTGTATGTGTCGGCGGGCGTAGTCGGCCCGCTGTGACCGTCGCCTCAGGCGGCGTCGGTCAATGCGCGAGCCGAATTACTCGGCACCGCCCTGCTCGGCCTTCTTGGCACGAAGCGCCTCCGCGGTGCGGACGAACTTCGAGGGAAGCGCCTGGAAGAGCGCGGCAGCCTGGGACTGCTTGCCCTTCATGGCGCCCGCCAGCTTGGCGAGCAGAACCTCGCGGGACTCGAGGTCCGCAAGCTTCTTGATCTCATCGGCGGACAGCGCCTTGCCGTCAAGGACACCGCCCTTGATGATCAGGTTCGGGTTCTCCTTGGCGAAGTCACGAAGACCCTTCGCCGACTCCACCGGGTCACCGGTGATGAAGGCAACCGCCGTCGGACCGCTGAAGTGGTCGTCGAGCGTGTTGATCCCGGCCTCGTTGGCCGCAATCTTGGTCAGCGTGTTCTTCACCACGGCGTACTGGGCGTTCTCACCGAGCGAACGGCGCAGCTGCTTGAGCTGAGCCACGGTGAGACCCCGGTACTCGGTCAGCACGGCGGCGTTCGAGCTACGGAACTGGTCCGCGAGCTCGGCTACCGCGGCAGCCTTGTCGGGCCTTGCCATAGAGCGTCGGCCTCCTTCCGGGTGATGAGGACCGCTCAGAAGGGGCTGAACAAAACGAAACGCCCCGGCGCAGGCGCACGGGGCGTAGCTCGACCTGATGAGACATCCGGGAGCTTTCCACAGTCACCTGCGCGGGTCGTCCGCTGCTGAGCGGATCCTTCGGCCACCGAACCCTCGGGAGGGCACGGCAACGACCAGCGGTCTTTGGCTTCTCGGGAAGAGTACGGGAGGGGATCCCCGCCAGGCAAATCGGGTGATCAAGCCCCGCCGGCGGAGCCTCCGGCGAGCCCCTGGAGGATCTCGTCGGTCTCCTTGAGCTTGTCGTCGATGCCCTTCATGACGTCGTCGAAGTCGGACACCTGGTCGGCCGGCGGGGCCTTGACGGCCGGGGCCGTCCCGTAGTCCGAGAACGTCGCCTTGGTCGTGGCCGTCCCCTCGGCATCCGTCATGACGTCCTCGACGCGGACCGGGTAGCCGTCCTTCCCGATCCAGATGTCGATCTTGTACTGCGTGATCCCGGCCTTCCTGAGGGCGTCGTGGAGCGCCTTGCGCCGGTCGTCCTTCATGACGTTGCTCCTGGTGTCCGCCCTGAGCAGTTCGGCGAGGGTGAAAGTTCCCCGGTAGTGCTCGGAGTCGCTGCCACCGGACTTCTCCGTACCCACGTGCCCGAGCTCGTCCTGGTCGAGCAGCATCGCCAGGTACTCGGCCGGGTCCTGGTTCAGCCGGACACCGGGCTTGCCGCCGTCGGACAGGTCGATCCTCGTCCAGGGCTTGCCCGAGGCCTCCTTGTCCGCCGGAGCGTAGACGTCGTCGCCGATCTGGAGCAGCTGTTCGTCCTTGCCGTCCGCCGTCATCGTCAGGTCCTGGCTGGCCGGGTACCACCCCTTGACGCCGACCTGGCGGTTCGTCTTGCCGTTCCCCTCGGCGTACGTCAGATCGGCCCGGGCGAACTTGGCGTCCACCGTCTTCAGGTAGGACGCCTCGATGGCCTCCGAGGGCGCTGCGGCAGCCCTGCCCGGCCCGCTGGCGTCCTCGCCGCCCTTGCCGCCGCAAGCGGTCATGGCGGCCGTGAGCAGCGCAGCACCGGCGACGGCGGCACCTGCTCGCGTGAGGACTGCCTTCTTCATGTACGCCTCCCCCATGGGTGTCACTCTGCGTGATCCCCATGACTGTATTCGGAAGATCATCGAAGTCCCCGTGAATATCCCGCCGGACAAATGGAAGACGGGCCTGCCACCCCCGTGAAGCGGGGTGACAGGCCCGTCGTCAGCCGTGCGGCGAGCCCTCGGGCTCGGCCCGGACCCGGTCAGACAGCGGCCGGGTCCTCCTCGACGAGGAGGTTCCGGGTGCGGTTGGAGTCCAGCGGGATGCCGGGGCCCATCGTCGTGGTCAGGGTCGCCTTCTTGATGTAGCGGCCCTTCGCGGCGGACGGCTTCAGACGGAGGATCTCCTCCAGAGCCGCGGCGTAGTTCTCGACCAGCTTCGTCTCGTCGAAGGAGACCTTGCCGATGATGAAGTGCAGGTTCGAGTGCTTGTCGACGCGGAACTCGATCTTGCCGCCCTTGATCTCGTTGACGGCCTTGGCGACGTCCATCGTGACGGTGCCGGTCTTCGGGTTCGGCATCAGACCACGCGGACCGAGCACACGGCCGAGGCGGCCGACCTTGCCCATGAGGTCCGGGGTGGCGACAACCGCGTCGAACTCGTTCAGGCGGTTGCCCTTGGAGATCTCGTCGATCAGTTCGTCGGAGCCGACGATGTCGGCGCCCGCGGCTTCCGCGGCCGCAGCACGGTCACCGGTCGCGAAGACCAGGACCCGGGCGGTCTTGCCGGTGCCGTGCGGAAGGTTGACGGTGCCACGGACCATCTGGTCGGCCTTGCGCGGGTCAACACCCAGACGGAAGGCGACCTCGACGGTGCCGTCGAACTTGGTGGCGACGGTGTCCTTGGCGAGACGGACGGCCTCGAGGGGGGCGTAGTTGCGCTCCCGGTCGATCTTGGCATCCGCAGCGCGGAGAGTCTTGCTGCGCTTCACTTCTGCTCCTGAGGTTCAGGGGTGGAGTCGTGGTGCGGGCCAGCGCTTGGCCCTACCACTGGGGACTGCTGGGGGCTGGTCAGCCCTCGACCGTGATGCCCATGGAACGGGCGGTGCCGGCGATGATCTTCGACGCGGCGTCAAGGTCATTGGCGTTCAGGTCGGGCATCTTGACCGAGGCGATCTCGCGGACCTGGGCGCCGGTGAGCTTGGCGACCTTGGTCTTGTGCGGCTCGCCGGAGCCCTTGTCCACACCCGCGGCCTTGAGGATCAGCTTGGCGGCCGGCGGAGTCTTGGTGACGAAGGTGAAGGAACGGTCCTCGTAGACCGTGATCTCCACCGGCACGACCATGCCACGCTGCGACTCGGTCGCGGCGTTGTAGGCCTTGCAGAACTCCATGATGTTGACGCCGTGCTGACCCAGTGCGGGGCCGACCGGCGGAGCCGGGTTGGCCGCGCCGGCCTGGATCTGGAGCTTGATGAGCCCCGTGACCTTCTTCTTCTTGGGAGGCATTGCTCTCTCCGGGTCCTAGTGAGAGTTTTCAGCACTCCAACCGGATCATCCGGATGGAGGCATACTGCACAACGATAACGGGTAACCCACCGGCGCCCAAAACCGGTGGGCCCGGATCCCGTGCCGCGGGCCCCGGCCACTTCCGATGGCCGGGGCCCGCATGTCGCGCCTGTACGCAGGATCAGCAGCGCTTGGAGCTCACCGTCTGGCCCGGCACCGGGTCACCGGGGGCGCGGAGCGTGCCGATGGCCGCGGTGCACTCCTCGACCGTGTCCGCGGGCAGGGACCAGAACTCCTGGGCGTTGGTGGCCTTCCACACCTGCCTGCTGACGACGGCGTCACGGGAGTAGCTGTAGATGCCGCTGCTGACGTCGTAGTCCTTGATCTTGTCGCGGAAGCTCTGCCACACCCACACATAGCCGTAGTTCTTCCGGCACTCGGGCGAGTAGAACTGCTTCACCGAGGCCACGTGCGCCCCGGAGCGGTTGATGTAAGCGGTGGTCCCGATCTGGTAGGCGTCCGCGCAGACGCCGGCCGCGACGGCCTTCGCGCTGACCGGGTTGCCCGCCTCCGAGGCGGCCGTCGACCTGGCGGCCGCGGACTTCTTCGCACCCGGCGAGGGTGCGGGGCCCGTGCCGGCCAGGGCGGAGCCCGCGGGAACGAGGACTAACGCGCAGGCAGCTGCGGCGATCACTGTGATTCGGGCACGCATGAGGAGATCCCCCCTTGCTCTTCGGTGACATGACCCCGAAGCGCGCATGGCGCATTACCGGTCAACCCTCGCAGTTCACTGCGAAGGGAACCGTTCGCGCGTTTCGGTCATAAGGTCAGACCACCGTCACCGCCCGATGGTTGTGGTGCAGAACACATCGAAATTCACGGCCGCGTCCGGCCCGCGGGCGCCTCGGGGAACGCCTGAGGGGGCGGCCCGCCGTTGGATCGGCGTGGCCGCCCCCTCAGGGCGGAGCGCGGAGAAGCTAGTTCTTCTGGATCTGGTCGAAGCTGAGCTCGACCGGGGTCTCGCGGCCGAAGATCTCGACGAGGCCCTTGACCTTCTTCGAGTCGGCGTTGATCTCGTTGATCGTGGCCTGCAGCGTCGCGAAGGGGCCGTCGGTGACGGTGACCGAGTCGCCGACCTCGAAGTCCAGCACCTGGACCTCGACCTTGCGGGCCGGAGCCGGCTTGCCCTCGGCCTCGGCGGCCTCGCGGGCGGCCTTCTCCTCGGCCTCGGGGGCGAGCATCTTGACGATCTCGTCCAGCGTCAGCGGGTACGGGTCGTAGGCGTTGCCCACGAAGCCGGTCACGCCGGGGGTGTTGCGGACGACGCCCCAGGACTCGTTCGTCAGGTCCATACGGACGAGCACGTAGCCGGGCAGCTTGTTCTGCCGGACGTTCTTGCGCTCGCCGTTCTTGATCTGGACGATCTCTTCCTCGGGGACCTCGGCCTGGTAGATGAAGTCCTCGACGTTCAGCGAGACGGCGCGCTGCTCCAGGTTGGCCTTCACGCGCTTCTCGTAGCCCGCGTAGGTGTGGATGACGTACCACTCGCCGGGCAGGCCACGCAGCTCGTCGCGCAGGGCGGTGATGGGGTCGACCGGAGCCTCGGGCTCTGCCTCGACCTCCGCCTCGTCGTCGGACTCGGACTCGGCGTCGTCGGACTCGGCCTCGTCGGACCCGGCGTCCGCCGCGACGTCGTCGGCAGCCTCGGAGTCGGTGTCGGTGTCGTCCTCGACGTGCAGCGCGGCTTCCTCGGCCGGCTCACCGGCGGCGGCGTCGGCAGCTTCGGCCTGGTCCACGTCCGCCGCCTCGACGATGTCGAGCTCGTCCTCAGCGGACTCGAAGCTCTCGCCGGACTGGACGGCGTCGTTCAGGTTCGGGTCAGACACGGTGGCTGCTTCTTCCTGGATACAGAGGGGTGGAACATGCGAAAGGGGCGCCGCATCACGGCGCCCTCCGCGGATCAGCCGAAGACGTACTTGACTGCTTCCTGGAAGCCATAGTCAATCACGGTCACGAGGCCGATCATGATGACGACGAAGACAATCACCACTGTGGTGTACGTCGTCAGTTGATTGCGAGTCGGCCAGACGACCTTGCGCAACTCTGCGACGATCTGCCGGTAGAAGAGCCCGAGACGGCCCAGCGGGCCTTTCTTGCCGCGCTTTCCGCCCTTGCGGTTCTTCTTCTTCGATTCCGGCGACTCGTCTTCGGCATCAGGCATGTCGATGGAGCCCACGGCGTCCGTCACGATCTCTCACCTGATTCCCGGGTCGTGGCCGTGCCGCGCCCGGTGGAGCCGCACGGCGGTGCATAGAAGTACGTACATGCGCACACAGCCTGGCGAAGGTGTGTGTAGCAGGGCCGGAGGGACTTGAACCCCCAACCGCTGGTTTTGGAGACCAGTGCTCTACCAATTGAGCTACGACCCTTTGTGGTTCCCCCAACCTACCGCATCCGACCGGATGCACTAAGTGCCCGGCACGGACGTGGCTGGTGAGGGCCAACGACGAGTGAGTGTACGTGGTCCCAGGCCCGGCGTCGAACACAATGCCCTCGGGTCCAGTTCTGACCACTGTTGTCCGGTCCATGAAACCTGTGTGCCTCGTCCGTTCGGCGTCTGGGAGCATGGGCCGCATGAGCGCTGCAACCCCTCCCACCGAGCGCCGGGTCTCCGCCCGCATCGGCGCGATCTCCGAGTCCGCGACCCTCGCCGTCGACGCCAAGGCCAAGGCTCTCAAGGCCGCCGGGCGTCCGGTCATCGGCTTCGGCGCGGGTGAGCCCGACTTCCCGACGCCCGACTACATCGTCGAGGCGGCTGTCGAGGCCTGCCGCAACCCGAAGTACCACCGCTACACCCCGGCCGGCGGCCTGCCCGAGCTGAAGAAGGCCATCGCCGAGAAGACGCTGCGCGACTCCGGCTACGAGGTCGACCCCGCCGAGATCCTGGTCACCAACGGCGGCAAGCAGGCGATCTACGAGGCGTTCGCCGCGATTCTCGACCCGGGTGACGAGGTCATCGTCCCGGCCCCGTACTGGACCACCTACCCCGAGTCGATCCGCCTCGCGGGCGGTGTCCCGGTCGACGTCGTCGCCGACGAGACCACCGGCTACCGCGTCTCGGTCGAGCAGCTGGAGGCCGCGCGCACGGAGAAGACCAAGGTCGTCCTCTTCGTCTCTCCGTCGAACCCGACCGGCGCCGTCTACAGCGAGGCCGACGCCCGCGCGATCGGCGAGTGGGCCGCCGAGCACGGTCTGTGGGTGATGACCGACGAGATCTACGAGCACCTGGTCTACGGCGACGCGACGTTCACCTCGCTGCCCGTCCTCGTCCCCGCGCTGCGCGAGAAGTGCATCGTGGTCAACGGCGTCGCGAAGACGTACGCGATGACGGGCTGGCGCGTCGGGTGGATCATCGGCCCGAAGGATGTCGTGAAGGCCGCGACGAACCTGCAGTCGCACGCCACCTCGAACGTCTCCAACGTGGCGCAGGTCGCCGCGCTGGCCGCCGTGTCCGGCGACCTGGACGCCGTCGCGAAGATGCGCGAGGCCTTCGACCGGCGCCGCCAGACCATCGTGCGGATGCTCAACGAGATCGACGGTGTGCTGTGCCCGACGCCCGAGGGCGCGTTCTACGCGTACCCGTCGGTGAAGGGGCTGCTCGGCAAGGAGATCCGCGGTCAGCGCCCGCAGTCCTCCGTCGAGCTCGCCGCCCTGATCCTCGACGAGGTCGAGGTCGCGGTCGTCCCCGGCGAGGCCTTCGGCACCCCCGGCTACCTGCGTCTTTCGTACGCCCTGGGCGACGAGGACCTGGTCGAGGGCGTCTCCCGGATCCAGAAGCTGCTGGCGGAGGCCAAGGCGTAGAGGGACCGCACACGAGATGCACGGAGCGGCGCCTGTCCCTGCGGGGGCGGGCGCCGCTCCGTCTTTCGTTCGGGCAAGCGCCCGATCGGGGAAACCCCCTGCCGGGGAGCCGCGTACTGAGGCAGGATCACCCAATGGAGCACGTACGCGATCTCTCCCTTCTCCCGAAGGCCCATCTGCACCTGCACTTCACCGGGTCGATGCGGCCCACCACCCTTCTGGAACTCGCCGACAAACACGGTGTGCACCTCCCCGAGGCACTGACCAGCAGGGAGCCGCCCAAGCTGCGCGCCACCGACGAGCGGGGATGGTTCCGCTTCCAGCGGCTGTACGACGCGGCCCGGTCCTGCCTGCGGGATCCGGAGGACATCCGGCGTCTGGTGCGCGAGGCGGCCGAGGAGGACATCAGGGACGGCTCGGGCTGGCTGGAGATCCAGGTCGACCCGACCTCGTACGCGCCGCGCCTCGGCGGGCTGATCCCGGCCCTGGAGATCATTCTCGACGCGGTGGACAGCGCGTCGCGGGAGACCGGTCTCGGGATGCGTGTCCTGGTGGCGGCGAACCGGATGAAGCACCCGCTGGACGCCCGCACGCTGGCGCGGCTCGCCGTGCGCTACGCGGACCGCGGCATCGTCGGGTTCGGGCTGTCCAACGACGAACGCCGGGGCATGGCGCGGGACTTCGACCGCGCCTTCGCGATCGCCCGCGAGGGCGGTCTGCTGGCAGCCCCGCACGGCGGCGAGCTCACCGGCCCCGCCTCCGTACGGGACTGCCTGGACGATCTGCACGCCTCCCGCATCGGCCACGGCGTTCGCGCCGCGGAGGATCCCCGGCTGCTGCGCAAGCTGGCCGAGCGCGGGGTGACCTGCGAGGTGTGCCCGGCGTCGAACGTGGCGCTGGGCGTGTACGAGAAGCCGGAGGACGTTCCGCTGCGGACGCTCTTCGACGCCGGGGTCCCGATGGCGCTCGGGGCGGACGACCCACTGCTGTTCGGGTCGCGGCTCGCGGCGCAGTACGAGCTGGCCCGCCGCCATCACGGCTTCACCGACGAGGAGCTCGCGGAGCTGGCCCGCCAGTCGGTGCGCGGCTCCGCCGCCCCGGAGGACGTCAGGGAGAAGCTGCTCGCCGGGGTCGACGACTGGCTGGCGGGCCCGGGAGTCTGATCCGGCCACGCGGCGGGTACGCCGTCGAGGCCGGTCGGTGACCGCCGAAGACGGCGGCGCGGGGGCGAGGCCGGCGGCCCGAGGGGCGTCTCGTGGGCGAACGCCCCCGGACGCACACCGCCGGGCGCGCTACAGGCTGACGCCGACCGTCACCGGCTCGTTGACGAGCGTCACGCCGAAGGCGTCCCGTACTCCGGACACCACCTCGCGAGCCAGTGCGAGCAGATCCTCGGTGGTGGCCTCTCCCCTGTTGGTGAGGGCGAGCGCGTGCTTGGTGGAGATCCGGGCCGGGCCGGATCCGTAGCCCTTCGTGAAGCCGGCCCGGTCGATCAACCAGGCGGCGGAGGTCTTGGTGAGGCCGTCACCGGCCGGGTAGGCGGGCGGGGCGATGTCGTCGCCGAGGCGGTCGCGCACCCGGGTCAGGAACGTCTCGTACTCGGCCGCTGTGAGGATCGGGTTGGTGAAGAACGACCCGGCCGACCAGGTGTCGTGGTCCTCGGGGTCGAGCACCATGCCCTTGCCGGCGCGCAGCGCCAGCACCGTCTTGCGCGCGGCGGCGGCCGGGACGCGGTCGCCGACCTCGACACCGAGCGCCCGGGCCGTCTCCGCGTACTTCACGGGAGCCGAGAGGCCGCCCGCGTCCTCGAGCGCGAAGCGGACGCGGAGCACGACGTAGCGCTCCGGGTGCTGCTTGAAGCGGCTGTGCCGGTAGGAGAAGCCGCACTCATCGTTCGACAGCGTCACCGTCTCGCCGGTGGTGCGGTCGTAGGCGACGACCTCGGTGATGGTGCCCGAGACCTCCTGGCCGTAGGCACCGACGTTCTGGATCGGGGTCGCGCCGGCCGAGCCGGGGATGCCTGCGAGGCACTCGACTCCCGCGAGGCCCGCCTCGACGGTGCGGGCGACCGCGTCCGTCCAGACCTCGCCCGCGGCGAGTTCCAGCCGGGTCCCGTCGAGCAGGAAGCCGCGGGTGGCGATGCGCAGGGCCGTGCCCTCGAAGCCCTTGTCGCCGATCACGAGGTTGCTTCCGCCGCCGATGATCAGCAGCGGCGTGCCGGCGTCGTCCGCCTCGCGCACGGCGGCGATCACCTCGTCGTCGGTCGTGGCCACCACGAGGCGCGTGGCGGGGCCGCCGAGCCGGAAGGTGGTCAGGGGGGCGAGGGGGGCGTCGTGAAGTTCCTGCACGGGGACAAGAGTACGGTCCGCGGCCCCGCCACTCGGGCGGGGCCGCGGACCGGGGCCGTACAGAGGGGAGCGGACCGGGTTCAGACGGCGATCCCCGCGGGATCGTCGAAGGGGCGCCTGCAGTGGCAGGCGCCCTTCTCCACACCCCTGCCCCGGCTCAGGCGAGCTGGACCACGGCGCGGGACATACCGAGCACCTTCTGCCCGTCGCAGGTCGCCGTCAGATCGACGCGCACCCGCTTGTCGTCCAGCAGAGCCGCGACCTTGCCGCTGACCTCGACGACCGCGCCCTTGTCGTCGTTCGGCACGACGACCGGCTTGGTGAAACGCACGCCGTACTCGACGACCGCACCCGGGTCGCCCAGCCAGTCCGTCACCACACGGACCGCCTCGGCCATGGTGAACATGCCGTGGGCGATCACGTCCGGGAGACCGACCTCGACGGCGAACTTCTCGTTCCAGTGGATCGGGTTGAAGTCACCGGAGGCGCCGGCGTACTGCACGAGCGTGGCGCGGGTCACGGGGAAACTCTGCGCCGGCAGCTCGGTGCCGACCTCCACGTCCGCGTAAGCGATCTTCGCTGCCATCACGCCTCCTCGGCGGCGCGTGCCACCAGCTTCGTCCAGGCGGTCACCACGTGCTCGCCGGCCGCGTCGTGGACCTCACCCCGGATGTCGAGAATGTCGTTGCCCGCAAGGGACTTGATCGACTCGATGGTCGAGGTCACGGTCAGCCGGTCCCCCGCGCGCACCGGGCGGCGGTAGGCGAACTTCTGGTCCCCGTGCACCACTCGGCTGTAGTCCAGCCCAAGCTGCGGATCCTGCACGACCTCGCCGGCCGCCTTGAACGTGATGGCGAACACGAAGGTCGGCGGAGCGATCACATCGGCGTGACCGAGCGCGCCCGCCGCCTCGGGATCGGTGTAGGCCGGATTCGGGTCGCCCACCGCCTCGGCGAACTCGCGGATCTTCTCCCGGCCCACCTCGTACGGCGCGGTGGGCGGATACGTCCGCCCGACGAACGACTGGTCGAGCGCCATGGACTGGCTCCCTCCTGATTGACCCAACGGATTGGGCGGGTCCGTCCGACCTCAGGGTGCACGGACCGGCCACGACACAAACGACACGAGGCCGCCCCCAGCGGGGACGGCCTCGTGTACGAGCCTGATTCAGCGCGTTTCGCGGTGCGCCGTGTGCGAGTTGCAGCGCGGGCAGTGCTTCTTCATCTCAAGACGGTCCGGGTTGTTACGCCGGTTCTTCTTGGTGATGTAGTTCCGCTCCTTGCACTCCACGCAGGCCAGCGTGATCTTCGGGCGGACGTCGGTGGCAGCCACGTGAGTGCTCCTTGGACGGACGGATGGACGGATGGGTGTCCCTCCACGCCAAAGGCTGGGGGGAACAATAAAGAGTAGCCGACCGGAGGACCGACCCCACAATCGGCTACTGTGTGTAGCGGTGACCGGACTTGAACCGGTGACACAGCGATTATGAGCCGCTTGCTCTACCGACTGAGCTACACCGCTTTGATGACGGATCCCCTCGCCCGAAGGCGAGGATCACCGATCACCAGAGCCCCAATACGGAATCGAACCGTAGACCTTCTCCTTACCATGGAGACGCTCTACCGACTGAGCTATTGGGGCGAGCGATGAAGACATTACACGGTCGCCCGCCGATCGCCCAAATCCGTTTAGCGGCCCCCTGTCCGGCCCGGACCGGCACCCGCGCGGCCCGCACGTCGCCCCACCGCGGCCCCGCCATCACGTACCCGTTGTCCGGCTTGCTCCCGCGGCGTCACCCCCGTCCCGTACGTCGCGTGTGACCACACCAGTACGACTATTGCGCTCCTCCTCGAAGCTCACTCCGAGCGCCCCTAGTCTCGACTCACGCTGAGTGATCCCTTCGGTGATCCCTTCCGGTGCCGCAGGCCCCCGAACCCTCCTCCTCCAGGAGCGCGATGCCCGACAGTCAGCCGCAGCCCCCCGACAGCGCGACCACGGACCACACGGCGCTGCTGCTGTGCGGCGCGCGCCTCACCGACGGCCGCACCGTCGACGTACGGCTCGGCGGCGGCCGCATCGAGGCGGTCGGCACCGCGGGCAGCCTGCCCCCGCACTCCGCCCGCGTCGATCTGACCGGCTATCTGCTGCTCCCCGCGCCCGCCGACCCGCACACCCACGGCGACACCGCGCTCAGCGCCGAGACCCCGGGCCCCGTCTCGTACGAGCCCGACGACATCCGGCGCCGCGCGACCGAGGCCGCGTTGCTGCAGGTGGGACACGGCGCGACCGCGTTGCGCTCCCATGTGCGCATCGGGGACGTGCAAGGGCTCGGCGCGCTGGAAGCGGTACTGCAGGCACGGCGTTCGCTGCGCGGTCTCGCCGATCTCACCGCGGTCGCCGTGCCCCGGCTGCTGACCGGGGTCGCAGGCGCCGAGGGCATGGCGATCCTGCGCGACGCCATGAAGATGGGCGCCGGGGTGGTGGGCGGCTGCCCCAACGCCGACCCCGACCCCACCGGGTACGTCGAGGCAGTCCTGGAGATCGCCGCCGAGCACGGCTGCCCCGTCGATCTGCACACACACGGCGACGATCCGGCACGCCTCGCCCGGCTGGCAGCCATGGCCGGCGGGTTGCGCCCCGGCGTCACGATCGGCCCCTGCGCCGGACTCTCCCGGCTGCCGCGCGACGTCGCCGCCCGTGCCGCCGACCGCCTCGCGGCGGCCGGGGTCACCGTCGTCTCCCTGCCCCAGGGCGGCTGCGCCGGTATCGAGCACCGCGGGAACGCCCCCGTACGGCTGCTGCGCGCCGCCGGCGTCACCGTCGCGGCCGGCAGCGGCGCGCTGCGGGACATCATCTGCAACCCGGTGGGCCGCGGCGATCCGCTGGAGGCCGCCTATCTGCTGGCCTCCCAGGCGGGAATGCGCCCGTCGGACGCGTACGGCTGCGTGGCCGGCACCGCCCGCACGGTGATGGGCCTTCCCGAAGTACGTGTCGAGGCGGGGTTTCCGGCCGAACTGCTGGCTGTGCGCGGAGAGCGTCTCTCGGGCGTACTGTCCCTCGCCTACAGCCGCATCGTCATCCACCGCGGGCGGGTGGTGGCCCGCACCAGCGCCGTACGCGAGTACTGCGACTCGGCGGCCACCGTGGCGCTCGAACTGCCGCGTCAGGGGCGGCCGGACACCTGCCCGTAGGGCACTGCGGCCGCGTCGCCCGCCACTTCCTGAGCGCGGGCCGTGCTTCGGACGTACGGTCGTAAGCATGCGCATTGTCATAGCTGGTGGACACGGTCAGATCGCACTCCGGCTCGAGCGACTGCTCTCGGCGGGCGGACACGAGGTCGCGGGCATCATCCGCAGTCTCGATCAGGGCGACGACCTGCGGGAAGCCGGAGCCGAGCCGGTGCTGCTGGATCTGGAGTCGGCCTCCGTGGAGGAGGCGGCAGCGGTGCTCCAAGGCGCGGACGCGGCGGTCTTCGCAGCCGGCGCGGGTCCGAACAGCGGCGTCGCCCGCAAGGACACCGTGGACCGCGGCGCGGCGGTGCTCTTCGCCGACGCGGCGGAACGGGCGGGCGTACGCCGGTACATCGTGGTCTCGTCCATGGGCGCCGACGCGCAGCACGAGGGCGACGAGGTGTTCGACGCATATCTGC
Source organism: Streptomyces sp. NPDC043812 (assembly GCF_056436245.1). Lineage (NCBI taxonomy): Bacteria > Bacillati > Actinomycetota > Actinomycetes > Kitasatosporales > Streptomycetaceae > Streptomyces > Streptomyces sp. NPDC043812. The sequence goes on from NZ_JBWKCY010000006.1 coordinate 153,951, forward strand.
GGGCGAAGGGCGCGGCCGACGACTACGTGCGCGGCAAGACCGGCCTGGACTGGACGATCCTGCGGCCCGGTGCGCTCACGAACGACGCGGGCAAGGGGCTGGTACGGCTCGGGGCGTCGACAGGGCGCGGGCCGGTACCGCGGGACGATGTGGCTGCGGTGCTCGCGGAGATGACGGAGTCGACTGCCACGGCCGGTCTGACGCTGGAGCTGATCAGCGGCTCGGTTCCCGTGGCGGTGGCGGTGAAGGATGTCGCCGGGAACTGACCCGGTGATCGAGGGCCGTTCACCGGCCCGCGGCCCGGCCGCTGCGCCCCCACCGATGAATTTCGCCTGCCCCGAGGGTCCTTGAGGTCATGAATCGTCACACACCGGAGATCCACCCCGCGATCGTCGAACGCGGCGAGCAGCCGTACGCCTACGTCCGTGGCTCGGTACGCCTGGACAACTTCGCCGTGCTCGCCGACCGGCTGCCCGAACTGATCGGCTGGCTGAGCGGCCGGGGCGCGGAGTTCGCCGGGGCGCCGTTCTTCCGCTTCAACACCCTCGACATGGAAGGGGTGTCGGCGGTCGAGGCGGGCATGCCCGTCACGTCCCTGCCCGTGCCGGAGGGCGACATCGGCGTGGCGCTGCTGCCGGCAGGCCGCTACGCGACCGTCAGGCACCTCGGCCATCCCGACCAGCTGTTCGGCGTCGTCACGGCTCTGCGGGCGTGGGCGGCACGAGAGGGCCTGGACTGGGACATGACGGACGTCGACGGGGTCGAGCACTGGGCGTGCAGGCTGGAGTCGTATCTGACCGACCCCCGGGTGGAACCGGACCCGTCGAAGTGGGAGATCGAGCTGGCGTTCCGACTGGCGGACTGACACGGGCGTCGCGCAGGGGCGTGGGCGGCGGGCGATCCGGCCCGCCCGGCCTTGCGCCTGCCGGGCGTGGGGGCGTTTCCGGGCGCCGATCGGGTGCCCGACTCAGACGACCGGCTCGCCGACGCCCAGCATGTTCCCCTCGCTGTCACGGAACCAGGCGGCGCGTTCGCCCCTGGCGCCCTTGCTCGGGTAGTTCCCGTCGATCTCGGCGATCCCGTCCCGCGTGCGAAGCCCGGGGACGTCGACCTCCTCGAACACCACGCCGCGCCGTCTGAGTTCCGACACGACAGCTTCTACGTCGTCGACCTGCCACCCCATCTGCGTGAAGGTGCCGGGAGAGGCTCCCGTCGACTGGAACAGCGCGAACTCCACGCCTTGGCACCGGTACAGCAGCCCACCGGGCCGTTCATCGACGGGCTCCAGACCGAGCTGCTCGGAGTAGAAACGCCGCGCCCGGTCCAGGTTCTGGGCCGGAAGCCTGGTCGCCACGCGTGCCCCGGCCAGACCGTTCCTGCCGTCTGCGTTCATGCCCTCCACTATGCCGCGAGCGGTGGCCCGAGGGCTGGAGGCACCAGGCTCGCTCGGCGGGGTCACCTCGCGCATGGCGGGGTCACCGACCTTCCCTCGGCGGTTCCCCCTGGCCACTCCGCCGCCCACCGCCGGCTCCGCGCCGGCGGCCTGCGCTCCGGCGGACAGCCGCCAGGGAGCTCGCCCGAACGAGACAGAGGGGACATCCGGCCTGCCGACGACGATGGCCCCTGATCCGCGTTTCCGCAGCTCAGGGGCCATCTTCATCGCGGCCGTGCTCAACGCCCTAGCGCGGCGCGGTGTCGTCGGCCGGGAACGCGGCGCCGTGGCCGGGCACGATCAGATCCGCGGCGGCGAGTACCCGGAGCCGGGACTCCAGCAGCATCTCGTGGTCCGGGGCCACCGGGTCGTCCACCGGGCCGTTGGGACGCCACCACAGGTCACCCACGAAGGCCACCACACCCGAGTCCGTGCCTGCCAGCAGGGTGATGTCCTCGCGGCTGTGACCCGGGGTGCGGATCAGCCTGAGCGAGGAGGTCAGTTCGTAGCCCTCGGCGTCGCGGTCGGTCCACTGGTCGTTCTGGTAGATCGCCTTGTGGTCGTGGACGCGAGCCCGGCCGAAGAGGCCGACGTTCATGGTGTTGTCGGGATGGTGGTGGCTGAGCACCACGTCGGTGATGTCATCGGGGCCGATCCCCGACTCGGCGAGCGGACCGAGGATCCGCTCGCGGCCGGCCACCATTCCCGGGTCGACGATCACGCGGCGTTCCCCGTCACTGATGTAGGAGACGGTGGCGGCCACCCCGGGGCCGGTGGAGAGGGTGTAGCCGGTGGTCAGGATCCTGTAGGTGGCGCTGCGGCCGAGCGGTGCGTCTGTCATGACCCCAAGTCTTCGGGGCAGAAGCCTCCTTCACGAGTGGCCGCACTGCCACTGATCGCAGGAATCGTGCCACACTGCCCCGCATGCCGCCCTTCGTGACCGTCGCCGCCTACGCCCCGCCCGGTGTCGGGATGCTCGGAGCCGGCATCGCCTCCGAGGTGTTCGACGCGCGCGGCCCGGACCTGCCCCGCTTCGACTTCGCCCTGTGCACCGACCGGCCCGGACGGATCCGCAGTGATGTCGGGCTGCCGATCGTGGTCGAGCACGGCCTGGACCGGCTGGCCGCCGCCGATCTGGTGATCGCCCTGCCGTGGGCCGAGTTCCGTACACCGCCGGGACCCGCCGTGCTCGAGGCGCTGACCGCCGCACATGAGCGCGGTGCGCTGGTCGCGGGACACTGCGTCGGCGCCTTCGCGCTCGCCGCGGCCGGCCTGCTCGACGGGCGGCGCGCCACCACCCACTGGCGGTTCGCCGGTCTGCTGGCCGACCGCCACCCCGACGTCACCGTCGAACCCGACGCCCTGTACATCGACGAAGGCCGGATCGCCACGGGCGCGGGAGCCGCCGCCGGCTTCGACCTGTGCCTGCACCTTCTGCGGCGGGAGTACGGAGCTGCCACGGCCAACGCCATCGCCCGAGACCTGGTTCTGCCGTCCCACCGCGACGGTGGCCAAGCCCAGTACCTGGCCACCCCGGCCCCCGAGAACTGCCATGACGATCGGCTTGCCGACGTGCTCGCCTGGGCCCGCGAGCACCTCCACGAGCCGCTTCCCGTGGCGGAGTTGGCCCGCCGATCCCTGATGAGCAGGCGCTCCTTCGCCCGCCGTTTCGCCGCCTCGACCGGCACCACCCCGCACGCCTGGCTGCTCGGCCTGCGGCTCAGCCGCGCCGAGGAACTCCTGGAGACCACGGACTTCCCTGTCGAGGAGATCGCCCGCCTGGTCGGCTTCGGAAGCGCGGCCGTCCTGCGCTCACAGTTCGTACGGCGTCGGGGAGTCCCGCCCCGCTCCTACCGCCGGTCCTTCACGCGTACGCCGTAGCCGGCGAGGGGCATGCCCCATCCCTGCCCGCGCAGCAGTGGACAGCGTCAAACCGCCAGTACCGCCCACGTTGACGGTGACGGCGGTCGGGGTGGCGGAGGCCGGGAGATGTTCTCCTCCGTCTCTCCAGGACGGGCGTTGCACCACCTTCAAGCCGTGGTGGCCACGCCCCTTGGGGGGCTCGCCCCCGCCCCCGCCTCCGCTTCGGGCGGCTTTTCAGGAGGGGCCCGCCTCGCTGAAAAGCCTTGGGAGCTTCCGGGACGGGTCCGGTGCGCCTCTTGATCAGCGGCGAGCCAGAAGGGTGCCGGCCCTGCGACGGGCGGAAGTCACGAGGTCTGGTCACGTGGCACCGCGGTTCACCGATACGGCCCAAGGGCCGCACCCCAGGGGTCGGACGCTTTCTGGATGAGGGTGCGGCCCTTCGGCTTTTGCGGTGGGCGCGGCGCTCGTCGCCGGGTGGCACATACACGGGAGCCCTGTGGGGAACCTGTGGCGGCGGGCGTGTCCATGGCAGTCATCTGCTAACTTCCTGACGGTTGTGACCTGGCGCAACTTCCCTGTTCGGAAGGTGTGTCGGGGTCGGGGAAGCAGAAACGGGGGAAGGGCCATGACCTCTTCGGGGGGCTACCAGGTCGGGCACAAGGGCATGTCGGGCCAGGCCGGCGAACTGGACGGTTCCGGCAACGACGTGGGCAAGATCCGCAAGGCCGTCGCCAGCACGATGTGCTACACGCAGGACGCCCTCGGCGGCTCCGACACCGGGCCCGCGTTCAACGAGTTCGCGGCCGCCTGGGAGGCCGAGACCAAGGTCCTCGAAGCGGCCCTGCACGAACTCGCGAACAAAGTCCGTCTCTCCAGCCACGCGTACCGCGGTTCCGACATCGACGTCCGTACGGGAGCGCAAGCCGTCTCCGTCGGCTCGGCGGACGACGCGGCCGTCAGCACGATGCCGGCCCACGCCCAGCGCCCGTCCGCGCTGGCCGCCTACTGACGGGGCACGCGTCCATGACGGAATCCACGAACGACCGCAGGCAGAAGCTCAACGGCCTGCGCGGGCGCATCTCCTCGGCCGGCAGCAAGAACGACCTGATCGACGCGATCGACGACGCCCTCGGCGTCTCGGCACCGGTCGGCGACCCGAAGGTGATCGAGGCCCTGGGCAAGCGCTACACCGGCCAGACCGACGAGGCCGACGCGGTGAGCGACCGGATCGACAGGATCGCCCGCACGGGTCTTCCGCAGATCTGGGTCGGCGACACGAGCGTCCTCGCCTCCGAGGTGGTGGGCGCCGCCTCCCGCGACGCCCAGCAGATGATCGAGGCGTTCCGGGGCGGCGGCAAGGCACTGATCGCGCTGTCCGACGCGCTGGAGATCGCGCAGACCACGGACGGCACCGGCCGCGGCAAGCTGCGGGACGCCCGCACCATGCTCGGCGGCAAGGACGGCTTCTTCGACGACTGGCACGAGGACGACGACGAGGAGGAGGTCCGTCTGCGGGCCCGCTCGCTGGCCTCCCACGGCGTCGACGACCTGCACACGGCGGCCGTCGGCGCCGACGACGCCGCCCGCGTCGCGGCCCGCGACCTCAACAAGTTCGCCGCCGAGGCCCGCGCCGGTCAGATGGACACCGACGAACTGACCGCCGCCGACCGCCTCGCCCTCGCCGACACGAGCAACGTCGGCGGCAGCGCCGAACTGAACGAGATCCTCAGCGCCAACGACCTCGAACGGTCGGGCCGTGCCATGGAGAACCTCTCGCCCGCCGAACGGGCCCGTATGGAACGGCTCCTGGCGAACGCGTCGAGCCCGCAGGAGAAGGCGTACCTCATGAAGGCCCTCGCCTCGGGCTACGACGTCGGCGAGGTCGAGGAGTTCGGAGGGAAGATCCACGGCAAGGACTCGGCGTGGCTCGCGGAGCACCTGACGCCGGTCACCACCGGCTCGACCACGGGGAAGGAGGATCAGAAGTTCGGTGACGAGAAATGGTCCCAGGACGACGCGACCTGCGTCCCGTCCTCGACGGTCACCGCGCGCGCCCTGGTCGACCCGGTCTACGCCCTCGAACTCACCGGCGGTCCCGACGGCCAGGACGATGACCCCGACCACTTCCGCAAGCGCCTGCACGACGAGCAGTTCCGGATGAACGACGAGGGCGACGGCGACTACGACGGCTGGTGGTGGGACCGCCACCCGGCCGGGATGGACTCCGACGGGCAGGAGGAGATCTCGAACAAGGAACTCGGCCCGCACACCGGCGACAAGTACGACACGCAGGAGATGGACGGCGCCGACGACCGGCGCGGTGTCCTGCCCGACATCGAGAAGTCCGTGGCCGATGGCAAGCCGGTCCCCATCAACATCTCCGGCAAGGACGCGGAAGGCGAGTGGATCGGCCACAGCGTGATGATCGTCGGGCAGGAGGACGGGAAGCTGCAGATCTACAACCCCTGGGGCACCACCACGTGGGTGAGCGAGGACGACTTCATCAACGGCGACCTCAGCGCGGCCACCGACGACCGCTTCTCCAAGGGCCGTAACGGCGATGTCAGCACCGTCTACATCGAACAGGATTGATGGTGTCCATGCGATCTTCCCTGCGTACGGCGCCCGTGCTGGCCGCCCTGCTTCTTGTCCTCACCGGCTGCGGCGACTCCGCGTACGAGACCGACGAGCGGACCATCTCGGTCGACCGCGGCGAGAAGTTCACGCTGGAGGTGCCGGCCGCCATGGAGCTCGGCCAGAACTGGTACCTGGCGGACCCGCGCCCGGACCCGGACGTCCTGGAGTACCGGGGCAACCGCGAGCACACCGGCGACGTCAGTGACGGAGCCCAGTTCTTCGACTTCACCGGACTCTCGTCCGGGAAGACGACGGTGAAGCTGGTGTTCTGCCCCTACGCGCGGTGCCACAGCGCCGACGAGGTCGCAGCGTCGCCGGTGCCGACAGCCACGAGCACCCCGAAGAACTCGGACCAGGAACCCGCCTACTACCTCTATACGATCACCGTCCGCTGAGCCGGACCGGAACGGAACGACGATGGTCCACGCCCCCTCCCCGCGTACCGACGACGAGGTGCTCGCCGCCACCGACATCGAGGCACTGCTGCGCCACGGCCTCAGGCGCGACGCCTTCCGCAGCATGCTCTTCGGCGACGGTGCGATCGCCGCCGCCATCACCCTCGACCGGCTCGGAGTGCTGCCGCGCTCGGTGAGGTACGTCGCGAAGATCGTCCGGGCCGGCGGCCTCGCGTACGCGGCGGGGCTGGCCGAGCCCCTGCCGTCGGGGACCGCGTCCGCATGCCTGCGGGACTGGCTGGAGACCGCCGCGCAGGTCGCCGACACACCGGATGACCAGGCGCGCGCCGCACGCTGGCTGGACACGGTCGCCGAGCTCGTCGGCCTGCGCCGCGGCAGCCGGGCCGCGACGGCGGGGCCAGGTCCGGCCTGATCCTCACGAGAGGCGCCGGCCGAGCGGTGTCTCGCCGTCGAGGACCAGCAGCATCCCCCCGCGGGCAGCCCGTTGCGGAGTGTGGTCTGAACAGGTGGACTGGCGTTCCGTCAGCAGGGCCGTGGGGGTTAGGAGATCGTCACGCATCAGCTCGTGGTGCGGCCTCGACGAAAGCGGGACTCCATGCGGTCCAGGATTGCGGCCCTTGTGCTCACGGCAACCGCCCTGACGGGTCTTGGCGTGGTCAACGCGTCCAGCGCGTCGGCGGACGAAGAGCTCGAGTTCACCTACGCCAGCCCTGAGATCTCCGAGGACGGGGACAAGGTCACCTGGAGCTGGACGGTGACCAATCCCGGTGACCAGGAGATCGACCAGCTCGTCCTGACCCACAGGATCACCCCCGAGCTGCCAGTCGCGGAGGTGAGCGAGCCGTGCGAGGCCACGGCTGACGCCATCCGATGCGAGTACGGCAGCCTTGCCCCTGGTCAGTCGGTGGAGGGCGTGGTGGTGGCCGACCTGCCCGCGGATTCGGGCGGCGCGCCGAACATCAAGGGACGGGTGACCTGGCAGCCGGCTCCGACCACTGCCGCTGACCGCCCGGAGCGCACACACCCGTAGGAATGATCAGCTCCCGCTCGGCCTGCGACGAGACGCACTCAGTCTTCGGTACATCACTGGACATCGTCTGAACGCTCCGACAACGCAGCAAGGTGCGTGGCAGGCAGCGCGTGCCAGGCATGATCCGGAAGAGGCGGCCCAGGCGCCGTCCCGGCCGGTGGCCCGCGCGGCCGACCAGGTGCAGGCCATCCGGGCGAGGCGCCGGGCCCGTACGGCATGGTGCCCAGGGCCGCGGCGCCGCGCGGCGGATGCTGATGCCTCCCCCTGCAGGAGAGGCCCGTGAGCGATCCCAGCCCCCGAGTGACCCCGAGGCCGGCATCCGTCGCAGCAGGCGATGACATTCCCGCTCCCGGAGTCATCGGCATCGGACTCGCCGCGGTGTTGACGTTCGCGTTCGCCCAGGGCTCGTGGCAGTGGTTCGCCACGTTCATCGGGGTGACGCTCCTTGCGGTGATGCTCGCCTTCCAGCGACGGGCGGAGTGGACGCCGGACATTCGCTCGGCGTACATGCGCGGCCTGGTCGCGTACGCGCTGGTCGTCGGCCTGTGCGTGGCGATCGCACTTGCACCCCTGCTGCAGCGCCGGGCCTGGCTGTTCCCGATGCCGGGCACGCGCAGCGAGTGCGGGCTGATGGGCAGGTACGAGGCCCTCCGGGTGCAGGCCGCGCTGGGGAACCTGGCCGGCAGTGACGGTGCCGCTCTGGCGTTCGCGCAGGAGGCCCAGGCCCGCAAGGCCGTTGCCGAGTGCCTGGCGGCCACGACGACTCTGTGGCTGCCCCTGTACGGGCTGGGGGCGGCGGTGCTGGTGGGGGCGGCCGCGTATTTCCGCGACCGGGCCCGGGCGAGGCCCGGCCCCGTCGGCTATTGAGCCGGGCGCCGACCGCGCTCAGGGCAGCGACGGCATTGCCTTGTCCTGCGATGCGAAGTACCTGAAGGGTGGCGACGAGGCCGCGAACGCGAAGATCTCCGCCCGACTCAGAGAGTGTGGACCGGCCTCGACCCAAGCGGGACCGGGCGGTGGCACTCGACGCCTTTCAAGGGGCAGGCGGTGTCGTCAAAGTCCTGTCCGCCCGGCGGTGTCCTGCGTGCGCTGCCAGTTCACCCAGTCCACTGACAGGAGATGTCAGTGAACTGTCCCTAGTCTCCGGCCATGGACGTCATCGTCGAACTCCGGCAATACACCCTCCGCCCGGGCGCCCGGGACACCCTGGTCGACCTCTTCGAGCGGGAATTCGTCACCGGGCAGGAGGCGGCCGGCATCACCGTAGGAGGCCGGTTCCGGGACCTGGACGACTCGGACCGCTTCGTCTGGCTGCGCAGCTTCCCGGATATGGCAGAGCGGGCCCGGGCGCTGCACGCCTTCTACGACGGCCCCGTCTGGCAGGCACACCGCGAGAGGGCCAACGCGACCATGCTGGACTCGGACGACGTGCTCCTGCTGCGCGGACCGGGCTTCACCGCCCCGGACACCGCAGGGCCGGTCGTCGCGACAATCTGCCACCCCATGGATACGGCCTTCGCCGACCACTTCGAGCAGCACCTGCGCCCCGCGCTGGCCGCCGCCGGGACCCCTGCGCAGGCGGTACACCGCTCCGAGCACGCGGAGAACACTTTCCCCGCGCTGCCGGTCCGGACCGGTGAGGAGGTCCTGCTCTGGTTCACGGCGGGCGAGGTACCGCCCCTGCCGGACCTCTCGGCTCATCTGAAGTCGGCTCCGCGGCAGCTCCGGCTGGAGCCCGTTCGGGGGCAGCAGCCCCGGGGACTTGCGACGCCTGCTCATCGCCGCAGGTAGACATCGGAAGTCCCGTCCACGCCCCCTCCACAACAGCCGGTAGAGACGTGAAACAGAGAGACAGTGCGCGACGGCTCGATCTGCCGGCGGCAGCAACGACGATGGCCCCTGACCTGCGTTTCCGCAGATCAGGGGCCATCTTCATCACGTGGCGGCGCCAGGATTCGAACCTGGGTAGGCTAAGCCGACGGATTTACAGTCCGTTCCCATTGGCCACTCGGGCACACCGCCATGGGATGTCGCCTTGAGACACCCCTTCGGGGCGGTGCTCCGTGGCAACGACGTAAACGATACCTGATGTGCAGGGGTGCTTCGCCACCGGATTGATCAGCACTCGGGGCGGGCGCGGATGGCTAGGCTTGACGGAGCCGTCCGGGTGTTCCGGACGCGCCTCCACGCACCCGACAAAGGAGCCACAGGACATGGCCGACTCCAGTTTCGACATCGTCTCGAAGGTCGAGCGGCAGGAGGTCGACAACGCCCTCAACCAGGCCGCCAAGGAGATCTCCCAGCGCTACGACTTCAAGAACGTCGGTGCCTCGATCGCCTGGTCCGGCGAGAAGATCCTGATGCAGGCGAACTCCGAGGACCGCGTCGCGGCGATCCTCGACGTCTTCCAGACGAAGCTGGTCAAGCGCGGAATCTCGCTGAAGGCACTCGACGCGGGCGAGCCGCAGCTCTCCGGCAAGGAGTACAAGATCTTCGCCTCGATCGAGGAGGGCATCTCCCAGGACAACGCCAAGAAGGTGGCGAAGATCATCCGCGACGAGGGCCCGAAGGGTGTCAAGGCTCAGGTCCAGGGCGAGGAGCTGCGTGTCAGCTCCAAGAGCCGGGACGATCTGCAGGCCGTACAGGCACTGCTCAAGGGGCAGGACTTCGACTTCGCGCTGCAGTTCGTGAACTACCGGTGAGGTAGGCACGGGCGCGCCGGAGCGACCGAGGGCGGAGCGGCTCGACCGCTCCGCCCCCGCCCTTGTGCCGGGGCAGGGCGTGACGTCCGATTTCCGCCAGCCGCGACGTCGTCGGGGGCGCAGAATCGTAGGCGTACGGCGCACGGAGACATCCCGCAAGGAGGGACGCGAGCCATGACCACTCTGTACGAGGTCGTCGACAGCCCGTTGGGTGAGCTGCTGGTCGTCGGCGAGGCCTCGGCCACGGCGAAGGGCGGCACCGCGCTCGTCTCGCTCTCGCTGCCCGGGCAGAAGGGCGCGGCGGTCGTGCAGGACGGCTGGCGGCGTGACCCGGCGGCGTTCGAGGAGATGGGCCGACAGCTCTCGTCGTACTTCGCTGGACGACTGACCCGTTTCGAGATCGAATTCGCCGACAGCGGGACCGACTTCCAGCGACGGGTGTGGCGGGCACTGGAAGAGGTGCCGTACGGGCGCACCACGACCTACAAGGAGATCGCCGAGCGAGTGGGCACTTCCGCGGTCGGTGTACGGGCCGTGGGGACGGCCATCGGGCGCAATCCGCTGCTCGTCGTCCGGCCCTGCCATCGAGTGATCGGCACGGACGGTGCCCTGCGCGGATACGCCGGAGGCCTCGCGTCCAAGGAACGACTCCTCGGACTCGAGGGCACGCGGGCGTCGTGAACGACCCCCTGTTTCCCAGGGAACGGACAGTTGTCGCGCCGGGCGCGGTGCACGTCCCCGGCTGGCTGCCGGTCGGGCGGCAGCGGGAACTGGTCGAAGCGTGCCGCGCCTGGGCGCGCGGCCCTGTGCCCATCCGGCACACGGCGCTGCCGGGCGGCGGCGTGATGTCGGTGCAGACCGTGTGCGTGGGGTGGCACTGGCAGCCGTATCGCTACTCCCGGACCGCCGACGATGTGAACGGTGCTCGAGTGGCCGAATTTCCCGACTGGCTCATGGAGTTGGGACGGGAGGCGCTGGCCGCGGCGTACGGGACGGGGTCCGAGGGTGGAGAGGGCGGGCAGGCCGCGGCGTCGGCTAGCACGTACTCCCCGGACACCGCGTTGATCAACTTCTACGACGGTGCCGCGCGGATGGGGATGCACCAGGACAAGGAGGAGCGGTCCGGCGCTCCGGTGGTGTCGCTGAGCATCGGTGACAGCTGCGTCTTCCGATTCGGGAACACCGAGACGCGCGGGCAGCCGTACAGGGACGTGGAGCTGATGTCCGGGGACCTGTTCGTCTTCGGCGGGCCTTCCCGATTCGCCTACCACGGGGTCCCGAAGGTGCTTCCCGGCACGGCCGATCCCGCGACGGGGATGAGCAGCGGTCGGCTGAACATCACCCTGCGCGAGACCGGACTGTAGGGCCTCTCGTTCGGATCCTGCCGGGATCAGCGCGTCGGGATCAGCGAGAACGCGAGTGACCGAAAAGGATCCGGTAGGCGATCAGCAGCACAAGGGAACCGCCGATGGCCGCGGCCCACGTGGCCCCGTCGTAGAAGTCGGTGGAGATCGGCCGGTCCAGCCAACGGGCCGATATCCAGCCGCCGATGAACGCGCCGGCAATGCCCGTGACCGTCGTGCCGATCAGCCCGCCCGGGTCGCGGCCGGGCAGCAGGATCTTGGCTATGACCCCGGCCAGCAGCCCGAGGACGATCCAGCTGATGATGCTCATGCCGTGAACCTGCCTTTCGTACGTTGTTGCACTTGAGGACGACCGGGCGACCGGGCGCGGTTGCGGAGATCGGTAGGGTGCGACGCGTGACACGAGAACTGCGTCGATCGCTGGGTGTCTTCGACGCGGTCGTGATCGGACTCGGCTCGATGGTCGGAGCCGGCATCTTCGCTGCGCTGGGCCCGGCGGCCGACTCGGCCGGGACCGGGCTGCTGCCCGCGCTGGCGCTGGCCGCCGCCGTCGCGTACTGCAATGCCATGTCGTCGGCCAGGCTCGCGGCCCTGTACCCGGCGTCCGGGGGCACCTACGTGTACGGGCGGGAGCGGCTGGGCCCGTTCTGGGGGTATCTGGCCGGCTGGGCGTTCGTGGTCGGGAAGACGGCATCGTGTGCCGCGATGGCGCTGACGGTCGGTGCATACGCCTGGCCGGAGCAGGCACACGCGGTCGCCGTCGCCGCGGTGGTCGCGCTGACTGCCGTGAATTACGGGGGCGTTCAGAAGTCGGCGTGGCTGACGCGGGCGATCGTGGCGGTCGTGCTGTCGGTTCTGGCTGCGGTCGTGGTGGCCTCCCTCGGGTCGGACGCCGCGGACACGGAACGGCTGGGCCTCGGTACGGACGTGACGGCCGGTGGTGTGCTGCAGGCGGCGGGGCTGCTGTTCTTCGCCTTTGCCGGGTACGCACGGATCGCCACGCTGGGCGAAGAGGTGCGGGACCCGGCCCGGACGATCCCTCGGGCCGTACCACTGGCGCTCGGTATCGCGCTGCTCGTCTATGTGTGTGTCGCTGTCTCGGTCCTCTCTGTGCTGGGCCCGGACGGGCTGGGCCAGGCTGCGGCTCCGCTCGCGGATGCCGTGCGTGTGGCTGGTGTGCCGTGGCTGGAGCCCGTCGTGAAGGCGGGCGCCGCGGTGGCGGCGCTCGGCTCGCTGCTCGCGCTGATTCTCGGCGTCTCCCGCACAACGCTGGCGATGGCCCGGGACGGCCATCTGCCGGGAGCACTGGCCGCGGTGCATCCCCGCTTCCAGGTGCCGCACCGCGCGGAGCTTGCCGTGGGGGCCGTCGTCGCGGTGGTGGCGGCGACGGCGGACGTGCGCGGGGCGATCGGCTTTTCGTCGTTCGGAGTGCTGGTGTACTACACCATTGCCAACGCCTCGGCCTGGACGCTGAGTTCCCGGAGCGTGCAGGCATTTGCGGGATGCGGGCTGGTGGGTTGTCTCGGGCTGGCCTTCGCGCTGCCGCTCTCCTCGGTGCTGTCGGGCACGGCGGTGCTGTCGGCGGGAGCCGCGGTGTACGGGGGGCGGGCGCTGCTGCTGCGCCGTCGGCGCGGTGCCCGCTGACCCTCAGCCCAGGACGACCTCGACCTTGCCTGCGGCGAGCGTCGCGAGAACGTACTCGAACGTGGGCTGCTCGGGGTTCGCCAGCGGAGGCATCCCGAGGCACGTACGGGCGATGTGATGGTCGTGCCAGACCAGGGTGAGCGGGGCCTCGACGCCGAACCCGCCCTTCAGGCAGTCGTCAATGGCCCACAGACCCCAACCGAAGTACGTGCCGGGCCCGTTCATGGCCTCGCCCAGTGCGCAGAGGAATCCCGGAACGTCGGTGACGTGCCTGCCGTCCAGGTGGTACGTCCCGCCCGGTGGGGCGTCATGTTCGCGCACCTGCTGGTGGTTCTTCATCGTGACCAGGGGCCAGCACGCACGTCCCACCGTATCGAGCGAAGCCCAGAGGTTGGGCTCGGCCGGCGGCCCGCTCCACCAGATCTCGTGGACCCGGCGGCGTGCGGCGCTGCGTTCGTCGAAGGCGTAGACGTCGAGGGTGAGATCGAAGAGTCCGTCTCCCAGGGCAGACGGCTTCCACGTCTGGATGTCCACGTTGAACCAGTCCTCCTGGACGACCCGCCCCGTGCGGTCGAGCACCCCGATGTGGACGCCACCCAGCGTGAAGTCGTCGTCCCCCGCATGCAGCGCGGCGAGCAGGGTCCCGCGGGCTTCGCAGCCGAGCAACTGCAGCGGTGTCGCGCCAGGTTCCGGCTGTTTGTCACCGACCAGCCTCACCTCCTGGCAGTGACCCCAGGGCTGCTCGTCCCGGCCCTCCAGGCGGAAGCCCCGGGACCGGGGCGGCTGCTCCGGTACGTCCGGCTGGTGCTCGTGGACTTCGTCCCACCCCTCCAGGGCAGCTTCGACCGTGATGTCGACCAGGCCGTCGCCCGCCGCACTCGGTCGCACAGCCAGTACCCGCACGTCCTGCAGGCCCCACCACGCAAGCCAGGGCGGATCGATCGGCTGCCCCTCGGGGTCCAGGGTCACCGCGTACAGCACGCCGACGGGCGAGGTGCCGTCCTCCTGCGGGTTGGCGGCCGCTTCCGACAGGCGCCCCTCGGGCGCGCAGCCGACGAGTTCGTAGCGGTCCCGCTCCGGTTCCGGCGGGTCCCCGTAGAGGCCCTCCGCATCAGTGCAGAGGGCCAGGATCTCCGTGTCCTCGGGATCGTCGGGGTCGGTGTTCGCGACAGCCAGCTGTATGCGCAACTACCAGGTCACCTCTCAACACGAAGGGGGTGGGCCTCACACGAAGGGGCGGTCCGTCGGGACGATTTCCTTGCCCAGCGGCATCAACGAGACAGGGATCATCTTGAAGTTGGCGACGCCGAACGGGATCCCGATGATCGTCAGGCACAGCGCGATGCCCGTGACGATATGACCCAGCGCCAGCCACCAGCCGGCCAGGATCACCCACAGGACATTGCCCAGCACGGACGGGGCTCCGGCGTCGTGCCGGTCGACGGTCGTGTAGCCGAAGGGCCACAGGGCATAGACGCCGATCCGGAACGAGGCCAGGCCGAACGGGATTCCGATGATCGTGATGCACAGGATCACGCCCGCGAGCAGGTATCCCAGGAACAGCCAGAAGCCGCTGAGGATCAGCCATATGACGTTCAGAATGGTTTTCACGGGCGATGACCTGCCATCTGTTCGAGTCGGGCGATCCGTTCCGCCATGGGCGGGTGGGTGGAGAACATCTTGGACAGCCCCCGGACGGGGCCGAACGGGTTCGCGATCATCATGTGGCTCGCTGTCTCCAGCCGGGGCTCGGGCGGCAGCGGTAGTTGTTTCGTCCCGGCATCCAGCTTGCGCAGGGCGCTCGCCAGGGCGAGGGGGTCACCGGTGAGCTGAGCCCCCGAGGCGTCCGCCTCGTACTCACGCGAGCGGCTGACAGCGAGCTGGATGACGGAAGCAGCCAGGGGGCCGAGCAGCATGATCAGCAGCATGCCGACCAGGCCGGGGCCGTCGTCGTCGTCCGAGCGGCCGACAGGGATCAGCCAGGCGAAGTTGACCAGGAACATCACGACCGAGGCCAGGGCTCCGGCGACGGACGAGATGAGGATGTCACGGTTGTAGACATGACTCAGCTCGTGGCCGATCACGCCGCGCAGCTCGCGCTCGTCGAGGATCCGCAGGATCCCGTCCGTGCAGCACACGGCGGCATTGCGCGGATTGCGGCCGGTGGCGAAGGCGTTCGGTGCCTGCGTCGGGGAGATGTACAGCCGGGGCATGGGCTGGCGGGCGGCGGTCGAGAGCTCGCGGACCATGCGGTACAGCGTGGGCGCCTCGAATTCGCTGACGGGCCGGGCACGCATGGCCCGCAGCGCGAGCTTGTCGCTGTTCCAGTACGCGTAGGCGTTCGTGCCGAGTGCCACGACAAGCGCGACGAGCAGCCCCGTCCGGCCGAAGAAGCTGCCGATGACGAGGATGATGGCGGACAGTCCCCCGAGGAGTACGGCGGTCTTCAGCCCGTTGTGCCGGCGGTGCACGGTACGCCCTCCAAATGGTGCGGCAGGGGAACCCTTTGCCTGTGGTGCTCACTCTCCAGTGGACCCTTCTGTACTGGTCAACGCCAGGCGAAGGACGCTGGTTCCCCTGCACTCCCGACCCCGGGCATGCGCCGGTGGAGTGATGCTCAGAAGAGGGTGTTCGCCGCGAAGCGCAGCACCAGCTGGGGATACCCGGAGAGGACCACACCGGCGACGGCCGTCAGCGCGATCGCGACGGTGACCGGGGCCGGGGTGCGCCGCCGCGCCGGGGCGGCCGCTTCCACGGCCTCTCCTTCGCCCACCGCCTCGGGGGCGCGGAACAGGATCGCCGTCCACTGCAGGTAGTAGTAGAGGGCAATCACGACGTTGATGGCCATGACGACGGCGAGCCAGCCGAGCCCGGCATCGACGGCCGACGAGAAGACGGTGACCTTGGCGAACAGTCCGATGATGCCGGGCGGCAGCCCTGCCAGGCAGAGCAGGAAGAAGCCCATCGCCAGGGCGGCGAGAGGGCGGGTCGCGTAGAGGCCGCGGTAGTCGGAGATCCGGTTCTGCGGGTGGTTGCGCGCGACGAGCGCCGCTACCGCGAACGCGCCCAGGTTCACGACGGCGTACATCAGGGCGTACGCGACGGTGGCACCGATCTGGTCGTCGCTCGAGTACGCGGCGGCCGCTATCGGCACCAGCAGGTACCCGGCCTGGGCCACGGAGGACCAGGCCAGCAGCCGTACCGCGCTCCACGCACGCGTGGCGGACTGGCGCAGCGCGGCCACGTTGCCCGCCGTCATGGTCAGTGCCGCGAGGACGGCGAGCGCAGGGCCCCAGACGTCGGCGTACCCGGGGAAGCCCACGACCGTCACCAGGATGAGGCCGGTGAAGCCCACGGCCTTGCCGACGACGGAGAGGTATCCGGCGATCGGCAGCGGCGCGCCGACATAGGTGTCCGGAACCCAGAAGTGGAAGGGAACGGCGGCCGTCTTGAAGGCGAAGCCGACCAGGGTCAGCGCTACGCCGGCTTTGGCGAGCGTGTCGAACTGACCGGGCACATTCTCCAGGCCGGCGGCGACCTGGGTGAGATGCAGGGTTCCCGTCGCGGCGTAGACGAAGCTGACGCCGAGCAGGGTCACGGCCGTCGCGGTCACCGAGGAGAGGAAGAACTTCAGGGCGGCTTCGCTGGACAGCCGGTTACCGCGCCGCAGGCCCACGAGTGCGAACGCGGGCAGCGAGGCGACTTCGAGCGCGACGACGAGGGTGGCGAGGTCACGCGATGCGGGCAGCAGGGCCGCGCCCGCCGCCGAGGAGAGCAGCAGGAACCAGAACTCACCGGCCGGGAGCTCGCGGCGCGTGTCCGTGAGCGAGAGCACAGCGGTCAGCAACGCGCCGCCGAGAACCAGGAACTGGATGGCCAGCGTGAAGTGGTCGGCGGTGTAACTGCACACGTCGACGTCGCTCGTCAGGCAGAACGTCGAACGGTCGCCCTTACGCAGCGGCACCAGGGTCAGCATCGCGGCGACGAGGCCGGCGATCGCGACGCCGCCAAGCACTGGCTTGCGGCGTTCCGCGAGGAAGAGGTCGGCGACCAGAACGATCATGCCGACGACCGCCGTGATCGTGGGCGGCGCGATCGTGAGCCAGTCGACCGACTGGACGAGGCTGGTGACGCTCTCGGCGGCCACGGTCACGAATTGCCTCCTGCGAGGAGCTTCTGCACTGCCGGGTCGGTGAGGCCGAGGAGGACCGCGGGCCACAGTCCGGCGAGGACGGTGAGAGCGACGAGCGGCGTCCAGGCGGCGAATTCGTAGCCCCGGACATCGGTGAGCGGGGCGAACGGGCGGCCTTCCGCCGCACTCGCCCCCGCCTGCGGCGGCGCGCCCATGCACACGCGGCGCACGACGACCAGCAGATACGCGGCGGTCAGCAGTGTGCCGAACGCGGCGATCGCCATGAACGTGAGGAACGCAGGCCGGCTGAGGCCGTCGGCGGGGTCGAAGGCGCCGAACAGGGCCAGCATCTCGCCCCAGAACCCGGCGAGACCCGGCAGGCCGAGCGAGGCGACGGCCGCGAAGGCGAGCAGACCGCCGAGGCGGGGCGCCCGTCCGTACAGCGCGGCGCCGGTGGCACCGGCGAGAGCGTCCAGGTCGGCGGTGCCGTAGCGGTCCTTGACCGCGCCGACCAGGAAGAACAGCAGGCCGGTGATGAGGCCGTGCGCGATGTTGGCGAACAGGGCCCCGTTGATGCCGGTCGGCGTCATCGAGGCGATGCCGAGGAGCACGAACCCCATGTGGCCGACGGACGAGTAGGCGATCAGCCGCTTCAGGTCACCGCCGGCTCCCTGCCTGGCCAGGGCGAGGCAGGCGAGGGATCCATAGATGATGCCGACGACCGCGAATGCCGCGAGGTACGGGGCGAAGATCTGCATCCCGTCGGGCGTGATGGGCAGGGCGATGCGGACGAACCCGTACGTACCCATCTTGAGCAGGACTCCGGCGAGGAGCACGGAGCCGACTGTCGGGGCGGCGGTGTGAGCGTCGGGCAGCCAGCTGTGCAGAGGCCACATGGGCGTCTTCACCGCGAGCCCGATCCCGATCGCCAGGACGGCGATGACCTGCACGGATGTGGTCAGGTCACGGCCGTTGTCAGTGGCGAGTGCCACCATGTCGAATGTGCCGGCCTTCAGCCCGATGAGCAGAAGGCCGAGCAGCATCACGACCGAGCCGAGAAGCGTGAAGAGGATGAACTTCCAGGCGGCTGCCTGCCGCTCCGCACCGCCCCAGCGGGCGATGAGGAAGTACATCGGGATGAGCACCATCTCGAAGGCCAGGAAGAACAGCACCAGGTCGAGGACGGCGAAGGTCGCGAGAGTGCCCGATTCGAGGACGAGCAGCAGAGCGACGAATGCCTTCGGCGAGGGGCCGGAAGGCATCTTGAAGTAGCTGTGGAGCGCACAGAGGAAGGTCAGCAACGCCGTCAGTACGACAAGGGGGAGCGAAATGCCGTCGACGCCGAGGTGGATCCGCACGTCGAGTGCCGGGATCCACTTGATGTCCGTCGTGGCCTGCATCACCGACGGGTGGTCGTGGTCGAAGCCGAGCGCCAGCACCACCGCGGCGACGAGAATCGCCCCGGTCACGGTCACACCGTGGCGCAGGACCGCCTGGTCCGGGCCGGATCCGCGCAGCCCGGGCGGCGCGGGGAGCAGCGCGGCGACGGCGCCGAGGAGCGGTCCGACGACGATGAACGCGAGAAGGACCTGCATCACTGACTCGCTGATATCGATCACGGCTCACGATCCCGCGTTGACGTTGGACAGGACGACGGCGGCGACCGCCAGGACGACAGAGCCGGCGAGCAGCGCACCGAGGTAGGTCTGCACATTGCCGGTCTGTGCGCGCCTGACGACTGTTCCGAGCAGGCGTGTTCCGGCGCCCGATCCGCTGACGTAGGTGTCGACCACCTCGCGGTCCAGGAAGCGCACCAGCTGGGCGGCCGCCCGGACGGGGCGCACGAACAACGCGCTGTAAAGGGCGTCGACGTGGAAGCCGACGGCGGCATGCCTGTGGAGCGGGCCGAGCAGCAACCGGGCGGGATCGGCCGGGTCGGGGGCGGTCGCGAGCGATCCGTAGGCGGGGGTGTGGGTCGCGATCGCCTCGGCCTCGGAGACGGCGGGTTCGGCTTCGGGGTGGGCGGCGACCGCACCGATGGGTGTGCGGGCCATGACGGCGGTGGTGTGCCGCCAGGTTCCGTAGGTGACGAGTCCGCCGACCATGGCCAGGCCGGTGCCGAGGACGGCAGTGGTGACGGTGGCGGTGAGGGCGTGTCCGTCGAACCAGCCGGGCAGCTGGTTGTAGGTCAGGCCGAAGGCGAGTGACGGGACGGCGAGGACCCAGAGCACAGCGGTCATGGCGACCGGCTGCCTGCCGTGGTCGGGGGCCTCGGCGCCGCGGCCACGGAAAGCGAGCAGCCACAGCCGCATCGCATATGCGGCGGTGAGGACGGCTGTCATCAGACCGGCGATCAGTACGGTCCAGCCCGCACCCGTGGGCGCGATGGCGGAGTCGCCGAACGCGGTGTGCTCGGCAGCCACGAGGACGGCTTCCTTGGAGAAGAAGCCGGCGAAGGGAGGAATCGCGGCGAGGGCCAGCAGCGCGATGGTCATCGTCCAGTACGCATCAGGGACGCGCTTGGCGATGCCGCTCATGCGGGACATGGCGGCGAGCGAGTTGGTGCCCACGGCGTGGATGATCAAGCCCGCGGCCAGGAAGAGCAGGGCCTTGAAGGCACCGTGGGACAGGAGGTGGAAGACGGCGGCGCCGCGGTCACCGACGGCCAGCGCGCCGGTCATGTAACCGAGCTGGCCGATCGTCGAATAGGCGAGGACGCGCTTGATGTCGTCCTGGGCGAGGGCGGCGAGCCCGGAGCCGACCATCGTGACGGCGGCCATCACGGCAAGGACGGTCATGGCCGCCGCGGAGGCTGCGAAGAGGGGAAGGAGCCGGGCGACGAAGTAGACGCCGGCGGCGACCATCGTCGCGGCGTGGATCAGTGCGGAGACGGGTGTGGGGCCCGCCATCGCATCGGGCAGCCAGGTGTGCAGCGGGAACTGCGCCGACTTGCCCGCCACGCCCGCGAGGAGGAGCAGGGCGACCAGGGTGGGGTGCTCGATGGTGCCGGCCGCGACGGCGCCGAGGATTCCGTTGATCCGGAACGTGCCGGCGTCGGTGGCGAGGGCGAACAGGCCGATGAGGAAGGGGACATCGCCGAGTTTGGTGACCAGGAAGGCCTTGAGGGAGGCGGCGCGCGCCTCGGGCGTCTCCCAGTAGTGGCCGACGAGGAAGTAGGAGCAGATGCCCATGATCTCCCAGCCCACCAGCAGCACCATCAGGTCGCCCGAGTAGACGACGAGCAGCATCGCGGAGGTGAACAGGGAAATGAGCGCGGCGTACGAGGGATAGCGAGGGTCGTCGCGCAGATAGGCCGTGGAGTAGATCTGCACACAGGACGCGACGATCCCGACCACGACGGCGACGAGGGCCGCGAAGCCGTCGATGTACAGGGCGAGATCGATCGGGACCGATCCGGTGGGCGTCAGCTCGGTCGCCGCGGTGATCGCCCGGCCGCCGCCCTGTCGGGCGGCCACGAGGGCGGCGAGCGCAGTCGCGGCCAGGGTGGGCAGGACCGCGAGGGGTCGTACGAAACCGGGCGCGGCGCGGCCGAGCAGCAAACCGGCCGCGGCGCCCAGGAACGGAAGGAGGGGGACGAGGACGGCGAGGGTTGTGGTGGTCACGCGGTGGCCTCTGCCTTCTCCTCGCGGTCTGCGGGTGAGGGGCTGTCGTCGGGCCCGGCGGCCTCGGCGGTGTCCCGGAGGCGGTCGACGTCCGAGGTGCCGCGGTTTCGGTACACCATCAGCACGATCGCGAGACCGATTCCGATCTCCGCCGCGGCGATGGCAATGATGAAGAGGGTGAACGCCTGGCCGGCGTGCAGCGCGTCGCGGAGCCACACGTCGAAGGCGACCAGGTTGAGGTTGACGGCGTTGAGCATCAGCTCGACGGACATCAGGACGAGGATCGCGTTGCGGCGTGCAAGGACGCCGTACAGCCCGACACAGAACAGGAGGACGGCGAGCACGGCGGGATAGGCGAGATGCATCAGCGCTTCCCCTCTCCGGCCTCGCGGGCCGTTCGGTCCGACGGGCCGGGGCCGTGCGTGGTGTGCGGCGGTTCCGGGTCCTTGCGGGACAGGACGATCGCCCCCACGAGGGCGGCGAGCAGCAGGACGGAGAGCGCCTCGAACGGCAGCACCCAGTGCCGGAAGAGGATCTCGCCGGACACCTTGGTGGATCCCTGGGCGGGTCCGTCCAGATCGATCCACGTGGTGCGGAACGCGTCCACGACCACCCACACCAGCGCCGTCGCGGCGACCACGGCCACCCCGAGCGCGAGCCACCGGTTGCCGGAATCGGCGTCGGGGGAACGGCCGATGGGCGCCTTGGTGAGCATCAGACCGAAGAGGAGGAGGACGACCACGGAGCCGACATAGATCAGGACCTGTACCCACGCGATGAACTCGGCGGTGAGCAGGAGGTACTCGACGGCGATACCGCCGAGCGCAACGACCAGCCAGAGGGCGGCATGCACCAGCTGCTTGGTCGTGACGGTGATGACGGCCGCGCCGAAGGTGGCGAGGCCGACGAGCAGAAAGGCGATCTCCACACCGGTCGGGGAGAGAAAGCCCTGTGGCGCTACTGCGGCGAGCGTCATGCGGGACCTCCCTCGCCCGGCTGGGGTCCGGGCTCGCGCTTTGCCGGAGCGTCCCCGTCGGCGGGCGGGGTCGGGCCGATACCGGAGACGGGGCCGCCTGCGGGCGCGTCTCCGGCAGTCGGCGTGGCGTCGGCCTGGGCGGCGGCCGCGAGCTTCTCGGCCGCCTTGCGGGCTGCCGCGACCTCCTTCGGCTCCTCAGCGCCCGGGTCGAGCGCGGGTGGCGCGGGCACCGTCCACATCCACTCGCGGAGCTTGTCGCGCTCGTGGGTGAGCTCCTGGATGTCGGTCTCCGCGTACTCGAACTCGGGGGACCAGAACAGCGCGTCGAAAGGACACACCTCGATGCAGATACCGCAGTACATGCAGAGCGAGAAGTCGATGGCGAACCGGTCGAGGACATTCCGGCTGCGCTCACGGCCGCCGGGGACGGCGGCAGGGACCGTCTCCTTGTGGGAGTCGATGTAGATGCACCAGTCGGGGCACTCACGGGCGCAGAGCATGCAGACCGTGCAGTTCTCCTCGAACAGGCCGATCACTCCGCGCGTGCGGGGCGGCAGTTCGGGCAGGACGTCCGGGTACTGCGCGGTGACGGTCTTCTTCGTCATCGTCCGCAGGGTGACGGCAAGGCCCTTGGCGAGGCCGCTGCCGGGGATCGGGGACATTACTGGATCACCACCTTGACGATGCCGGTGAGGGCGATCTGGGCGAGGGCGAGGGGGATGAGCGCGGTCCAGGCCAGCTTCTGCAGCTGGTCCTCGCGCAGCCGCGGGTAGCTCACCCGCAGCCAGATGACGACGAAGGCGAGCACCGCGGTCTTGAGGAGGGTCCACAGCCAGCCGAGCCCGTCGGCACCCAGCGGACCGTGCCAGCCGCCGAGGAAGAGGACGGTGGTCAAGCCGCACAGCACGACGATGCCCGCGTACTCGGCGAGCAGGAACAACGCGAAACGCAGGCCCGTGTACTCGGTGTACGCACCGAAGATGATCTCGGAGTCGGCGACCGGCATGTCGAAGGGAGGACGCTGCAGTTCGGCGAGACCGGCGACGAAGAACACAAGCGCGCCCACGATCTGCCAGGGCAGCCACCACCACTCGAAGGCGTTCACGATGCCGGGCAGCGACACGGTCCCGGCCGCCATGGCGACCGACGCCGCGGTGAGCAGCATGGGGAGCTCGTATGCCAGGAGCTGAGCGGCGGTTCGCAGGCCGCCGAGAAGGGAGTACTTGTTGGCCGATGCCCAGCCCGCCATGAGCGAGCCGAGCACACCGACGCCCATCACGGCGAGGACGAAGAAGATGCCAGCGTCGACGACCTGGCCGACCGCGCCCTCGCTGGGGCCGATGGGGATGGCGACCAGGACGAGAAGGTAGGGCAGCAGGGCGACGGCCGGGGCGAGTTGGAAGATGCGGCGGTCGGCATCGGCCGGGACCACGTCCTCCTTCTGCGCGAACTTCACGCCGTCGGCGACGAGTTGGGCCCAGCCGTGGAAGCCACCCGCGTACATCGGGCCGAGGCGGCCCTGCATATGGGCCATGACCTTGTGCTCGGTCTGCCCGATCACGAGCGGGAACACCATGAACACGGCGAAGACGACGATCAGCCGGACGGCGACGTCGAGGGCGTCGTTCACGCGGGGTCGCCTCCGGTGGGTCGGTCCTGCTGGGTGCGGTCGGGGTGGGCGGGGCCCGTGTCGTCCGTGGGCTCCGTGTCGTCCGCGTCCGCATCGGTGTCGCCGTCGTCCGGCTCGGGGACTGCGGGCGCAGGGCTCCCAGGCGTCGACGCCGGCGCGGACTCGGCCGGTGCGGAGTCGGCCGGTGCGGGCGCAGGGGGCTCGGCAGGCGCGGACTCGGCCGCCGCGGGCGCAGAGGGCTCGGCAGGCGCGGACTCGGCCGCCGCGGGCGCAGAGGGCTCGGCGGCGCCGGTGGCGTCGGCGTCCTCCGTCGCGTCCTCCGTCGCGCCCTTCGGCGCGGGCGCCGCGGCGCCCGGGGTCGGCCTGTCGTCGTCGAATGCCGGGCGCGCGTGGTGCCAGGGGGCGTCGGAACTGCGGGCCGGCGGGGCCGGGGGCTCGGTCTCCTCCGGGGCGGCCTCCGCCCGGCGCGTGCTCGCCGAACCTGCGGCGGCGCTGCGAGAGCGGCGTGGCCGCTCGGCCGAAGGCCCCTCAGCCGAAGCCGCACCCTCCGCCGTGCCCGCCGCTGCACCCTCCGCCGTGCCCGCCGCCTGAGAGGCCGAGCCCTCGCTCGCACTGCGCGAACGACGAGGCCGCGACTCTCCCGCAGCCGGAGCCTCCGAAGCAGCGCCCGCCCGGGACGCCGTGTCCTCCGCCTGGGACGCCACGTCCTCCGTCTGGGACGCCGAGGCCGCCTGAGACGCCGAGCCCTCGCTCGCACTGCGCGAACGGCGAGGCAATGCCGGGGCGGGTCCCCCACCCGCGCTCGCACCCGCCTCCGTACCCGTTCCCGCGGCCGTGCCCGTGGCCGCCTGGGAAGCCGAGCCCTCGGTGGCTGTGCGCGTGCGGCGCGGTGGGCGTTCGCCGGGTGCTCCGGCCGCACGCGGGGTGCGGGCCGGTCGCGCCGGGGCAGGCGGGAGCTGGCCCTTCAGCGGGCCCCACTCGTTGGGGTCGGGCACACCGGGCGGCAGCATCTGGCGGCGCTTGGGGCCCCCGTGCTCGGATTCCCCCGGCTCCTTCGCGCCCGGCCATGCCTTGGCCACCCGGGCGGCCAGGACGAAGTCCTTGCGCAGTGGATGCCCCTCGAAGCCCTCGGGCAGCAGCAGCGGATCGAGATGCGGATGCCCGGTGAAGTCGACCCCGAACATCTCGTGCGTCTCGCGTTCGTGCCAGCTCGCGCCCGCGTAGATGTCGACGGCCGACGGCAGCGCCGGGGCACTGTGCGGGACCGTGGTGCGTACAAGCAGCCGACGGACCCTGCGACCCTCCAGCGAGACGACGTGCGCGCACACGCGGAAGCCGGTGCCCGGCTCGTCGACCGCGCTCAGCCAGTCGAAATAGGTGCAGCCCAGCTTGTCGCGGGCGATTTCGAGGGCGGGGATCCAGGAGCCGACGGGGACGTCGACCGTGAGGAGTTCGTAGCTGCGCTCCGCGGTGGCCTCTTCGCCGAAGATCTCGGTGACGGCGTCCGGGAGGTTGTCGTACGCGTTCACCGTTCGCCCTCCGATCCGGGGGGCGGTGGCGGCGTGACCAGACCGCTGCGCAGCGCCTCGGCCGACGGGCGGGCGGTGCCGCGTGCGTAGCGCTCGCCGAGCGATTCGTTTGCGATCTTCTCCTGCAGCTTGAGGATGCCCTGGAGCAGCGCCTCGGGACGGGGCGGGCAGCCGGGCACGTAGACGTCGACGGGGATGATCTGGTCGACACCCTTGGTGACGGAGTAGGAGTCCCAGTACGGGCCGCCGCAGTTGGAGCAGGCGCCGAAGGAGATGACGTACTTGGGCTCGGGCATCTGCTCGTACAGACGCTTCACCGCAGGTGCCATCTTGTCCGTCACCGTGCCGGAGACGACCATCAGGTCCGCCTGGCGCGGGCCGGGGGCGAACGGGATCACGCCGAGCCGGATGAAGTCGTGCCGCGCCATGGAGGCCGCGATGAACTCGATGGCGCAGCAGGCGAGGCCGAAGTTGAAGACCCAGAGGCTGTAGCGGCGGCCCCAGTTGAGAACGACCTTCATCGGCTCGGGGGCCAGGCGCGCCAGTGCGCCGAGCCTCTGCGGCTCGGGAAGATCGACGGGAGTCACGCCCATGTCAGGACGCCCTTCTTGTACGCGTAGAGCAGGCCCACGGCCAGGAAGCCGAGGAAGATGAACATCTCGACGAGCGTCGTCGCGCCGTAGCCCTGCGCGGCGAACACGGTCGCCCACGGGAAAAGAAAGATCGAGTCGACCGCGAAGATCACGTACAGGAACGCGTAGACGTAGTAGCGGACCTGGGTGTGGGCCCAGCCCTCGCCGACAGGGTCGACTCCGCACTCGTACGTCAGCAGTTTCTCCGGCGTCGGCACCACCGGCCGCAGCAGCCGGCCGGCGCCGAAGGCGACGGCGACGAAGAGCACGCCGATCACCGCGAGCAGTCCGACGACCGAGTAGCTCTGGAAGTAGTCCGCCGCGAGTACGACCACGGTCGTTTCCGGCACGTCCGCCCCTCGCTCCCTGACCTCGTCGACTTCGATGCTGCTTGTCGCTTCGTACGACGCCTTGCGGCGTCCGTACGCACGGGAGTCTAGGCCCTGCTAAAGGGACCGTAAGCAGTCGCGTCATGCATGAGGTGGGGTTATCCCCACTTCCTCCCACCCATGTACCCCATGGCGCCCGGAGGACGCGCCCGGCAGGCTGGCCCTCATGACCGCGAGCATCACCTCCCCCGACAACGGAGGACCGCCACCCGTGCGCTTCGCCTTCGACCGTCACACCTGGCGGGAGGTCGCGCATCTGCTGGCCAATCTGCCGGTGGCGCTCGTCTCCTTCGTCTACGTCCTGGTGGCCGTGGCGGTCGGAGCGGGCCTGTCCGTCACCGTGATCGGGCTGCCCCTGCTCGCCCTCGGGCTGGCGGGCGCGCGCGGCGTGGGACGTCTGGAGCGGGCGAGGGCCCGTGCATTGCTCGGCGTGCGCATCGACGAGCCGAGCCCGCTCGGCTCCCCGCGGCACGGCTCAGGTCTGCTCGCCCGGATCTGGTCCCGGCTGAAGGATCCGGTGGGCTGGCGGGCGGTGCTCTACTCGTTCATCCGGCTGCCGTGGGGTGTGCTGACGTTCGCCGTCACGCTCGTGGGGCTGGTGGCGCTGTGGCCTTTGCTGCCGTACCTGGCTCGGGGGATGGCCAACGCGGACCGTGCCATGGTGCGCGGACTGCTGTCGCCCTCCGACGAACTGGAGCGGCGCATCGCGGAGTTGGAGTCGGACCGCGGAGTGGTCGTGGACACGGCCGCCGCGGACCTGCGCCGTATCGAACGCGATCTGCACGACGGCGCGCAGGCCCGGCTCGTCGCGCTCGCCATGGGGCTCGGCCTCGCGAAGGAGAAGTTGCTGGAGGATCCCGACGCGGCGGCGGCGATGGTCGACGAGGCGCACGGCGAGGTGAAACTCGCGCTTCAGGAACTGCGCGATCTCGCACGCGGAATCCACCCCGCGGTCCTCACCGACCGCGGTCTCGACGCCGCACTGTCGGCGGTCGCCTCCCGCTGCACCGCCCCCGTCACGGTGACGGTCGACCTGGAGAGGCGACCGGCGGAGGCGATCGAGGGCATCGCCTACTTCACCGTGTCCGAACTGCTGCAGAACGTCAGCAAGCACGCGCGGGCCACCCGTGCGTCCGTGGACGTCTGGCGTGCCGACGAGCGGCTGCTCATCCAGGTCAGCGACAACGGCAAGGGCGGGGCGCGGCTGGACGGCGGCACGGGCATGTCCGGCCTCGCGGAACGCCTGGGCGCGGTGGACGGCCTGTTCGCGCTGGACTCCCCCGTGGGCGGCCCGACGAAGGTCACGGCGGAACTGCCGTGGCGGGAGCGCCGCGCCTAACAGCCCGGGCGCACAGGGTTCTCCCACGCCCTCCCCCATGCCCTCGCCCCTCGGGCATGCCCCGACGTCCCGCCCCCTGCCCCTGCCCCTGCCCCATCCTCTCGGTCATGCCCGCCACGAGCCCGCCCGGGCGCCCGTGGTGGGGAAAACCCCCGGCCAGGACGCCGACCGCCCTCATGGTGTGTGCGATTCCCGGTCAGCACGCTAGAGACATGACAACCCGCATCGCAGAACGGACTACTTCGATGACCACGGATCACGGATACGGCACAGTGCCCCGCGAGCGGGTGCATGCGCTGCCTCCCGTACTGCGGGCGCCGCTGGAGGGGCGTACGTGGCGGGAGTTCGTCTGGCTCGTGCTGAGCCTGCCCATGAGTGTGCTGCTCTTCGTCCTGGCCGTCGCCCTGACGTCGACGAGCGCCGGACTGCTCGTCACGTTCCTCGGAATCCCGCTGCTCGCGGGCACGTTCGCCACCCTGCGCGGCCTCGGCGCGGTGGAGCGCATGCGGGCCAGGGCCCTGCTGGACGTGGACGTCGCCGCGCCCGAGCCGGTGCGGGTCAGGAAGGCCGGAGCCGCCGGCTGGATCGGCGGGATCCTCAAGAGCGGCGCCTCCTGGCGACACCTCCTCTACGCGCTCCTCCACTTCCCGTGGGCGGTCTTCGGCTTCTCTCTGGTGGTGCCGCTGTGGACGGCCGGCTGGGCGCTGCTGCTGTACCCGCTGTGGCAATGGGTCTTCCCGATGTACGGCGGTGTCGACGGGCTGCAGCTGTACGGCGACCGGACGCACGGCTACTACCTCGACTCCCCCTTCGAGATCGGGGTGACCAGCTTCGCCGGTCTGCTGCTGACCCTGGCGACACCGTGGGTCATCCGCGGCCTGACCGGCGTGGACCGGCTGATGGTGACAGGGCTGCTCGGGCCGTCCCGGCTGGCCGGCCGCGTCGAGGAGCTGGAGTCGGACCGCGGAGTGGTCGTGGACACGGCCGCCGCGGACCTGCGCCGTATCGAACGCGATCTGCACGACGGCGCGCAGGCCCGGCTCGTCGCGCTCGCCATGGACCTGGGGCTCGCCAAGGAGAAACTGGCCGAGGACCCGCAGGCCGCCGCCCGCATGGTCGACGAGGCGCACGGCGAGGTGAAGGTGGCGCTGCAGGAGCTGCGTGATCTCGCACGCGGAATCCACCCCGCGGTCCTCACCGACCGCGGTCTCGACGCCGCACTGTCGGCGGTCGCCTCCCGCTGCACCGCCCCCGTCACGGTGACCGTCGACCTGGACACGCGACCGGCCGCCGCGATAGAGGGCATCGCCTACTTCACCGTGTCCGAACTGCTGCAGAACGTCAGCAAGCACGCGCAGGCGACCCGTGTGTCCGTGGACGTCTGGCGCTCGCAGGACCGTTTGATGCTGCAGGTCACGGACAACGGCAGGGGCGGCGCCTCCCCTGCGGCGGGGAGCGGTCTCGCGGGGCTGGCGGAGCGCTTCGGTGCGGTGGACGGCATCCTCGCCGTGGACTCGCCGGCAGGCGGCCCGACGACGGTGACGGCCGAGCTCCCCTGGCGCGCCTGACCCCGGCGCCGCGCAGGGCCCGGTCTCAACCCTCCCCGGCCCCCCTGCGTCCCCCCGTTCGGCGGTCGGCGTACCCGCCCCGCACCCCCTGCAGATCCCGGAGCCCGGGCCCGCGAGCGGGCCCGGGCTGGGATGCTGGACGGCGCAGGGGCCACAACACTCATCAACAGGGGGACGCGGGGCTGTGGAGGACAAGGTGCGGGTGGTCATCGCCGAGGATTCCGTGCTGCTCAGGGAGGGGCTGACCCGGCTGCTGACCGACCGCGGCCACGATGTCGTCGCCGGTGTCGGCGACGCCGAGGCGCTGATCAAGACGGTGGCGGAGCTCGCCGGCCAGAACGCGCTGCCGGACGTCGTCGTCGCCGATGTGCGGATGCCTCCCACCCATACGGACGAAGGCGTACGGGCCGCTGTGCAGTTGCGCCGGGAGCATCCCGGCATCGGCGTGCTCGTCCTTTCGCAGTACGTGGAGGAGCAGTACGCGACCGAGCTGCTCGCGGGCAGCAGCCGGGGCGTGGGCTATCTGCTCAAGGACCGGGTGGCCGAGGTGCGCGAGTTCGTGGACGCCGTGGTCCGGGTGGCCCGTGGGGGTACCGCGCTGGACCCGGAGGTCGTGGCGCAGCTGCTGGGCCGGAGCCGTAAGCAGGACGTGCTCGCCGGCCTCACGCCCCGCGAGCGCGAAGTTCTGGGGCTGATGGCCGAGGGCCGGACGAACTCGGCGGTCGCCAAGCAGCTCGTCGTGAGCGACGGCGCCGTGGAGAAGCACGTGAGCAACATCTTCATGAAGCTCGGCCTCTCGCCCAGCGAGGGTGACCACCGGCGGGTGCTGGCCGTGCTGACGTATTTGAACTCGTGACGTCCCACTTCCGGCGCAGTTCCCTGAACGGGTGACTCGTGCGCCACGACGGGTGAACGTGTACACCGGGAACACATGAGCATATGAATCATGACAAAGGTGGGCGGCACGACGTCTCACGGGTGATTCCGAGATACGAACGGTCCGGGGAAGGCCCTCCTTACCGTCGTAGGGTTGCCAATGGGACGGTCGGCGGACCGGCCGGGCCCGAGGAGCCGCCTCGAGGGAGGTCCAGTTCAGTGACCAGCCAGGTGAGTAGCCCGACCGAGCAGGCCGACGAGTCGGGTGGGGGCCGTGAGGCCGTCGTCGGCGAACAACGCAGGCCTTCGGGCGACAAGGAAATCCGCAGACTGGACCGGGTGATCATCCGCTTCGCGGGTGACTCCGGTGACGGTATGCAGCTGACAGGTGACAGGTTCACCTCGGAGACGGCGTCGTTCGGCAACGACCTCTCCACGCTGCCGAACTTCCCCGCGGAGATCCGGGCACCTGCCGGAACGCTCCCGGGTGTCTCCAGTTTCCAGCTCCACTTCGCCGACCACGACATCCTCACGCCCGGCGACGCCCCGAACGTGCTGGTCGCGATGAACCCGGCCGCGCTCAAGGCCAACGTCGGTGACGTACCGCGCGGCGGCGAGATCATCGTCAACACCGACGAATTCACCAAGCGGGCGATGGCCAAGGTCGGCTACGACACCTCACCGCTGGAGGACGTCTCGCTGGAGGCCTTCCACGTCCACCCCGTGCCGCTGACGACGCTGACGATCGAGGCGCTGAAGGACTTCGGCCTGTCCCGCAAGGAGGCCGAGCGCAGCAAGAACATGTTCGCGCTCGGGCTGCTGAGCTGGATGTACCACCGGCCCACCGAGGGCACGGAGTCGTTCCTGCGGACGAAGTTCGCGAAGAAGCCGACCATCGCCGAGGCGAACATCGCGGCATTCCGCGCGGGCTGGAACTTCGGCGAGACGACCGAGGACTTCGCCGTCTCCTACGAGGTCGCGCCGGCCAGCAAGGCGTTCCCCACGGGCACCTACCGCAACATCTCCGGCAACCTCGCCCTGTCCTACGGACTGATCGCGGCGAGCAGGCAGGCCGATCTTCCGCTGTATCTGGGCTCGTACCCGATCACCCCGGCCTCCGACATCCTGCACGAACTGTCGAAGCACAAGAACTTCGGCGTGCGCACGTTCCAGGCCGAGGACGAGATCGCGGGCATCGGCGCGGCGCTGGGTGCGGCGTTCGGCGGCGCGCTCGCCGTCACCACCACCTCCGGCCCCGGTGTGGCGCTGAAGTCGGAGACGATCGGTCTCGCGGTGTCGCTGGAGCTGCCGCTGCTGGTCGTGGACATCCAGCGCGGCGGCCCCTCCACCGGACTGCCGACCAAGACGGAGCAGGCGGACCTGCTGCAGGCCATGTTCGGGCGCAACGGCGAGGCGCCGGTGCCGATCGTGGCCCCCCGCACCCCGGCGGACTGCTTCGACGCGGCGATCGACGCGGCCCGGATCGCGCTTGCCTACCGCACCCCGGTCTTCCTGCTCTCCGACGGCTACCTGGCCAACGGCTCGGAGCCGTGGCGGATCCCCGAGATCGACGAACTTCCCGATCTGCGCGTGCAGTTCACCACCGGCCCGAACCACGAGCTGGCGGACGGCACCGAGGTGTTCTGGCCGTACAAGCGCGATCCGCAGACGCTGGCCCGCCCGTGGGCCGTGCCCGGCACCCCCGGTCTCGAACACCGCATCGGCGGCATCGAGAAGCAGGACGGCACGGGCAACATCTCCTACGACCCGGCCAACCACGACTTCATGGTCCGCACCCGGCAGGCCAAGATCGACGGCATCGAGGTCCCGGACATCGACGTCGACGACCCGGACGGCGCCCGCACCCTCGTGCTCGGCTGGGGATCGACGTACGGCCCGATCACCGCCGCCGTACGCCGGCTGCGCGCCGGGGGCCTGCCCATCGCGCAGGCACATCTGCGTCACCTCAACCCGTTCCCGGGGAATCTCGGTGAGGTGCTGGGGCGTTACGACAAGGTAGTGGTACCGGAGATGAACCTCGGCCAGCTCGCCACCCTGATCCGGGCGAGATATCTGGTCGATGCGCACAGCTACACCCAGGTGAACGGCATGCCGTTCAAGGCGGAGCAGCTCGCCACGGCTCTCAAGGAGGCCATCAATGACTGAGGCGCTCTCGCTGGTGCCCAAGGCCGAGGCCAAGCAATCCATGAAGGACTTCAAGTCCGATCAGGAAGTGCGCTGGTGCCCCGGTTGCGGCGACTACGCGATCCTCGCCGCCGTGCAGGGCTTCATGCCCGAACTCGGCCTGGCGAAGGAGAACATCGTCTTCGTCTCCGGCATCGGCTGCTCCTCCCGCTTCCCGTACTACATGAACACCTACGGGATGCACTCGATCCACGGCCGCGCACCCGCCATCGCGACGGGCCTCGCCTCCTCCCGCCGCGATCTGTCGGTGTGGGTCGTCACCGGTGACGGCGACGCCCTGTCCATCGGCGGCAACCACCTGATCCATGCGCTGCGCCGCAACGTCAATCTCAAGATTCTGCTGTTCAACAACCGGATCTACGGGCTCACCAAGGGCCAGTACAGCCCGACGTCCGAGCTGGGCAAGATCACCAAGTCCACGCCGATGGGCTCCCTGGACGCGCCGTTCAACCCCGTGTCGCTCGCGCTCGGGGCGGAGGCGTCGTTCGTGGCGCGCGCCATCGACTCCGACCGCAAGCACCTCACCGAAGTGCTGCGCCAGGCGGCAGACCACCGGGGCACCGCGCTGGTCGAGATCTACCAGAACTGCAACATCTTCAACGACGGCGCCTTCGAAGCACTGAAGGACAAGCAGCAGGCCGAGGAGGCGGTGATCCGGCTGGAGCACGGCCGGGCCATCCGCTTCGGCGCCGACCTGGCGAAGGGCGTCGTGCGCGACGAACGGACCGGCGACCTGGAGGTGGTGACGGTGACGCCGGAGAACGAGGCGAGGGTCCTCGTCCACGACGCGCACAACCCGAGCCCCACCACGGCGTTCGCCCTCTCCCGGCTCGCGGACGCGGACACCCTCCACCGCACGCCGATCGGCGTCCTGCGCAGCGTCGAGCGGCCCGTCTACGACACGCTCATGGCGGAGCAGCTGGAAACCGCGGTCGAGCAGAACGGCAAGGGCGACCTCGCCGCGCTGCTGTCGGGCAACGACACCTGGACGGTCGTCGGCTGACGCCGGGCACAGCACGTACAAGGAGGTCAGGAACCGGTCGGTTCCTGACCTCCTTGCATGTGCGGAGCAGCCGAAGCCCTCGCGGCCGGACGGCCTCGGTCCTTTCTGGCGGCCGCGGCATGATCCGTCATGACCGTATGGCGATACGGACATGACATCAGGGCTCCTGCGGCGTACCTTCTTCGAGGAATGGACGCTGGGCAGGAGGGTCAGTGAAGTCGCAGAACGAGCAGCGCGCGGGACTGCTGTACGGGATCGGCGCCTACGGCATGTGGGGACTGGTCCCCCTCTTCTGGCCGCTGCTCAAGCCGGCCGGAGCCCTGGAGATCCTCGCCCACCGGATGGTCTGGTCGCTGGCCTTCGTCGCGGTCGCGCTGCTCTTCCTGAAGCAGTGGAGCTGGGTGCGCGAGCTGGCCCGGCAGCCGCGGAAGCTGGCGCTGATAGCCGTCGCCGCCACGGTGATCACGGTCAACTGGGGCGTCTACATCTGGGCCGTCAACACGGGCCATGTCGTCGAGGCCTCACTCGGGTACTTCATCAACCCGCTGGTCACCATCGCCATGGGCGTCCTGCTCCTGAAGGAACGGCTGCGTCCGGCCCAGTGGGCGGCAGTCGGCATCGGTTTCGCCGCCGTGCTCGTCCTGGCCATCGGCTACGGGCAGCCGCCGTGGATCTCCCTGACGCTGGCGTTCTCCTTCGCCACGTACGGCCTGGTGAAGAAGAAGGTCAACATCGGCGGCCTGGAGTCCCTGGCGGCCGAGACGGCGATCCAGTTCCTGCCCGCGCTCGCCTTCCTGGTGTGGCTCGGCGCGAACGGCTCGGCCACCTTCGGGTTCCACGGCACCGGCCATGCGCTGCTGCTCGCCGCGACGGGCGTGGTGACGGCCGCGCCGCTGGTCTGCTTCGGCGCCGCCGCGATCCGGGTGCCGCTGTCCACGCTGGGCCTGCTGCAGTACCTGGCCCCGGTCTTCCAGTTCCTGCTCGGCATCCTCTACTTCCACGAGGCGATGCCCGCGGAGCGCTGGTCCGGTTTCGCGCTGGTGTGGTTGGCCCTGTCGTGCCTCACCTGGGATGCGCTGCGCACGGCCCGCCGCAACAAGGCGGAGGCCCTGCGGCTGGCGGTCCAGGCGGCGGCCTCGGGCGCGGAGCCGGTCACGGTCGCGCAGGCCGGTGCCGTCGCCGGCACGGTGACCGCACCCGCGGCCGCGTCGGCCGATGAGGAGGAGCCCGCAGTGGGCGCCGCACGCGCCGAGCGGGAGACGGAGCCGACGGTCTGACGTCCCGCGGCCACCCGACGCCGGCCCGGCTTCCCACGGTCCGGGCCGCATCCGGTGACCGACACGCCCACCAGGGCCCCATCTCCACTCGAACGGCGCAGTACCGCCTCCGGGCGCAGGCCGCCCCCGACGACGGGTGCTACCACCGAAGTCCAGGCCCCGGTCGGACGGACCGCGGTGACCCAGAGAGCGGAGCGAGTGCGTCATGTCTCAACCCCTCGCACTGTCGGTCGACTTCGGTCAAGGCCTCACCGACGCTTGGTCCGCCGTGGCGGAGTTCATCCCGAAGTTCATCGCCTTCCTGGCGATCCTGGTCATCGGCTGGTTCATCGCCAAGGCGATCGCCAAGGTCGCCGACCGGCTGCTGCGCAAGGTCGGCTTCGAGCGGATGGCCGAGCGCAGCGGCATCGCGAACAGCCTCCGGGGCTCGAAGTACGACGCCACCGGCATCCTCTGCAAGATCCTCTACTACGCGATCATGCTGATCGCCCTGCAACTGGGCTTCGGGGTCTTCGGGCCCAACCCGGTCAGCACCATGATCAACGGGATCGTCTCCTGGATCCCGAAGGCGATCGTCGCCTGCATCATCGTCGTCGTGGCCATGGCGATCGCCCGCGCCGTCCGCGACATCGTCCAGAGCGCCCTGTCCGAGACCTCCTACGGCCGCACTCTCGGGACGATCGTCTGGGCCTTCATCGTGGGACTCGGCGTGATCGCCGCGCTCGGCCAGGTGCAGATCGCGACCTCCGTCACCGGTCCGGTGCTCTGGGCGGTGCTCGCCACGGTGGCGGGCGTCCTGATCGTCGGTGTCGGCGGCGGCCTCATCGGCCCGATGCGGGAACGCTGGGAGCGCTGGCTCGCGACGGCCGAGGCCGAGTCGGGCCGCGCCAAGGACACTCTCTCCGCCTACCAGCGCGGCCGCGCCGACGCAGCCGCCGGACAGCCCGCGACCGAACGCCAGAAGGGCCGGCGGGGCGGTAGGGACGGCAGGCAGGACATGGGCCGCGGACGGGACATGGACGAGGGCCCGCCGCTGGGGAACGGCCGCGACCCGATGTGACGCACCGGCGGGCCCGGAGCACGAACACAGGACCTGCCGTGATCACCCGCCTGTCCTGCGTGCGCTCCGGGCCCGCCCCTCGAGCGGCTGCGCCCGAGGTCAGCGGCTCGCGCGGCTGCGCCCGACGTCAGCGGCCGAGCAGGTCGTGCTCGCGGATCAGCCAGCAGACCGCGGTCAGCCGCAGTGTCGCGAAGTCGTAGCCGACGGGCTCGGACCAGTCGATCTCCGACAGCCAGTCGGTGAACCCCAGGACGTAGTCCGCGAGATCCTCGCGCAGCGGCGCGTCGGGCGTCTCCGGGCCCGCCGACTCCGGAGACCTGCGAGGGCCGGGCACGGACGGCAGAAGCGCATCCCGCACGGCCGCCGCGTGCTGGTCGACCGCCGCGACAAGCCCCGGCTCGAAGGAGAACTCCGAGAGCCGGGGCATGTACGTGGCGGCCACACCGACCAGCGGGCAGCCGGGCGGCCCGCTGTGGGGCAGAGCGTCCATTCCCCCACGTTAAGCCGGGAACAGGTGCCCCCAGACGTGACGTCCGTCGCAAACCACCCTGCCCGTCGGAACGGACGAGCCCTTGCGCTTCAGCTCTGGCGCGCCGCCGCGACGGACCGCTCCGCCGTCGTGGCCGCGCCCGCGGGCGCCGTGCTGGACCCGCGCGCCGGGCGCAGCCCCGTCGCCGTGATCAGCGCGCCGAGCGCCACCATCACCAGCGGCACCACGAGCGCCGCCCGATAGGCGTCGAGCGTCGCGGCCGGCCCGGAGCCGGTGGACGCGATGCCGTACACCGCGGTCACCGCGGAGATGCCGAGCGCGGAGCCGAACTGCGTCGAGGTGTGCAGCAGTCCGCCCGCGAGGCCCTGTTCGGCCGGGGGCACCCCGTCGGTCGCCGCGATGGTGAGCGGGCCGTACGCCAGGGCGAACGCGACGCCGGTGAGTGCGAGCGTCGGGAGCATCGCGGCGTACGTCCAGTCCGGTGCGACCGGCAGGAACAGGGCGTAGGAGAGCACGCCGAGCAGGAAGCCGCCGAGGATCACCCGGGCGTTGCCGAACCGGTTCACCAGGCGCGGAGTGAGCGTCGGGGCGAGCACCGCGTCGCTGCCCATGATCAGCAGGGCGAGCGCCGTCTCCATCGAGGACCAGCCGCGCAGTTCCTGGAGGTAGAGCGTGACGACGAACTGGAAGCCGAAGAACGAGCCGACGAACAGCAGCGCACCGAGGTCGGCACGGACCATGGCGGCCCGGCGCAGGATGCCGAGCCGGACGAGGGGCGCGGCCGAGCGGCGTTCGACGGCGACGAAGACGGCGACCAGCACCAGCCCGCCGGCCACGGCGGCGGCGGTCGCACCCCAGCCCGCGAGCCCGTGTTCCAGGCGCACGACCCCGTAGGCGAGCAGGAGCATCGCGCCTGCGGCAGTCGCCGCGCCCGCCAGGTCGAAGCCGCCCTTGCGCAGTGGCGGCGCACCGGCGGGCACCAGCTTGAGCGCGGCGGTCAGGATGGCGGCGGAGAGCAGCACGGGGGCGAAGAAGACCCAGCGCCAGCCGAACTGGGTCAGCAGACCGCCGATGACGAGGCCGAGCGAGAAGCCGCCCGCCGCCGTGCCCGCGAAGACGAGGAGCGCCTTGTTGCGCTGCGGCCCTTCCGCGTAGGAAGTGGTGATGATCGACATCGCGGCCGGTGTCATGAAGGCCGCCGCCACACCGGTGACGAAGCGGGCCACGATCAGCATCCAGCCTTCGGTGGCGAATCCGCCGAGCCCGGAGAAGAGGAGGAAGACGGTGAGCCAGGTCAGGAACATGCGCCGGCGGCCCAGCAGGTCGGCGGCACGTCCGCCGAGCAGGGTGAACCCGGCGTAGCCGAGGACGTAGGCACTCATCACCCAGGCCGCGGAACCGGTGGACAGCCCGAGGTCGGCACGGACGGCCGGCACCGCGACGGCGAGCATGGCGACATCGATGCCCTCGAGGAAGATCGTTCCGCAGAGCACCAGGAGCAGGGCCCAGGCGCGTGCGGACATGCGGGGGTACGGATCGGCGGACACAGCAGCTCCGTAGGAGGAGGGCGTACGCACGGGTGGGCACATACGCAAGGGAAGTGGGTTACCGGATCGATGGCCGGTTCCCTCTTGTAACCGCCTCGATCCTCCGGCAGCATGAGGAGACATGGAAGAAGGCACTTCGAAGTCACCGAGTAACTGCCGGGTCACCGACTACGCGGACGCGGGCGATACGGACCCGTTCCAGTGGGACACACGGGAGGACTGCGAGGTCCGCCAGATCCTCGACCGGGTGGCGGACAAGTGGTCGCTGCTGGTCATCGCGCTGCTGGACCGGCGCGTGCTCCGGTTCACCGAGCTGCGCCGGGAGATCGACGGCATCAGCCAGCGGATGCTCACCGTGACCCTGCGCCAGCTGGAGCGCGACGGGCTGGTCACGCGGACGGTGCACCCCGTGGTGCCGCCGCGGGTGGAGTACGCGCTCACTCCGCTCGGCGGCACCCTGCACACCACCATCCGCTCGCTGGTCACTTGGACCGAGGAGCATCAGAACGAGATCGCGGCCGCACGCGCCGATTACGACGCGCGGGCCGAGGCGGAGCTCGCCCGGGCCGACTGAGGCTCGCGGGGTCAGTCCGAGTGGCGAGCGCGGTGCGCCCGCACCTTGCTGCGGTTGCCGCATCGCTCCATCGCGCACCACCGGCGGCGGCCGGGACGTGAGGTGTCGACGAAGAGCAGTCGGCAGTCGTGCGATCCGCATTCGCGCACCCGGTGCGCGTGAGGGCCGGTCAAGAGCTCCACGGCGTCCCGGGCCACTGTCGAGAGCATCTGCGCCACTGTCGCGCCGGGCGCCCACTCCCGCGATCCGTCCACACCGATGCGGGGCGCCAGAGCCGGCCCCGCGGCTGCCGCGTTGACCACGGACACATCCGCCGGGGCCGCGTCGTCACCGTGCACCTGGGCAACGGCCAGGCCCCACACGGCATCCCGAAGGGCCCGCGCGGCCGTCACCTCCGCGTCGTCCACGCTCAGATGCAGGCCCGCCGGAAGCCGACTGTCCGCCACCCACCGCAAGAGCGCGTCCGGATCGTGCAGCACCTCGAACGCGGCAAGCCTTCCGGGGCCGCCGGTGGTCAGCAGTTCCAGGCACAGCGCGCCCGGGTCGAAGCGGAACGAGCCCCCGGACGGCGGTTCCAGCAGCATTCCCGGCGCGTCCATGGCCACCTCCCTGGCGTAACCACTATAACTGGTTTCCATGAATCCGCTGCACTGGAAGCTTGTGATCGACTCCGCCGACCCGCACGCCCAGGCCGACTTCTGGGCCGAGGCCCTGGGGTACGCGGTCGAGGACAACAGTCGGCTGATCGAGCAGGTCCTCGCGGCCGGAGCCGCGCCCGAGGAGGCGACGGTGGAATCGCACGGCCGCCGCGCCTGGCGCGATCTGGTCGCCGTCCGCCATCCGGACGACCCGTACGACGAGCACAGCGGCACCGGCCTGGGCCGCCGCATCCTGTTCCAGCGGGTGCCCGAGAAGAAGAGCGGAAAGAACCGGCTGCACGTGGACCTGCACACCGAGCCGGGCACGAGGGACGCGGAGACCGCCCGCCTGCGGGGGCTGGGGGCGACGGTGCTGCGGCAGGTGAAGGAGCCCGGCGGCGAGTGGACGGTCATGGCGGACCCGGAGGGCAACGAGTTCTGCGTGCACTAGACCCTGCCCGGGCGCAGGTCGCGTTCGACCGTCCGCAATACGAACGACCGTGACCGATTTCCGCCCTTGACGGTACGTCAACCTCTCGCTGACCATTCAGCACGCACCGCGCACGTCAAGCTCCAGCGCCCCGTACCCCGCCGGTCCGGGGCGTCACGCACGTTCCGTCCTGTCCCCGTACGGAATCCGGAGCCCCCACATGAACGTCTCCGTGCCCAGACGTACCCTCGCGGCCACCGCCCTCGCCCTCGCCGGGCTGCTCGCGGCCGGCGCACCGGCGGCGACCGCGGCGCCCACGGCGCCCGTCTCCACTCTCGCCGCCCCCGACATACCGCTCGCCAACGTCAAGGCGCATCTCACGCAGCTCCAGTCGATCGCCACCGCCAACGGCGGCAACCGGGCGCACGGCCGGGCGGGCTACAAGGCCTCCCTCGACTACGTGAAGGCCAAGCTCGACGCGGCCGGATTCACCACGTCGATCCAGCAGTTCACCTCCAGCGGCGCGACCGGCTACAACCTGATCGCCGACTGGCCGGGCGGCGACGTCAACCAGACCGTCATGGCCGGCGCCCATCTCGACTCGGTCAGCTCCGGAGCGGGCATGAACGACAACGGCTCGGGATCCGCCGCCGTGCTGGAGACCGCGCTCGCCGTGTCCCGCGCCCAGCTCCAGCCCACCAAGCATCTGCGGTTCGGCTGGTGGGGCGCGGAGGAGCTCGGCCTGGTCGGCTCGAAGTACTACGTCAACAACCTGCCGGCCACCGAGCGTTCGAAGATCTCGGGCTATCTGAACTTCGACATGATCGGCTCCCCCAACCCGGGCTACTTCGTCTACGACGACGACCCGACGATCGAGCAGACCTTCAAGGACTACTTCGCCTCCCTCGGCGTCGCCACCGAGATCGAGACCGAGGGCGACGGCCGCTCCGACCACGCGTCGTTCAAGAACGTGGGCATACCCGTCGGCGGCCTGTTCACCGGCGCGAGCCGCACCAAGTCCAGTGCCCAGGCGCAGAAGTGGGGCGGCACGGCCGGCCAGGCCTTCGACCGCTGCTACCACTCGTCGTGCGACACCACGTCGAACATCAACGACACCGCACTCGACCGCAACAGCGACGCCGTCGCGCACGCGATCTGGACCCTCTCGGCCGGCACCACCGTTCCGCCGGGCGACTCCTACGAGAGCGCCGCCGACGTCACCATCCCGGACGCCGGGGCGGCCGTCACCTCGACGGTGACCGTCTCAGGGCGCACGGGCAACGCGCCCGCCGCGCTCAAGGTCGGCGTGGACATCAAGCACACCTGGCGGGGCGACGTGGTGATCGACCTCGTGGCGCCGGACGGGACCGCGTACCGGCTGAAGAACTCCAGCGGCAGCGACTCGGCCGACAACATCGTCGCGACCTACACCGTGGACGCCTCCGCAGAGACGGCCAACGGAGCATGGCAGCTGCGGGTCCAGGACGTCGCCCGGTACGACACGGGCTACATCGACAGCTGGAAGCTCACCTTCTGACGACTGCGAACCACCGGAGAAGCCGCCACCCCCCATCGACTGCATGCGTGTGCATATACTGCACACGCATGCAGTCACTTCCTACGGGGGACCACGCCATGACCCGGAGTTTCACCTTCCTGATCGGCAGCAGCCGCACCGGCGGCAACACCGAGACACTGGCCAGGCTGGCCGCCGAGCAGCTCCCTGCCGGCACCGAGCAGCGCTGGCTGGACCTCTCCGCGCTTCCTCTGCCCGAGTTCGAGGACCTGCGCCACGAGGGCGACGGCAGCTACGCGGCACCCACGGGCCACGCCGCCACCCTGCTCGACGCCACCCTCGGGGCGACCGATCTCGTCGTCGCCTCCCCGCTGTACTGGTACTCCCTGTCCACGTCCGTCAAGCGGTATCTGGACCACTGGTCGGGCTGGATGCGGGTACCCGGCCTGGACTTCAGGCCCCGTATGGCCGGGCGCACCCTGTGGGGTGTCACCGCCCTCGCCGGGACGGATCGCGCGGACGCCGATCCGCTGGTCGGCACGCTGCGGACGGTCGCGTCCTACATGAGCATGGAGTTCGGCGGCGTACTGCTGGGCAACGGCAACCGTCCCGGCGACGTCCACCGCGACGAGCGGGCGCTGAGGGAGGCCAAGACGTTCTTCGCGGACAGGCCCTAAGCCGTGATGTCCTTGGTGGTGAACCGCGCCCACGCCGCCGATCCGAAGACCGCGACGTACAGTCCCTGCAGACCGAGGTTCTTCAGCACCTCGTCCCACAGGACCGGCTCGCGCATCAGGTCCGAGAACGACATCCAGCCGTGCGGGAACAGGTACGGGTGGATGCCGCCCAGCTGCGGGATCGAGCCCAGGATCTGCACGGTGACCAACAGCCCCACCGTCGTGGCCATGGCGGCGACACCGCTGCCGGTGAGCGTCGACACGAACAGGCCCACGGCCGCGAGCCCGGTCAGCGACGCGGCGACGACGACCGCGATGAGCACCGCACGCCACAGCCCCTCGGCGAACGGGATCGTGGTGCCGGAGATCGTGGTCACCTCGCCCAGCGGGAAGAGCAGCGCGCCCACGGCGAGCGCGGACGCGGCCACCACCGCCGTCGCCACCAGGCAGAAGGCGCACACGGCGGTGAACTTGGCGAGCAGCAGCCGGGTGCGGCCCGCGGGGGCGACCAGCAGATAGCGCAGCGTGCCGCCGGCCGCCTCGCCGGCGACCGCGTCCCCTGCCACGACCCCGACGGCCATCGGCAGGAAGACGGGAAGGGTCGCGGCGATGGCCGCGAAGACCAGGAACAGGCCGTTGTTGGTGATCTGCGCGAGGAACGCCGGGCCCGCAGCACCGTCCGGGCCACCGCCCCCGACGGCGCCGCCGTCGCTCGTCTCGATCTTCACGGCGATACCGATCAGCACCGGAACGGCCGCGAGCACGCCGAGCAGGGCGAGGGTGCGCCAACGGCGGAAGGTGAGCGTCAGCTCGGAACGGAACAGGCCGAGCCCCAACGCCCGCAGCGGCCTGCCACCCGCCCCCGGCACCGCGGCCTGAGCCGTCTCAGCCCGCGACATCGAAGCCCTCCCCGGTCAGTGCGACGAACGCGTCCTCCAGCGACGCGCGCTCCATCCCGAATCCGCGCACCCGGACCCCGTTCCCCACCAGGGCGGCGCTGATCTCCGCCAGCTCCCTGTCCGGCTCGGGCAGTTCGCCCGTGACCTTCTCCCCCGCCACGGTCACCTCCACGGCACCGTGCTCCTTGAGCACCCGCGCCGCGTCGGCGGTGTCGGGGGTGAGAACCGCGAGCCGCCCTCGTGCACCCGCCGCCAGCTCGGCGACCGGCCCTTGGGTGATCAGCCGCCCCTGTGCCATCACCGCGGCGTGCGTACACACCTGCTCGATCTCGTCGAGCAGATGCGAGGAGAGGAAGACGGTCGTGCCGTCCGCCGCCAACTCCCGTACCAGGGAACGGATCTCGCGCATGCCCTGCGGGTCGAGCCCGTTCGTCGGCTCGTCCAGCACCAGCAGCTTCCTGGGCTGCAGCAGCGCCGCGGCAAGAGCGAGCCGCTGCTTCATCCCCAGGGAGTACGCCCTGGCCTTCTTGCCCGCCGCCTGCGCGAGACCCACCCGGTCCAGCGCCTCGGCGACACGCGCCTTGCGGGTACGGGGATCCGCGACCGGGTCGGCCGAGTCGTAGCGCACGAGGTTGTCACGCCCACTCAGGAAGCCGTACAGCGCCGGGCCTTCGATGAGCGCGCCCACCTGCGGGAGCACGGTGTGCAGCGAGCGCGGGACCGGACGGCCGAGGAGCGTGGCCGTGCCGGCGGTGGGCGCGATGAGACCCATGAGCATCCGGATGGTGGTGGTCTTTCCGGAGCCGTTGGGTCCGAGGAAGCCGAAGACGCTGCCCGCGGGCACGCTCAGATCGAGGCGGTCGACGGCGAGCTGTCCGCCCCGGTAGCGCTTGGTGAGCCCGCGCGTCTCGATGACGGCTGTCATTGCGGTCCCCCGTTCGAGGTCTGCGATCGGATGCGCCCCGCCGTACGCAGCGTACGGCGGGGCGCTCGGTCGGGGCGAAGCCCTACTTGTCCGCGTCGGCGGCCTTCACCAGGGCGTCCTTGGTGACGGCACCGACGTAGACCGTGCCGTCGTCCGTCATCAGGGCGTTGACCAGGCGCGTCGTGAAGACCGTGCCCTCGCCGAACTTTCCGCTGACCTTGTCGCCGAGGGAGTCCAGGAACTGCTGGGCCTCCGGCGGGACGTCGCCCTCGCCCTTCTCGGGGAGGCGCGCGCCACCCGGAGCCTCGATCTTGGCGATCGAGGTCCAGCCCTCGCCGATGACGTTCGGACCGGCGAAGTCCTCCGGGGAGGAGCCCATGAACCCCTCGTGGCCCTTGAACCCCTCGTGGGCGTCCTTGCCGCGTTCGATCTCGTCCTCCTCCGTCACCTTCGCGCCCTTGGGGGGCGTGAAGTCGAAGGTCGAGGCGGCGGGCCGGGAGAAGTCGACCTTCGTGAAGCCCGCGTCGACGACGGCCTTGCCGCCGCCGCTCGAGGTCAGGGTGAACTTCAGCGGGGTGCCGGTCTTCGCGTCCACCGCGATCGTGATCGAACCGACCGTGGAACCCTGCTGCTTCGGCTTCACGACGAGCTTGTACGCGTCACGGCCGGCGACCTGCGACGTGCCGCCGACGGAGAAGGCCGTGGTGTTGTCGGACGCCTTGAGCACCTCGTCGGCGAACTCCTTGGGCGTGGCCGGGAGATCACC
Source organism: Streptomyces sp. NPDC043812 (assembly GCF_056436245.1). Taxonomy (NCBI): domain Bacteria; kingdom Bacillati; phylum Actinomycetota; class Actinomycetes; order Kitasatosporales; family Streptomycetaceae; genus Streptomyces; species Streptomyces sp. NPDC043812. Next base: position 197,740 of record NZ_JBWKCY010000006.1, read on the forward strand.
GGCGTCGGCGGGGCCTTCGTGCTTCCCCTCCTGCCCTGCCTCGGCCTTGCCGTGGAAGACCTCGTTCGAGGCGCTGTCGTAGCCCCAGACGTCGTCGCCGTTGTGGATCAGGCTGTACTCGGCCGAGTCCTGAAGGATGGAGACCTTCTGGCGGTCGGGGCCGTCGGCCGCGATCCGCAGTGTGTGCGTGCCGGTGGCGAGCTGCGTCAGCTTGGACTCCGGGTCGGCGGAGGAACCCTCGCCGTCCCCGGCCGCACCGGCGAGGGAGCCCGCCAGTCCGTCGAGCGAGGGCAGGCCGAGGTCGGTGCTGATCTTCACGTTGCCCGAGAGCTGCTGCGTGTCGGACGCGGCGATCTTCTCGATCAGTTCCTGAGCGGTGGTCTCCGGCAGATCGGGGTCACCGGAGGCGGCGAGCGCCGGGACGAGCCCGATGGTCCCCGCCGCGATCCCGGCCACCGCGAGCGGGACGAGATAGCGAGTGGCCTTGCGGCGCCCCACTGAGAGGTCCCCGGCCTCGTCGGTGGAGTGTGCGCTGTCGTTCGGTGCCATGGTGTGCCCTACCTCCGTGGTTGTCAGGGGTGGTGCTCTCCATCTGACCAAAACAACCGTACGGAAGCGTCAGCCCCCGGGCGCAATCCCCTGTACCCCTCTGGGATGACAACCGGCGACACCAAGTCCCCCGACCCGTAGGGGTCGAGGGACGAGCAGAAGTTCCCGCGCGGCCGGGCCGGGGTGGATCCCGCCCTGTCAGCCCGCGCGGTGGACCACCGCGTCGCACAGCTCCGCCAGCGCCGCCTTCGCGTAGCAGTCCGGCAGCGGCGTGAGCATCGACCGGGCCTCCTCCGCGTAGCGGACGGAGTCCTGGCGGGCCTGCTCCAGCGCCGGGTGCTCACGCAGCCGGCGCAGCGCCTCCGCGTGCCGGGCGTCGTCGCTCAGGTCGCCGTCGAGCAGGGCGAGCAGCTCCAGGTCCTCGGGGCGGCCGTGCGCCTCGGCCGCGGCACGCAGGTGCAGCACCGGCAGCGTCGGGATGCCCTCGCGCAGGTCGGTGCCGGGCGACTTGCCGGACTCGTGGGAGTCGGAGGCGATGTCGAGGACGTCGTCGGCGAGCTGGAAGGCGACGCCGAGGCGCTCGCCGTACTGGGTGAGGACGTCGACGACGCGCTCCTCGGCGCCGGACATCATCGCGCCGAACCGGCACGACACCGCGACCAGCGAGCCGGTCTTCCCGGCGAGCACGTCAAGGTAGTGCTCCACCGGGTCGCGGCCGTCGCGGGGCCCCGCGGTCTCCAGGATCTGGCCGGTGACCAGACGCTCGAACGCCTCCGCCTGAATGCGTACGGCCTCCGGGCCCAGGTCGGCCAGGATGTGCGAGGCCCGGGCGAACAGGAAGTCGCCGGTGAGCACCGCCACCGAGTTGCCCCAGCGGGTGTTGGCGCTGGCGACGCCGCGCCGCACGTCGGCCTCGTCCATCACGTCGTCGTGGTACAGCGTCGCGAGGTGGGTGAGCTCGACGACGACGGCCGAGGGCACGATGCCCGGCTCGTACGGATCACCGAACTGCGCGGCCAGCATCACCAGCAGCGGGCGGAAACGCTTCCCGCCGGCCCGCACGAGATGCTGCGCGGCTTCCGTGATGAACGGAACCTCGCTCTTGGTGGCATCGAGCAGGCCCGCCTCGACAGCCGACAGCCCGGTCTGGACATCGGCCTCAAGAGCCTGGTCCCGCACGCTCAGCCCGAACGGCCCGACGACGGTCACGAGGGGGTCTCCTGTCTGCTGACGATCACACGGATTGTCGATGTGTCGCTGGATTCACTCAAGTCAGCGTATCCGGTCGCCTTTCGATCACCATGAGCGCCTTCCCGCCACCCCCGGTATGTTCGTGATCAGCCGCAATACCACGATGCAGGGCTTTTACACCTACCCGTGATCGTCCCCGCCACCCCCGGACCGGGGCCGCGCCACCGAGGTTCCGCCATGCGTATCCGTACCGTATTTCCCCACGAGACGGCCCACGAGGACATCCGCATCCCCCTGCCGGACGGTGTCACCCTCCACGCCCGCGTGTGGCGGCCGGTGACCGGCGGGCCCGTGCCCGTACTCCTCGAATACGCGACCCACCGGCTCACCGACGCGACGGCGGTGCGCGACGGCGAGCGCCACCCCTGGTACGCCGGTCACGGCTACGCCTCCGTACGGGTGGATGCCCGCGGCCACGGGAACAGCGAGGGGGTCCCCGGCGGCGAGTGCGACGCCACCGAGCTCGCGGACGGTGTCGCCGTCATCTCCTGGCTGGCCCGCCGTCCGTGGTGCACCGGCAGGGTCGGCCTGTTCGGCATCGGCGACAGCGGACGCGGCGCGCTGCAGATCGCCGCACTCGCGCCGGAGGCGCTGCGGGCGGTGGTTGCCGTCTGCGCGAGTGACGACCCGTACGACAACGACGGCCCCTTCCTCGGCGGCTGCGTCACCGGCCAGGGGCTGCACTCCCGGTCCGCCGCCCTCCTCGCCCACGCCGCCCGGCCGCCGGACCCGCTCCACGCGGGCCGGGAGTGGCGCGCGATGTGGCTGGAGCGGCTGGCGGCCGCCGGACCCGCCGTGCACACCTGGCTGGGGCACCGTACGCGCGACGAGTTCTGGGCGAGCGCGGGCATCAGCGACGACACGGCAGCGGTACGGGCCCCCGTCCTCGCCGTGGGCGGACTGCACGACCCCGGCCGGGACACCGTGCTGCGGCTCGTCGAACGGCTGCCCGCCGACCGGGTGCGGGGACTGATCGGCCCCTGGCAGCGCCAGTACCCCGACCGGCCGACCGGCCCGGGCCAGGCGATCGGTTTCCTGCAGGAGACGCTGCGCTGGTGGGACCAGTGGCTGAAGGACAGGGACACGGGCGTCCTGGCGGAACCGGTGCTGCGCTGCATGCTCGCGTCGCCGGATCCGTCCGGGGGCCACTGGGCCGGGGAGGGGGCCGTGCCGTCCCCGCACGTCACCGTCGTCCCCTACGCGCTGGGCGGCGCGCCGGTCCTCGTGCGCTCCCCTCAGCACACCGGCGCCGACGCGGGACGCTACTGCCCCGTGGGCCACGCCGCGGACCTGCCGCCCGACCAGCGGGAGGAGGATGCGAGGTCGGTGTGCTTCGAGTTCCCCGTCGGCGACGCCCCCCTCGACGTCCTCGGCAGGCCCCGGATCACCCTGCGGCTGCACCGGGACCCGGCGCACGGGCAGGTCGTGGCCCGGCTGTGCGACGTCGCCCCGGACGGCACCTCCGTGCTCGTCACGCGCGGCGCGCTGGACCTGCCCGCCGACGGCGCGGTGCAGGACGTGGCCTTCGACCTCTCCCTGGCCGCACACACCTTCGCGCCCGGACACCGCATCCGTCTCGCGGTCTCCTCCGCGTACTGGCCGTGGATCTGGCCGCACGCCGACACGGCGGGCTTCACCCTGGACCCGGCGGGCTCCCGCCTCGGCCTGCCCGTCCGCGAACCGACCGGCGAGAAGATCGACTTCCCTGAGCCGGAGCATGCCGAGCCGCCCGCGGTCGCCGTGCCCCAGACCCTCGGTGAGGAGCGTCCGCGCCTGCTGCTCACCCGCGACGTGTCCGACGGACGGTGGACGCTCGACGCGACGCCCCACCGCGGCGGCACCCATGTGCACCCGGACGGACTGGAGTACACCGAGGAGGCCCACGAGACGTACACGGTGCACGAGGACGACCCGCTCTCCGCCCGGGCCCTGTCCACCTGGACGCTGCGGCTGCACCGGCCCGAGCTGGGCTGGGACGTCCGGATCGAGACCCGCTCCGAAATGACCTGCGACGCCTCCGACTTCGTCACGTCGGACGAGCTGGTGTGCCGGCACGGCAGTGAGATCGTCTTCCACCGGACCTGGGAGAAACGCGTCCCGCGCGCGGTGGACTGACCGGGTGGCCGAGGCACGGTGCCGCGCCGTGGTGAGGTCCACGTAACGTGTCGTCCACAACCGTGGAAAGCGAGGCAGGCACCGATGTCCGAGCAGAGCCCGCTCGATCTCGCCGAGGGCGATCCCTTCGGCCCGCACAACCTCCCGTACGGCGTCTTCACCACGGCCGACGAGCCGGAGCGCCGCAGGCTCGGCGTCCGTATCGGTGACCATGTGCTCGACGCCGGGGCCGCGGCCCTCGCGCTCGGCTCCCCCTACGCGGGCGTCCTCGCCCAGTCGAGCCTCAATCCGCTGCTGGCCGCCGGGCGCACCGCCTGGCGCGACGTACGGCGCGCGCTGACCGCCTGGGTCACCGTCCCCGCGCACCGACCCGACATAGAGCCTCTGCTGCACCCCGTCGACACGGTGACGATGCATCTGCCGTACGAGGTCGCCGACTACGTCGACTTCTACGCGAGCGAGCACCACGCCACCAACGTCGGGAAGATCTTCCGGCCCGACGGTGACGCGCTCACGCCCAACTGGAAGCACCTGCCGATCGGTTACCACGGCAGGGCGGGCACCGTCGTCGTCTCCGGCACGGACGTCGTGCGGCCGTCCGGCCAGCGCAAGGCCCCGTCCGACCCGGCCCCGGTCTTCGGACCGTCCGTCAAGCTCGACATCGAGGCGGAGGTCGGCTTCCTCGTCGGCACCCCCTCCGAGCTCGGCAGCTCCGTGGCGCTCGCGGACTTCCGGGAGCACGTCTTCGGGCTGTTCCTGCTCAACGACTGGTCGGCGCGCGACATCCAGGCCTGGGAGTACGTGCCGCTCGGCCCGTTCCTCGGCAAGTCCTTCGCCACCTCGGTCTCCGCCTGGGTGACCCCGCTGGAGGCGCTCGACGCCGCCAGGACCGCGCCGCCCACGCGCGACGTGGACCTGCTCCCGTATCTCGACGACGCGGCGGAGGAGGAGCCGGGCGGTTTCGACCTCCGCATCTCGGTCGCGATCAACGGACACGTGGTCGCCGAGCCGCCGTTCTCCACCATGTACTGGACCGCGGCGCAGCAGCTCACCCATATGACGGTCAACGGCGCCTCGCTCCGCACGGGCGACCTCTACGGCTCCGGCACCGTCAGCGGCCCCGAGGTGCACCAGCGCGGTTCGCTGCTGGAGCTCACCTGGAACGGCCGCGACGCGCTCGAACTGCCCGAGGGCAAGCGCACGTTCCTGGAGGACGGCGACGAGGTGACGATGACCGCGTGGGCCCCCGGCCCCGACGGCGTACGCGTCGGACTCGGCGAGGTCACCGGCCGGATCGCGCCCTCGGCATGACCCGCACCGTCCGGCGACGACTGCCTGTCCGGCGGATCGGCGCCGGACGGGCCCTGGCCGCCGCCTCTCTCGTCCTGTTGCTCGCCGGCTGCTCGGACGAACCCGCCCCGGCGGAGCAGTACGAGCAGGGCTACCGCTTCGGCCGCGACGAGATCCCCGACGGCCATGTCCCGGACGTCACCGACCCCGCCGACGCCATCGGCGCGGACTCGGAGTGCGGCGAGCACGCGGAGACCGACGGGGTGGAGCCCTTCCCGCCGAGCCAGGCGTGGATGCTGGGCTGCATGCACGGGGCGAGCGGTCTGCCCGCCTCACCCCCGCGGTAGCGCGGCGGCGCCGACCTGGGGTTGCCCCGGCGAGAGCGCACCCGGTGTCCGGACTGTCGGTGGCCGGCTATAGGTTGCGGGCCTCACCCTCGGCACAAGGAGCGCCACGCAGCATGTCCATACCGCCGCAACCGCCGTCGTCCCCAGGGCCGTACCCGCAGCCGGGACCGTACGCGCAGGGACAGCCCGGCCCGTACGGCGGCCCGGCGAACTGGTACGCGCCGGCGCCGCCGCAGAAGACCAACGCCCTGGCCATCGTCGGGTTCGTCATGTCGATCGTGTGCGCGGTGCCGCTGGTGCCGCTCATCCTCGGCATCATCGCCCTCTCCCAGATCCGCAACCGCGGGGAGCGGGGCAAGGGCTTCGCCGTCGCCGCGATCGCCATCCACGGCGTGACCATCGCGTTCTACGCGCTGGTCCTGGTACTGGGCCTGTCCGGCGCACTCGACGACGGTCCCGAGCCTCGGCGCGACAACGGCGGCCAGGTGACCAGCCCGGGCTCCAGCGACGTGCAGGACATCCACAAGGGCGACTGCTTCAACACCAACGACGACCTCGAGGAGTACGGCAAGGAGGGCGGTGAGGCCGCCTTCTCGGTGAGCATCGTTCCCTGCACCGAACCCCACGAGGCCGAGGCGTACGCCGTCTTCGACCTGGAGGAGGGCCCGTACCCCGGTACGGAGGAGGTCGTCGCGGCCGCCGAGGAGAAGTGCGCCGGAACCGTGCTCACCGACTACGTGGGCAACGACGCCGAGCTCCCGAAGACGCTGGAGGTGTACTACTACCACCCGCAGGCCGCCGGCTGGGCCTTCGGCGACCGCGAGGTCACCTGCTTCCTGGGCGACACCAGCGGGTCGAGCACAGGTTCGGCGCGCAGCGCCGGCTCGGGCGCCGGCTCCGGGGCATAGGGCCTCTCGTTCGGATCCTGCCGGGCTCGCGGTGCCCTGCACGCCCGCTGAGCCGGCCTGATCCCGACGAAAGACCCTGGGGGCGCGGGGCAGCGGGAGGTCAGCTCCCGCTCAGCCTGAGCCCGAGCACGAAGACCCCCGCAGCCAGGAGGAATGCGGCCCAGACCGAGGCGAGCATCCGCCTGCGGCGCAACAGCGAACGGATCGCGGCGACGAACTCGAAGACCGCGATGACGGCACCGGTCACACCGATGGCCGCGGCGGTCCAGTAGATCCAAGTGAACTCGCCCAGGAATCGCAGCAGCAGGAGTGCGGGTCCGATGAGCAGCAGCGACAGGGTGGAGGTGAACACCGATGCCTTGGGCTGCTCCTGATCCTGATCCTGATCCTGATCCTGATTCTGGTTCTGGTCCTGTCCCTGGTTCTGGTCCTGCCCCTGCTCCTGGTCCTGTCCGCGACCTTGTGCCTGACCCTGTGCCTGTTCCTCTGACTGCTCCCGCATTACTCCCCCGTATGAACGATCAAGGCCCGGTGCCCCTGGGATGACGCCGGGCCTTGATCATTGGTTGCTCGGGCGGGCGGCTCAGCGCACCACCGGGCCCGTCCCCGTCCCCCGGCCGAGTGGCAGATCTTCCCTCGCGACCGGCGAACCTGCAGGTCAAGGCCGCGCTGTCGGGGCCTCAAGTGGCGCAATACTGCGGCAACACCATTCGGCGAACACCGTCGGTATGGTCCACCGCATGCCAGCCGAACGCCTCCGTGAGCACACCGTGCCCCTCGCCGCCGCACGCCGGCGGCGGCTGCGCGCGGACCAGGCGCGGCAGCTGGCCGACCTGCTGCGCCACCAGGTGCGCACCGGCGGCTTCCCCGGCGGCGTCCTGCCCCTGGAAGGCACCATCGGCGCCGACTACCGCGTCTCCCGCAACACCGTCCGGCAGGCCCTCGACCTGTTGCGCGGTGAAGGGCTGATCGAGAGGCAGCCGGGGGTCGGCACTGTGGTGGTGTCCGAGAAGTACCCGCACGGACTGGACCGGCTCCAGGGGCTCGCCGAGACCCTGCACGAACACGGCGAGGTCACCAACGAGGTCCGTACCGCAGGCCCCGTCACCGCCCCCGCACCCGTCGCCCGCCGCCTGGGCATCGCCGAGCACAGCGACGTGCTCTACATCGAGCGGCTGCGCCGGCTGAACGGCCTGCCACTCTCCCTCGACCTGACCTACGTCCCCATGGACATCGGCGCCGAACTGATCGGCTGCGACCTGGAGCACACCGATGTGTTCCGGCTCCTCGAGCGCCTCACCGGTCAGCTGCTCGGCACCGCCGAGATCACCCTGGAGGCCGTCAACGCCGACGCGCACTCCGCCGCCGTCCTCCAGGCGCCGCGCGGCGCCGCCGTGCTGATGCTGGAGCGGCTCACCCACCTCGCCGACGGCAGGCCCGTCGACCTGGAGTTCATCCGCTTCCGCGGCGACCGCATCGCCATGAGCGGCCTGCTGCACCGCGCCTGCTGACCCCGACGCCCCGACCTCCGTACCGCTCTCACTGGAGACAGCCATGCCCTTGGTGCCCCAGCGGGCCGACGTGCCCGTGACCATCGACGAGTCGAAGTGCATCACCGGCTGCACCCTGTGCGTCGACATGTGCCCGCTCGACTCCCTCGCCATCAAGTCGGACAACGGCAAGGCCTACATGCACGTCGACGAGTGCTGGTACTGCGGCCCGTGCGCAGCCCGGTGTCCCACCGGCGCAGTCACGGTCAACATGCCCTATCTGCTCCGTTGAGAGGCCCGACTCCCATGAAGCGCACTCCTCTTGCCGTCGCCCTCGCGGCCTCGCTCCTCGTCCCGCTCGCCACCGGATGCGGCGGCGACGCGAACGCCGGGGACGCGGACACGGTCACCGTGACCGTCGGATACCAGTCCAAGACGATCAACACCGTCACCGCGGGCACCCTGCTGCGCTCCCTCGGCTACTTCGAGGAGGAGCTGAAGAAGCGGGGCGCACGCGACGGCATCACGTACAAGGTGAAGTGGCAGGACTACGCCACAGGCGCACCGATCACCGCGCAGATGACCGCCGGGAAGATCGACATCGGCTCGATGGGCGACTTCCCGCTGCTGCTCAACGCCGCCCGCGGCAAGCAGCTCGACCGGCCCACCAAGCTCGTCTCCGTCACCGGCTACAACCTGCGCGGCGGCCTCAACACCATCGTCACCGCGCCGGACTCGAAGCTCGCCTCCCTCGGCGACCTGCGCGGGAAGAAGGTGTCCACGTCCGTCGGTTCGGCGGCCGACGGCACACTCGTCCGCGCCCTGCAGCGTGCGGACATCGACCCCGGCAAGGACATCCGCAAGCTCAACCAGCAGCCGTCGGTGGGTGCTTCGGCGCTCGAGTCGGGCAGCGCCGACGCCCTCTCGCAGTTCGTCGCCTGGCCCGGACTGCTCGCCTTCCAGGGCCGCGCCAAGGCCCTCTACGACGGCGCCGAGCTGAAGCTGCCGACCTTCCACGGGGTCACCGCTGTCGAGTCCTTCGCCGAGAAGCGGCCCGAGGTCCTGGAGGACTTCCTGCGCGCTCAGCTGCGGGCCACCACGTACCTGCGCACCGAGCCGGTCGCGGCGGCCGAGTCGGTGGCGAAGGCGACCGGGCTGCCGGCCGAGGTCGTCTACCTCTACAACGGCGCCAACGGCATCGCCACCTTCGATCCGACCGTCAAGCCCGCGCTCGTCGCGGCGCTGAAGCAGGACGTGCCGGTGCTGAAGTCGGCGGACTTGGTGGGCGATGTGGACGTGGACGCGTTCGTGGACGACCGGTACATCAAGCGGGTGTACGGCACGAAGTACGCCGATGCCCTCGCCGCGACAGCCCCCGCTGCCCGCTCCGAGGTGTGGCGCAAGGACGGCACCACCACATCCTTCGACTCGCCCGGCGCGCTGCTGAAGGCGGTGGCCGGCGCCGGTCCGGACAAGGTGCGGGCCGCGTATGTGCCCGACACCACGACCGGCACACCCTGGTTCGCCGACAAGGCGGTGTGGGTCGCGGACGGCGCGAAGGCGCTGCCGTTCGTCACCCCGTCGGCGGCCGCCGCGTACACGGCCGGACACCCGGGTGCGGTGACCGTCCCGTACGCCGACATCCTGAAGCGTGCCGCGTCATGACCGGTCGCAGGGTGCTGCGTGTCCTGTCCCTGGCCGGTGCGCTCGGGGTGTGGCAGCTGCTGACCGCGTACGACGTCAACCTGTGGCTGCGGTTCGAGCAGTTCCCGACGGTGACGGACGTCGCCCACGCCTTCGGGCAACGGGCCGGCAGCGGCGCGTACTGGCAGGACCTGTCCGACAGCCTCACCCGCATCGTCACCGGTTTCACGCTGGCGGCGGTGGCGGGCGTGGCGGTCGGCACCGCGATCGCCAGGTCGCGCGTGGTGGAGGACGTGGTCGGCCCGGTGCTCGAAGTGCTGCGCCCCGTACCGGCGATCGCCCTGGTGCCGGTGGCGATCCTGCTCTTCCCGAGCAACGAGCAGGGCATCGTGTTCATCACCTTCACGGCCGCCTTCTTCCCCGTACTGGTCTCGACCCGGCACGCGGTGCGCGCGCTCACCCCGGTGTGGGAGGAGGCCGTGCGCACGATGGGCGGCGGCCGGTGGCGGGTGCTGCGCTCGGTCGTACTGCCGGGCGCGCTGCCCGGGATCCTCGGGGGCCTGTCCGTGGGGATCGGCGTCTCGTGGATCTGCGTGATCTCCGCGGAGATGATCTCCGGCGAGTACGGCGTCGGCTACCGGACCTGGCAGGACTACACGGTCCTCGACTACCCCGGGGTGTTCGTCGGGATGGCGACCATCGGGGTGCTGGGCTGGCTGACCTCGACCGCCGTGGAGGTGGCGGGGCGCAGGGTGACCAGGTGGCTGCCCCGCACCGAGTCGGCCGGACCGGCCGGCCCCCGGCCCGTGAAGCACCGGCCGCGGCGCGACGCCACCCCACCCGTGGCCCCCGCGCCCGCAACCACCGCGCCCATCGGCGGGGAGCAGCCCGAAGCCGCCGGCACGGCACGAGGAGGAACGCCCTCATGATCACCGACACCACCACGAAAACTCAGGAACGGGCCGCCGTTCAGGGCGTACGGCTCACCCTGCGCGGGGCCGCACTCGGGCGGGCGGGGGCACCCGTGCTCGACACGGTGGACCTCGACATCGTGCCCGGCGAGATCCTCGCTGTCGTCGGACCCTCCGGTTGCGGCAAGTCGACCCTGCTGCGCACCCTCGCCGGGCTGCTGCCCCCGCTCGCGGGTGACGTCGCCCAGGACGGGGAGCCCGTATCCGCTCCTCGCGGCGACCGGGCGCTGGTTTTCCAGGACGACGCCCTTCTGCCCTGGCGCACGGTGCGGGCGAACGTGGAACTGCCCCTGGCCATCAAGGGGTTCGCGCGCGCCGAACGCCGGGCTGCGGCCGAGCAGTGGCTGGAGCGGGTCAAACTCGCCGGGCACGAGGGCAAGTACCCCCATCGGATGTCCGGCGGGCAGCGGCAGCGCGTTCAGCTCGCCCGCGCGCTCGCGGGCGAGCCGCGCGCGGTGCTGATGGACGAGCCCTTCGGCGCGCTGGACGCCCAGACCCGGGCCGGTATGCAGCAGTTGCTGGTCGACGTTCTGCGGGGCACCGGCGCGACCGTCGTCTTCGTGACGCACGACGTCGACGAGGCCGTCTTCCTCGGCGACCGTGTCGCACTGCTCGGCAACGGTGGCGTGCTCGACGTCCTCGACGTCCCGCGGCCCCGCGACCGTGCGGCGCACGGTGATCCGGCCACGGTCGCCCTGCGCCGCACCGTCCTCGAATCCCTCGGCAGCCGAGACATCTGAGAGGCACGCACCATGGACATCCCCTCCCTCGCGGACGCCGAGGCGCTCTCCTGCGACGTCCTCGTCATCGGAGGCGGCACCGCCGGCACCATGGCGGCGCTCACCGCCGCCGAGCACGGCGCGAACGTGCTGCTCCTGGAGAAGGCGCACGTCCGGCACTCCGGCGCCCTCGCCATGGGCATGGACGGCGTCAACAACGCAGTCATCCCCGGCCGCGCCGAACCGGACGACTACGTCGCCGAGATCACCCGCGCCAACGACGGCATCGTCGACCAGTCCACCGTCCGGCAGACCGCGACCCGCGGCTTCGCGATGGTGCAGCGGCTGGAGTCGTACGGCGTGAAGTTCGAGAAGGACGAGCACGGCGAGTACGCGGTACGCCAGGTGCACCGCTCGGGCTCCTACGTGCTGCCCATGCCCGAGGGCAAGGACGTCAAGAAGGTCCTCTACCGGCAGCTGCGCCGCCGCGAGATGCGCGAGCGCATCCGCATCGAGAACCGGGTCATGCCGGTGCGCGTGCTGACGAAGGACGGACAGGCCGTCGGCGCGGCCGGCTTCAACACCCGGACCGGGCAGTTCGTGACCGTGCGCGCGGGCGCGGTCGTCCTCGCGACCGGGGCCGCCGGGCGTCTCGGGCTGCCCGCCTCCGGCTATCTGTACGGCACGTACGAGAACCCGACCAATGCCGGCGACGGGTACTCCATGGCGTATCACGCCGGAGCCGACCTCACCGGCATCGAGTGCTTCCAGATCAATCCGCTGATCAAGGACTACAACGGTCCCGCCTGCGCCTACGTCGCCAACCCCTTCGGCGGCTACCAGGTCAACCGGCACGGCGAGCGGTTCGTCGACTCCGACTACTGGTCGGGCCAGATGATGGCCGAGTTCGCGGAGGAGCTCGCCTCGGACCGCGGCCCGGTCTACCTCAAGCTCAGCCATCTCCCCGAGGAATCGGTCGCGGCACTGGAGGGCATCCTGCACACCACGGAACGGCCCACCCGCGGCACGTTCCACGCGAACCGCGGCCATGACTACCGCACCCACGACATCGAGATGCACATCTCGGAGATCGGTCTGTGCGGCGGGCACTCGGCGTCGGGCGTACGCGTCGACGACCACGCCCGCACCACCGTGCCACGGCTGTACGCCGCCGGTGACCTGGCATGCGTCCCCCACAACTACATGATCGGCGCGTTCGTCTTCGGCGAGCTGGCCGGTGCCGACGCCGCGCGGTACCAGGCGTACGAGGGGGAGCTCCCCGCCGAACAGCTTCGCGCGGCACACGAGTTGGTCTACCGGCCGCTGCGCCGACCCGACGGCGCGCCGCAGCCCCAGGTCGAGTACAAGCTGCGCCGCTTCGTGAACGACTACGTCGCGCCTCCCAAGAGCGGCGCGCGGCTCTCGCTCGCCGTGGAGCATTTCGAGCGGATGCACACGGAGATCGCGGAGATGGGAGCCACGACGCCGCACGAGCTGATGCGGTGCGCGGAGGTGAGCTTCATCCGGGACTGCGCGGAGATGGCAGCCCGTTCGTCGCTGGCACGCACGGAGTCCCGCTGGGGGCTGTACCACGAGCGCACCGACCATCCGCAGCGTGACGACGAGGGCTGGCTGCACCATCTGGACCTGCGCAAGTCGGAGGCCGGGACGATGGAGTTCACGGCGCGGCCCGTGGCTCCGTATCTGGTTCCGGTCGACGAGTACGCCGCGGTCGGGGGCCCGTCCCGGCATCTCGGCGAGGTCGCACTCGCGCAGGTGGCAACGGCCGGCCCGCGCGTGGTGGCGCCGACGGGGTCCCGTATCGCGGCCGCGCCCGTACGTACCGATGCCGGGCCCGCGACCGCGTCACCGCGCATCCTCCAGGCGCTGTCCTTCGCCGAGGGCGAGCCCGAACTGACCGACCTGACCCCCTACTTGACCGACGCCGACCCCTCGGTGCGGCGCGCGGCCGTCGCCACACTCACGGAGACGACCCCGGACGGCACCGGCCCGGCGCTCGCCCGGGCGCTGACCGACCCCGACTCCGGGGTGCGGTCCGCCGCGGCGGACTCGCTGCGTGAACTGGTGGAGACGCTGCCCCCGCAGCCCGCACTACGCGACCTGCTGGTGGCTGCGCTCACCTCCGCCGACCCGGTGGTCCCGGCCGCCGCACTCGACGTGCTGCGCGCGCTGCGCCTGGGCGACGCCGCCGTCTACGCCTCGGCAGCAGGCGCTCCGGACATCGGGGTCCGCATCGCCGCGGTGCGCGCCCTGGTGTCGGTGGACGCGGTCGACGCGCTGTCGGCCGCCGCGGCGGACACGGCCCGCGAGGTCCGCGTCGCCACGGCCAAGGGCCTGGCCGCGGTCGCGGACCCCCGCGTGCTGGCGCCGCTCGCGGGACTGGCGGGCGACGAGGACGCCCTCGTCAGGGCGGCGGCCTTCGGGGCACTGGGCACGGCCGGCTGCCCGGCCGCGCTCGCCGAGGAGGCGGTCCGCGCCCTGGCCGACACCGCCTGGCAGGTCCGGGCGGGCGCGGCGACGGCCCTGGGCGCGGCGGCCACGGACACGGCCGTGCCGGCCCTGGCCAAGACGCTGGGCGACGCGAACGCCGACGTCCGCAAGGCCGCGGTGCTCGCGCTGCTGCGGCACACGGCGGACGAGGACGCCCGCGCCGCGCTGACCACCGCGGTCCACGACCCGGACGCGGACGTGCGGGCGTACGCGGGGCGGGTCAACGCGGAGTGATCCATGCCGAAGGTCCGGCCCCTCCCCCGAGGAGGCGCCGGACCTTCGGCTGTGCAGGGGGCTGCTCAGCGCACGAACACGCTCGCCTGGCCCGCCAGATCCAGGAAGTACTGCGGTGCGACGCCCAGGACCAGCGTGACCGCGACGCCGACGCCGATCGTCGTCATCGTGAGCGGGGACGGCACGGCGACCGTCGGGCCGTCCGCCTTCGGCTCGCTGAAGAACATCAGCACGATGACCCGGATGTAGAAGAACGCGGCGATCGCCGACGAGATCACACCCACCACGACCAGCGCTCCCGCGCCGCCCTCCGCCGCCGCCGTGAAGACCGCGAACTTGCCGGAGAAGCCCGACGTCAGCGGAATGCCGGCGAAGGCGAGCAGGAACACCGCGAACACCGCAGCCACCAGGGGCGAACGCCGCCCGAGACCCGCCCACTTGGACAGGTGCGTCGCCTCGCCGCCCGCATCGCGGACCAGTGTGACGACCGCGAACGCGCCGATCGTCACGAACGAGTAGGCGAGCAGGTAGAAGAGGACGGACGAGACGCCTTCCGGGGTCGTGGCGATCACACCGGCCAGGATGAAACCGGCGTGTGCGATCGACGAGTACGCCAGGAGCCGCTTGATGTCGGTCTGCGTGATGGCGACGATCGCACCACCGAGCATCGTGACGATGGCGATGGCCCACATGACCGGGCGCCAGTCCCAGGTCAGGCCCGGAAGCACCACGTACAGCAGGCGCAACAGCGCACCGAACGCGGCGACCTTGGTGGCCGCCGCCATGAAGCCGGTGACCGGGGTCGGTGCGCCCTGGTAGACGTCGGGCGTCCACATGTGGAAGGGCACCGCGCCGACCTTGAACAGCAGGCCCATGAGGATCATCGCGCCGCCGATCAGCAGCAGCGCGTCGTTGCCCATGGTGTCGGCGAGCGCCGGGTCGATGGTGCGGACGCTGCCGTCGACGACCTCGGCGATCCGGGCGTACGACACGGAGCCCGCGTAGCCGTAGAGCAGGGCGATGCCGAACAGCAGGAACGCGGAGGAGAAGGCGCCCAGCAGGAAGTACTTCACCGCCGCCTCCTGGGACAGGAGCCGCTTGCGGCGGGCCAGTGCGCACAGGAGGTAGAGCGGGAGGGAGAAGACCTCCAGCGCGATGAACAGCGTCAGCAGATCGTTGGCGGCCGGGAAGACCAGCATGCCGGTGATCGCGAACAGCGCGATCGGGAACACCTCGGTGGTCGTGAACCCGGCCTTGACCGCGGCCTTCTCGTGGTCGCTGCCGGGGACCGCGGCGGCCTCGGCGGCGAACGAGTCGATGCGGTTGCCGTGGGCCGCCGGGTCGAGGCGGCGCTCGGCGAAGGTGAACACGGCGACGAGCGACGACAGCAGGATCGTGCCCTGGAGGAACAGAGCCGGTCCGTCGACGGCGATCGCGCCCATCGCCGCGATGTGCGCCTTGGTGGTGCCGTATCCGCCGGCGGCGAGGCCGACGACCGCCGCGAAGGCGGCCGCCAGCGCGACGACGGTCAGGAACACCTGGGTGTAGTACCGAGCCCGCCGCGGGACGAAGGCTTCCACGAGCACGCCCACGATCGCGGCACCGACCACGATCAGTACCGGTGCCAGTTGGGCGTACTCGATGTGGGGCGCGGGGATCTTGCCGAGCGGCTCGACCTCCGCAGCCGTTGTCCACAGGCTGTGGACAGCCATTGCGCTCATCGTGCCGCCTCCACCTCGGGCCGGGGGTCCTTCTTCTGTACGTCGGACATCGTGTGCTCCACGGCCGGGTCGACGATGTCCGTCAGCGGCTTCGGGAACACACCGAGGAAGAGCAGCAGCGCGATCAGCGGTGCGACGACCACCAGTTCACGCGCCTTGAGGTCGGGCATGGTGCTCACCTCGGCCTTCACCGGACCGGTCATCGTGCGCTGGTAGAGCACGAGGGTGTAGAGCGCGGCGAGCACGATGCCGGTCGTCGCGATGATCCCGGCCGCCGGGTAGGCGGAGAAGGTGCCGACCAGGACCAGGAACTCGCTGACGAACGGCGCCAGTCCGGGCAGCGACAGCGTCGCCAGACCGCCGATCAGGAACGTGCCGGCGAGGACCGGCGCGACCTTCTGCACACCGCCGTAGTCGGCGATGAGCCGCGACCCGCGCCGGGAGATCAGGAAGCCGGCCACCAGCATCAGCGCGGCGGTCGAGATCCCGTGGTTGACCATGTAGAGCGTGGCGCCGGACTGGCCCTGGCTGGTCATCGCGAAGATGCCCAGGATGATGAAGCCGAAGTGCGAGATCGAGGCGTACGCGATCAGGCGCTTGATGTCGCGCTGGCCGACTGCGACCAGCGCCCCGTAGACGATGCTGATCAGGGCCAGGACGATGACCACCGGTGTGGCCCACTTGCTCGCCTCCGGGAACAGCTGGAGGCAGAAGCGCAGCATCGCGAACGTGCCCACCTTGTCCACGACCGCCGTGATCAGCACGGCGACGGGGGTGGTCGCCTCGCCCATGGCGTTGGGCAGCCAGGTGTGCAGCGGGAACAGCGGCGCCTTCACCGCGAAGGCGAAGAAGAAGCCGAGGAACAGCAGCCGCTCGGTGGTGGTCGCCATCTCCAGCTGGCCGGAGGCGCGCGCCTCGGCGATCTCGGAGAGCGAGAAGGTGCCTGCGACCACGTACAGACCGATGACGGCGGCCAGCATGATCAGGCCGCCGACCAGGTTGTACAGCAGGAACTTCACCGCGGCGTACGACCGCTGGGCCGCCGCGTTCTCGTCGGTGCCCGCGTGGGCGCGGTCGCCGAAGCCGCCGATGAGGAAGTACATCGGGATGAGCATGGCTTCGAACAGGATGTAGAAGAGGAAGACGTCGGTGGCCTCGAAGGAGAGGATCACCATCGCCTCGACCATGAGGATCAGGGCGAAGAAGCCCTGGGTCGGGCGCCAGCGGGACGACTTCGTCTCCAGGGGGTCGGCGTCGTGCCAGCCCGCGAGGATCACGAACGGGATCAGCAGCGCGGTCAGCGCCACCATCACGACCCCGATCCCGTCCACACCCAGCTCGTAACGGACGCCGAAGTCCGCGATCCAGGCGTGGGATTCGGTCAGCTGATAGCGGGCGCCAGCGGGCTCGAACCGTACGAGCACGACCGCGGCGAGCGCCAGAGTCGCCAGTGAGACCAGCAGCGCCAGCCACTTGGCCACGGTCCGGCGCGAGGCGGGCACGGCCGCGGTGGCGATCGCGCCGACCGCGGGCAGTACCGCCATGGCCGTCAGAATCGGGAAGGACATGTCAGACCGCCCTCATCAGCAGGGTCGCGGCGATCAGGATCGCCGTACCGCCGAACATCGAGACCGCGTAGCTGCGGGCGTAGCCGTTCTGCAGTTTGCGCAGACGGCCGGAGGCTCCGCCGAAGGTGGCGGCCGTGCCGTTGACCACGCCGTCGACCAGGGTGTGGTCGACGTACACCAGCGAGCGGGTGAGGTGTTCGCCGCCGCGGACCAGGACCACGTGGTTGAAGTCGTCCTGGAGCAGGTCGCGTCGGGCGGCTCGGGTGAGCAGCGAGCCGCGCGGCGCGGTGACGGGCACCGGGCGCCGTCCGTACATCACATAGGCGATCGACGCGCCGATCACCAGGACGACCATCGTCGCGGTGGTGATGGCCGGGATGCTGATGACCGGATGCGGGTGCTCGAACTCGGTCACGGGCGCGAGCCAGTCGACGAAACGGTCGCCGATCGCGAAGAACCCTCCCGCGAAGACCGATCCGAAGGAGAGCACGATCATCGGGATCGTCATGGAGCTCGGCGACTCGTGCGGGTGCGGCTGGTGGCCCTCGTCATCGGGCTGCCAGCGCTTCTCGCCGAAGAACGTCATGATCATCACGCGGGTCATGTAGAACGCGGTGATACCGGCGCCCAACAGGGCCACTCCGCCGAAGATCCAGCCGCGGATGCCGTCGTCGTAGGCGAACGCCGCCTCGATGATCGTGTCCTTGGACCAGAAGCCGGACAGCCCCGGGAAACCGATGATCGCGAGATAGCCGAGGCCGAAGGTGACGAAGGTGATCGGCATGTGCTTGCGCAGGCCGCCGTACTTCCTCATGTCCACCTCGTCGTTCATGCCGTGCATGACCGAGCCGGCGCCGAGGAACAGCCCGGCCTTGAAGAAGCCGTGCGTCACCAGGTGCATGATCGCGAAGGCGTATCCGATGGGCCCGAGGCCGGCCGCAAGGATCATGTAGCCGATCTGCGACATCGTCGAACCGGCCAGCGCCTTCTTGATGTCGTCCTTCGCGCAACCGACGATCGCACCGAAGAGGAGCGTGACGGCTCCGACGATCACGACCGCGAGCTGGGCGTCCGGTGCCCCGTTGAAGATCGTGCCGGAGCGGACGATCAGATAGACACCGGCGGTCACCATGGTCGCCGCGTGGATCAGGGCCGAGACCGGGGTCGGGCCCTCCATCGCGTCACCGAGCCAGGACTGGAGCGGCACCTGCGCCGACTTGCCGCACGCGGCGAGCAGGAGCATCAGGCCGATGGCGGTCAGGGTGCCCTCGGACACCTCGTCCGCCGCCTGGAAAACCGGCCCGAAGGCGAAGGTCCCGAAGGTCGTGAACATCAGCATGATCGCGATCGACAGGCCGATGTCGCCGACCCGGTTGACCAGGAATGCCTTCTTCGCGGCGGTCGCCGCACTGGGCTTGTGCTGCCAGAAGCCGATGAGCAGGTACGAGGCGAGACCGACGCCCTCCCAGCCCATGTACAGCAGCAGGTAGTTGTCGGCGAGGACCAGCAGGAGCATCGCCGCGAGGAACAGGTTCAGGTAACCGAAGAAGCGGCGACGCCGTTCGTCGTGCTCCATGTACCCGATGGAGTAGATGTGGATCAGGGTGCCCACACCGGTGATCAGCAGGACGAACGTCATCGACAGCTGGTCGAGTTGGAAGGCGACGTCCGCCTGGAACCCCTCGACGGGGATCCAGCTGTACAGCAGCGAGTTCAGAGTGCGGTCGTCGGCGCTCTTGCCGAGCATGTCGACGAAGAGCACGACGCCGATGAAGAAGGACACGGCCGCCAGCAGGGTGCCGATCCAGTGGCCGGTCTTGTCGAGGCGGCGTCCGCCGCAGAGCAGCACCGCCGCCCCGAGCAGGGGCGCCGCGACGAGCAGCGCAATCAGGTTGTCCACGGTCAGCGTCCCCTTACAGCTTCATCAGGCTGGCGTCGTCGACCGAGGCCGAGTGGCGGGAACGGAACAGCGACACGATGATCGCGAGTCCGACCACGACCTCCGCGGCCGCGACGACCATCGTGAAGAACGCGATGATCTGGCCGTCGAGATTGCCGTGCATCCGGGAGAAGGCGACGAATGCGAGGTTGCAGGCGTTGAGCATCAGCTCGATGCACATGAAGACCACGATCGCGTTCCGCCGGATCAGCACGCCCACCGCGCCGATGGTGAACAACAGGGCGGCGAGATACAGGTAGTTGACCGGATTCACCGCTTGGCCTCCTGTCCGTCCCGGTCGGGCTCGTCCTTCTTCCGGCCGAGGCGCTCCTCGGAGCGCTGCTCCAGCGCCTTGAGGTCGTTCAGCGCGTCGGTCGACACATCGCGGATCTGACCGCGTTCCCGCAGTGTCTTGCTGACGGTCAGCTGGGACGGGGTGCCGTCGGGCAGCAGACCGGCGATGTCCACGGCGTTGTGCCGGGCGTAGACGCCGGGCGCGGGCAGGGGCGGCAGGTGCTTGCCTTCCCGTACGCGCTGCTCGCTGAGCTCGCGCTGGGTCCTGGCACGCTCGGTGCGCTCCCGATGCGTGAGCACCATGGCGCCGACGGCGGCCGTGATGAGCAGCGCGCCCGTGATCTCGAAGGCGAAGACGTACTTCGTGAAGATGAGCCGGGCGAGGCCCTCCACATTGCCGCCGTGGGCGGTGTTGGCGACGCCCAGTCCGTTGAAGTTGTTCAGCGAGGCGTTGCCGATGCCCGCGATCAGCAGGACACCGAAGCCGAGGCCGCAGGCCGCGGCCCACCAGCGCTGACCCTTCAGCGTCTCCTTGAGCGAGTCGGCCGCGGTGACACCGACGAGCATGACGACGAAGAGGAACAGCATCATGATGGCGCCGGTGTAGACGACGATCTGGACGATGCCGAGGAAGTACGCGCCGTTGGCGAGGTAGAAGACGGCAAGGATGATCATGGTTCCGGCGAGGCAGAGCGCGCTGTGCACGGCCCGCCGCATCAGGATCGTGCAGAGCGCGCCGATGACGGCGACCGTGCCGAGCACCCAGAACTGGACGGCCTCGCCGGTCGAAGCGGCGGCGGCAAACGTGCTCATGCGCCGATCACCTTCTTCGACGCGGGCTCGCGCTCACCGAACGTGGACTCGCCCTCCTGCACCTGCTCCCCCTTGGAGACAGCGACCTGCTGGACGGTGCCGGGGGCGGCTTCGGTGACCAGGCCGCGGTAGTAGTCCTGCTCGTCCATGCCGGGGAAGATCGCGTGCGGCGTGTCGACCATGTCCTCGTCGAGACCGGCGAGCAGTTGCTCCTTGGTGTAGATGAGGTTCTCCCGGCTGCTGTCGGCCAGTTCGAACTCGTTGGTCATCGTCAGCGCGCGCGTCGGGCACGCCTCGATGCACAGTCCGCACAGGATGCAGCGGGCGTAGTTGATCTGGTAGACGCGGCCGTACCGCTCGCCCGGGGAGTAGCGCTCCTCGTCGGTGTTGTCCGCGCCCTCCACATAGATGGCGTCGGCCGGACAGGCCCAGGCGCACAGCTCGCATCCGACACACTTTTCGAGACCGTCGGGATGGCGGTTGAGCTGATGCCGGCCGTGGAAGCGCGGCGCTGTGACCTTCGGCTGCTCCGGATACTGCTCGGTGAGCCGCTTCTTGAACATGGCCTTGAAGGTCACGCCGAAGCCGGCAACCGGATTCTGGAACTTGTTCTCGGATCCCTCAGACACCGTCAGCCTCCTTTCCGTCCTGAGGACCATCACTGTCAGTATTGGGTCCACCACTGACAATCAGTTCGCGGTCCCGGCGCGGGCGCCTGCGCGGCACCGGCGGCAACTCCTGTCCGGGCAGCGGCGGTACGGGGAATCCGCCCGCCATCGGGTCGAACGCCGGCGGCTCGGGCTCCGCGGCCTCGGCGGCCTTCTCCTTCTTGCCGCGGAAGACGTCGGCGACGAAGGAGAGCAGCAGCACGGCGATGACGGCCCCGGCGACGTAGAGCACGATCGACTGGAACTCGTAGTTCTCGTTCCGCAGCGCCCGTACGGTCGCCACCAGCATCAGCCAGACGACCGACACCGGGATCAGGACCTTCCAGCCGAGCTTCATCAACTGGTCGTAGCGCACCCGCGGAAGAGTGCCGCGCAGCCAGATGAAGAAGAACAGCAACAGCTGGACCTTGATGACGAACCAGAGCATCGGCCACCAGCCGTGGTTCGCGCCCTCCCAGAACGTGGAGACCGGGTACGGTGCCCGCCAGCCGCCCAGGAAGAGGGTGACCGAGACGGCGGAGACGGTGACCATGTTGACGTACTCGGCCAGCATGAACATCGCGAACTTGATGGAGCTGTACTCGGTGTTGAAGCCGCCGACGAGGTCGCCCTCGGACTCCGGCATGTCGAACGGGGCGCGGTTGGTCTCACCGACCATCGTGACGACGTAGATGATGAAGGAGACCGGCAGCAGCAGGATGTACCAGCGGTCCGCCTGCGCCTCCACGATCGCCGACGTCGACATCGACCCGGAGTACAGGAAGACGGAGGCGAACGCGGCGCCCATCGCGATCTCGTAGGAGATCATCTGCGCGCAGGAGCGCAGTCCGCCGAGCAGCGGGTACGTGGAACCGGACGACCAGCCCGCGAGCACGATGCCGTAGATGCCGACCGAGGCGACCGCGAGGATGTAGAGCATCGCGATCGGCAGGTCGGTCAGCTGCATCGTGGTGCGCTGGCCGAAGATCGAGATCTCGTTGCCGGACGGACCGAACGGGATCACGGCGATCGCCATGAAGGCCGGGATCGCCGCGACGATCGGAGCAAGGATGTAGACCACCTTGTCCGCCCGCTTGACGATCAGGTCTTCCTTCAGCATCAGCTTGATGCCGTCGGCGAGCGACTGGAGCATTCCCCAGGGGCCGTGCCGGTTGGGCCCGATGCGCAACTGCATCCAGGCGACGACCTTGCGCTCCCACACGATCGAGAACAGCACGGTCACCATCAGGAACGCGAAGCAGAACACGGCCTTGATGACGACGAGCCACCACGGGTCGCGCCCGAACATCGACAGGTCCTCGAGCGCCAGGCTTGTCATGCCGGTCATGCCTCCACCTCCGTCGCACCCGTCGCCGCCGCGATGCGCACCAGCTCACCGGGGCGCGCCCCCGTGTCGGCGGTGACTCCGCCGCCGGTGGAGTTCAGCGGCAGCCACACCACCCGGTCGGGCATCTCGCTCACCCGGAGCGGCAGCCGGACGGGTCCGGCAGGTCCAGACACCTCCAGCTCGTCGCCGTCCTTGACACCCGTCTCGGCGGCGGTCGCCGCCGAGAGCCGGACCACGGCCGCGTGCCGGGTGCCGGCCAGCGCCTCGTCGCCCTGCTGCAACAGGCCCAGGTCGAGCAGCATCCGGTGCCCGGCGAGCACGGCCTCGCCCTCACCCGGCCGGGGCAGCGGCTGCGCGGACTCCGCCGGCTCGGCGGCGCGCGGTCCGTCCCAGCGGCCGAGCCGGTCCATCTCCGCACGTACGGACTTCAGATCCGGCAGTCCGAACGGGATGTCCAGCGCATCCGCGAGCATGTGCAGCACCCGTGCGTCGGTCGGCGCGAGGCGTCGTGTCATCTGCTCGGGCTTCAGTGCGGCCTCGAACATCCGGACCCGGCCCTCCCAGTTGAGGAAGGTGCCGGACTTCTCGGCGACGGCCGCCACCGGGAAGACGACGTCGGCCCGGTCGGTCACCTCGCTGGGCCGCAGCTCCAACGAGACCAGGAAGCCGACCGCGTCCAGGGCTTCACGGGCACGGGCCACGTCGGGCAGGTCCGCGACCTCGACGCCCGCGACGACGAGGGCGCCCAGTTCGCCGATGGCCGCGGCCTCGACGATCTGGCCGGTGTCCCGGCCGTAGCGGTGCGGGAGTTCGCGTACGCGCCAGACCTCGGCGGTCTCCTCGCGGGCACGCGGGTCGGTGGCCGGGCGGCCGCCGGGCAGCAGCGTCGGCAGTGCGCCGGCCTCCACCGCGCCGCGGTCGCCGGCCCGGCGCGGGATCCACACCAGCCGCGCGCCGGTGGCGGTCGCCGTGCCCAGGGCGGCGGTGAGACCGCCGGGCACGGCCGCGAGCCGTTCGCCGACGACGATGACCGCGCCCTCGGCCCGCAGCGCCTCGGCCGCCTGCGCCCCGTCCTCGTCGAGACCCGTGCCGTTCGCGAGGGCGTTCAGCCACTCGGTCTCGGTGCCCGGCGCGGCCGGCAGCAGCGTGCCGCCCGCCTTGGTGAGGCCGCGGGTGGCGTGGGTGGCGAGGGAGAACGTGCGCTGGCCGTGCTTGCGGTGGGCCTTGCGCAGCCGCAGGAAGACGCCGGGCGCCTCCTCCTCGGACTCGAACCCGGCGAGCAGAACGGCCGGTGCCTTCTCCAGCGACGTGTAGGTGACTCCCGTACCGGAGAGGTCCTTGCCCTGCCCCGCCACCGCGGCGGCCAGGAAGTCGGCCTCCTCGGCGGAGTGCGCACGGGCGCGGAAGTCGATGTCGTTGGTGTCGAGGGCGACGCGTGCGAACTTGGCGTACGCGTAGGAGTCCTCGACCGTCAGCCGGCCGCCGGTGAGGACGCCCGCCCGGCCGCGCGCGGCACGCAGACCCTCGGCTGCCGCCTCCAGCGCCTCCGGCCAGCTCGCGGGCTCCAGTTCGCCCTGCTCATTGCGGACGAGGGGCGTGGTGAGGCGGTCGCGCTGCTGGGCGTAGCGGAAACCGAAGCGCCCCTTGTCGCACATCCACTCCTCGTTGACCTCCGGGTCCTCGGCGGCCAGTCGGCGCATGACCTTGCCGCGCCGGTGGTCGGTGCGGGTCGCGCAGCCGCCCGAGCAGTGCTCGCACACGCTCGGCGAGGACACCAGGTCGAAGGGGCGGGAGCGGAAGCGGTACGCGGCCGACGTCAGCGCGCCCACCGGGCAGATCTGGATGGTGTTCCCGGAGAAGTACGACTCGAACGGGTCGCCCTCGCCGGTGCCCACCTGCTGCAGCGCGCCGCGCTCGATCAGCTCGATCATCGGGTCGCCCGCGACCTGGTTGGAGAACCGGGTGCAGCGCGCACACAGCACGCAGCGCTCGCGGTCCAGCAGCACCTGGGTGGAGATCGGGACCGGCTTCTCGTAGGTCCGCTTCCTCCCCTCGAAACGGGACTCGGCCTGGCCGTGCGAGATCGCCTGGTTCTGCAGCGGGCACTCGCCGCCCTTGTCGCAGACCGGGCAGTCGAGCGGGTGGTTGATCAGCAGAAGCTCCATCACGCCCTTCTGCGCCTTCTCGGCGACGGGCGAGGTGAGCTGCGAGCGGACGACCATGCCGTCGGTGCAGGTGATGGTGCAGGAGGCCATCGGCTTGCGCTGGCCCTCGACCTCGACGATGCACTGGCGGCAGGCCCCGGCCGGGTCGAGGAGGGGGTGGTCGCAGAACCGGGGGATCTCGATGCCGAGCAGCTCGGCGGCCCGGATGACCAGCGTCCCCTTGGGGACGGAGATCTCGATGCCGTCGATGGTCAGCGTGACGAGGTCCTCGGGCGGTACGGCCGCGCTGCCGCCTGCGGCGGCGGACCCGGACGTGGTGACGGTCATGCCCGCACCTCCGTGTTGTTGGCGGGCCGGTCTGCCCAGGCCGTGGACTTGGCGGGATCGAAGGGGCAGCCCTTGCCCGTGATGTGCTGCTCGTACTCCTCGCGGAAGTACTTGAGCGAGGAGAAGATCGGCGAGGCGGCGCCGTCACCGAGCGCGCAGAACGACTTGCCGTTGATGTTGTCGGCGATGTCGTTCAGCTTGTCGAGGTCGGACATGACGCCCTTGCCGGCCTCGATGTCGCGGAGCAACTGGACGAGCCAGTAGGTGCCTTCGCGACAGGGCGTGCACTTGCCGCACGACTCGTGGGCGTAGAACTCGGTCCACCGGGTGACGGCACGCACCACGCACGTCGTCTCGTCGAAGCACTGGAGCGCCTTGGTGCCGAGCATCGAACCGGCGGCGCCGACGCCCTCGTAGTCCAGCGGGACGTCGAGGTGCTCGTCGGTGAACATCGGGGTCGACGAGCCGCCCGGCGTCCAGAACTTGAGGCGGTGGCCGGGCCGCATGCCGCCGCTCATGTCGAGCAGTTGGCGCAGCGTGATGCCGAGCGGCGCCTCGTACTGGCCGGGGCCGGCGACATGACCGCTGAGCGAGTACAGCGTGAAGCCCGGGGACTTCTCGCTGCCCATCGACTTGAACCAGTCCTTGCCCTTGTTCAGGATCGCGGGAACGGAGGCGATGGACTCGACGTTGTTCACCACAGTGGGGCATGCGTACAGACCGGCGACCGCGGGGAAGGGGGGTCGCAGCCGGGGCTGGCCGCGCCGTCCCTCCAGTGAGTCGAGGAGTGCGGTCTCCTCACCGCAGATGTACGCGCCCGCGCCCGCGTGCACGGTGAGTTCGATGTCGAGGCCGCTGCCGAGGATGTCCTTGCCGAGGAAGCCCGCTTCGTACGCCTCGCGGACGGCCTCGTGCAACCGCCGCAGGACGGGCACGACTTCGCCGCGCAGATAGATGAAGGCGTGGTTCGACCGGATCGCGTAGCAGGCGATCACGATCCCCTCGATGAGGGAATGCGGGTTCGCGAAGAGGAGCGGGATGTCCTTGCAGGTCCCCGGCTCCGACTCGTCGGCGTTGACAACAAGATAGTGAGGCTTGCCGTCGCCCTGCGGAATGAACTGCCACTTCATTCCGGTGGGGAAGCCCGCGCCGCCACGGCCGCGCAGGCCCGAGTCCTTGACGTAGGCGATGAGGTCGTCGGGCGACATCGCGAGTGCCTTCTTCAGGCCCTCGTAGCCCTCGTGCCTCTTGTACGTCTCCAGGGTCCAGCTCTCCGGTGCGTCCCAGAAGGCGGACAGGACGGGAGCGAGCAGTTTCTCCGGGCTGTGGTCTCCGGCGTCGGGCCGGGAGTTGCCCCCGTACTCGGTCGACACGGTCATCACTCCCCCTCCTCGGCTGCGGGGCCGGCCGGGTGCTCCGGGTCGGACGCCGAGGTCTGCTGCGGTGCGTCATGCGAGCTGAGGTGCTCGGAGCCGGGCTGCGGACTGCCGTGCGCGGCCTCGCCGCGCGGGGAGACGATCCGGGCCGTGGGGCTCTCGCCCTTGGCGAGGCGGAGCCCGATCAGCGAGGCGGGGCCCGCGCCGCCGGTGGCCTCGACCGCGCCGGGGCGCTCGTCGGGGAAGCCGGCCAGGATGCGGGCCGTCTCCTTGTAGCTGCACAGCGGCGCGCCGCGGGTCGGGCTGACCCGCTCGCCCGCCCGCAGGTCGTCGACGAGCTGCTTCGCCGACTCGGGCGTCTGGTTGTCGAAGAACTCCCAGTTGACCATCACGACGGGTGCGAAGTCGCAGGCGGCGTTGCACTCGATGTGCTCGAGGGTGACCTTGCCGTCCTCGGTCGTCTCGTTGTTGCCGACGCCGAGGTGCTCCTTGAGCTCCTCGAAGATCGCGTCGCCGCCCATCACCGCGCAGAGCGTGTTGGTGCAGACGCCCACCTGATAGTCACCGGACGGCTTGCGCCGGTACATGCTGTAGAAGGTCGCGACGGCGGTGACCTCGGCGGTGGTGAGGTCGAGCGTGTCCGCGCAGAACCGCATGCCGGTGCGGGAGACGAAGCCCTCCTCGGACTGCACGAGGTGCAGCAGCGGCAGCAGGGCGGACCGGCTGCCCGGGTAGCGGGCGACGATCTCCTTGGCGTCCGCCTCGAGCCTGGCGCGCACATCGGCCGGGTAGTCGGGGGCGGGGAGCTGGGGCATCCCCAAGCTGACGTCAGTCACCGGTCGACGCCTCCCATCACGGGGTCGATGGACGCGACGGCGACGATGACGTCGGCGACCTGGCCGCCTTCGCACATGGCCGCCATGGCCTGCAGGTTGGTGAAGGACGGGTCCCGGAAGTGGACCCGGTAGGGGCGGGTGCCGCCGTCGGAGACGACATGGACGCCGAGCTCGCCCTTGGGTGACTCGACCGCGGCGTACGTCTGCCCGGCCGGCACCCGGAAGCCCTCGGTGACCAGCTTGAAGTGGTGGATCAGGGCCTCCATCGAGGTGCCCATGATCTTCTTGATGTGGTCGAGGGAGTTGCCGAGTCCGTCCGGGCCGAGCGCGAGCTGCGCGGGCCAGGCGATCTTCTTGTCGGCGACCATGACCGGCCCCGGCGCGAGGCGGTCCAGGCACTGCTCGATGATCCGCAGCGACTGGCGCATCTCCTCCAGGCGGACGAGGAAGCGGCCGTAGGAGTCGCAGGTGTCGGCGGTCGGGACGTCGAAGTCGTACGTCTCGTAGCCGCAGTACGGGTCGGTCTTGCGCAGATCGTGGGCGAGGCCCGCGGAGCGCAGGATCGGCCCGGTGGCACCGAGCGCCATGCAGCCGGTCAGATCGAGGTACCCGACGTCCTGCATACGGGCCTTGAAGATCGGGTTGCCGGTGGCCAGCTTGTCGTACTCCGGCAGGTTCTTCTTCATCGTCTTCACGAACTCGCGCAGCTGGTCCACGGTGCCGGGCGGCAGGTCCTGGGCGAGGCCGCCGGGCCGGATGTACGCGTGGTTCATGCGCAGGCCGGTGATCAGCTCGTAGATGTCGAGAATCAGTTCACGATCACGGAAGCCGTAGATCATGATCGTCGTCGCGCCGAGCTCCATACCGCCGGTGGCGATGCACACCAGGTGCGAGGAGAGCCGGTTGAGCTCCATCAGCAGGACGCGGATGACCGAAGCCCGGTCCGGGATCTGGTCGTCGATGCCGAGCAGGCGCTCCACGCCCAGGCAGTACGCCGTCTCGTTGAAGAACGGCGTCAGGTAGTCCATGCGCGTGACGAAGGTCGTGCCCTGCGTCCAGGTCCGGTACTCGAGGTTCTTCTCGATGCCGGTGTGCAGATAACCGATGCCGCAGCGGGCCTCGGTGACGGTCTCGCCGTCGATCTCCAGAATGAGCCGGAGCACGCCATGTGTGGACGGGTGCTGCGGACCCATGTTGACGACGATGCGCTCGTCGTCGGCCTTGGCCGCTGACTGGACGATCTCGTCCCAGTCGCCGCCGGTGACCGTATATACGGGACCCTCGGTGGTCTCGCGTGCATCTGCAGACGGTGTAGTCACGAGTACGACCTCCGCTGGTCCGGAGCCGGGATCTGGGCGCCCTTGTACTCGACGGCGATGCCGCCGAGCGGATAGTCCTTGCGCTGCGGGAAGCCCTGCCAGTCGTCCGGCATCATGATCCGGGTGAGGGCGGGGTGACCGTCGAAGACGAGCCCGAAGAAGTCGTAGGTCTCGCGCTCGTGCCAGTCGTTGGTGGGATAGACCGACACCAGGGACGGGACGTGCGGGTCGCTGTCCGGTGCGGAGACCTCCAGCCGGATCAGCCGGCCGTGGGTGAGCGAGCGCAGGTGGTAGACGGCGTGCAGCTCGCGGCCCTTGTCCTCGAGGTAGTGCACACCGCTGACCCCGGTGCACAGCTCGAAGCGCAGTGCCGGGTCGTCACGCAGCGTCTTCGCCACGCGCAGCAGGTGTTCCCGGGCGATGTGGAAAGTGAGTTCGCCACGGTCGACGACCGTCTTCTCGATGGCGTTCTCCGGGAGGAGGTCCTGCTCCTCGAGGGCGCCCTCGAGCTCGTCGGCGACCTCGTCGAAGTAGCCGCCGTAGGGGCGGGAGGCCGGTCCGGGCATGCGTACGGACCGTACGAGCCCTCCGTAACCGGATGTGTCCCCTCCGTTGTTGGCGCCGAACATGCCGCGCTGGACGCGGATCTCCTCGCCGTGCTCGCCCCGCTGCCCGGGAAGGTTCTGCTCGGAGAGCTCCTTCTCCGGATTCGGCTGGTCGTCACTCATCGGAGCAGCCCCTTCATCTCGATCGTGGGGAGCGCCTTGAGCGCGGCCTCCTCGGCCTCGCGGGCCGCTTCCTCAGCGTTCACGCCGAGCTTGGACGTCTGGATCTTCTGGTGGAGCTTGAGGATCGCGTCGATCAGCATCTCGGGGCGCGGCGGGCAGCCCGGCAGATAGATGTCGACGGGGACAATGTGATCAACACCCTGCACAATCGCGTAATTGTTGAACATTCCGCCCGATGATGCGCAAACGCCCATGGAGATCACCCACTTGGGGCTGGGCATCTGGTCGTAGACCTGGCGCAGGACGGGCGCCATCTTCTGGCTCACCCGCCCGGCCACGATCATCAGGTCGGCCTGGCGCGGCGAGCCGCGGAAGACCTCCATGCCGAACCGGGCCAGGTCGTACCGCCCGGCGCCCGTCGTCATCATCTCGATGGCACAGCAGGCCAGGCCGAAGGTCGCCGGAAAGACGGACGACTTGCGCACCCAGCCTGCGGCCTGCTCGACGGTGGTCAGCAGAAAGCCGCTCGGCAGCTTCTCTTCGAGTCCCATTGGAGTGCTCCTTCGCCCCTCAGTCCCAGTCCAGGCCGCCGCGCCGCCATACATACGCGTAGGCGACGAAGACGGTGAGCACGAAGAGCAGCATCTCCACGAGCCCGAAGATCCCCAGGGCGTCGAACGTGACGGCCCAGGGATAGAGGAAGACGATCTCGATATCGAAAATGATGAAGAGCATCGCCGTCAGGTAGTACTTGATCGGGAAGCGGCCGCCTCCGGCCGGCGTCGGAGTGGGTTCGATGCCGCACTCGTACGCTTCAAGTTTCGCCCTGTTGTACCGCTTTGGGCCGATAAGCGTGGCCATGACCACGGAGAAGATCGCAAACCCTGCCCCGAGGGCGCCGAGCACAAGGATGGGCGCGTAAGCATTCACCCTCCTCGCTCCTTCCAGTCGTCCTTGACCGTTGGACCGCACCGGGCAATCGCCTCGCCGCCTCGCGAAGATCGTGTACATGTGAGGCAGTTCACAAGCCCGACTGCCCCGCATCCTATGCCTGTCGGTCTGTGATCTGCGACACGGGGTCGGCCATCGCGTTTGTGATCTCCACCACCCGACGAACGATCATGAAGCCCAATGAGCGGTGATCTTCATACGCGAAGCTCTCGGATGATCACCAGACGTGACATCCGGCCTGGTTACCGCTGGTCGCAGACGTGGCGCTCTATCAAGTGATGGCTCATGCAAGCAAATTGGTGATGGACCGCATGGGGTGATAGTGGACATCTGCTCACTCGACCGTGGGACGCCGCGGACGGCGGTGGACGCGTGCGCCCGTTCACGAGCTCACGAGCGCCCGCACGTTGACCATTCTGTGACCTGCGCCACTCACTCAAGAGTTCAACAAAAGCGGGCTTGGCCAACGGTCCGCGCCAGTGGTAAGCCCGCGGCAATTCGGACCTTTTACGAAAACCCCATGATCACAGCCGTGATCATGGATGCCCGATTAGTCCGTTACGGCGTCAATAAAGGCCCGCACAGGGCGGATTCACAGGTTCCGGACACAACTGTGGCGCAACACACGTTTCTTGAAGGGAACCGTCGCGCCCTGATAGCGGTTGTACTCATGTCCCACACCGCTCACATACCCAGCCACCGGAAGCCCCGCCGAGGCGCATCGAAAATCGCGCTCCGGGCCGGAGTTGCCGGTGGCGTCCTCAGCACCATCGCGGTGGCCGGAGCCGCCGGGCCGGCGAATGCCGAACCGGTGACCGAGACCATCGAGATGCCCGTCCTCACGTCCGCCGATCTCTCCGCCACGGTCGCGCAGTCGGCGGAGGCCACGCAGCAGGTCGCGCTCGACCTCGAACTGCAGGCCCAGGAGAACGCCGCGGCCGAGAAGGCCGCCAAGGCGGCCAAGAAGGCCAAGGCCGAGGCGGACCGCAAGGCGGAGGCCAAGGAGAAGGCTGAGGCCAAGGCGCGCGCCGAGGCGGCGGCCGAGGCACGCGCCTCCCGCACCGCCGAGCGCACGACGCTCTCCGCGTCGGCCTCCACGAGCACCGCGCCCGCGAGCGGCTCCGCCGCAGCGGTGGTCGCCTTCCTCAAGGCCCAGCTCGGCGACGCGTACATCATGGGCGCCACCGGCCCCAACGCCTGGGACTGCTCCAGCCTGGTCCAGGCGGCGTTCCGCACCGTCGGCGTCGACCTGCCGCGCGTCTCGCAGGACCAGTCGGTGGCCGGCACCCAGGTGGGCACCTCCAACCTCCAGGTCGGCGACATCCTCTACTGGGGTGGCGCGGGCTCCGCGTACCACACGGGTGTGTACATCGGTAACGGCCAGTACCTCGACGCCGCCAACCCCGGCAAGGGCGTCGTGATCCAGGACCTGTCGGGCTACCCGGCGAGCGGCGCGGTCCGCGTCCTCTGACACCTGCTGATCTTCGGCGGAGGGCCGTCGTTCCCGGGAGGGGACGACGGCCCTCTGTCATGCGGTGGGGGCCTCAGCCCATGGCGCCCGTACGGCACATGGACGGACCCGGATCAGCGGCCCCGGCCCGCCGGACAACGCTCCGGGCAGGCCGGCCCCTTACACGGACTCACCGCGCATGGTTCCACCGGGCTCGGCATGGGTGACGCGGAGCTTCGACTGGCCGTGCGGAAGGCTCTCCCAGTCGTCCATGAAGCGGGCCACGAGACCGTGCCGCGCGGCCAGCCGGGCCAGCGTCTCCGTCCGGTAGTAGAAGTCCTCGCCCAGGACCTGGTGCTCCCGGGTCTCGGTGCGGTCGAAGGTGAAGTCGAAGAAGCCGCCGGGCGCCAGCACGCGCCCCACGTTCGCCAGGCACTCGTCGATGACCTCGAGCGGCGAGTGCGAGAAGACGCTGTGGGCGTGGACAACCGTGAACGACGCATCCGGGAGGAAGTCCAGCGTCAGATCGTCGACGGGGGTCAGATACGGCAGCTTGTGCTGGAGGCCGTAGCGGACGAGCGTCTTCTTGGCCTCGATGAGGATGTCGGGCGAGATGTCGATCCCGTAGTAGTGGCCGGCCTCCAGATGGTCGATGAACCGCCATCCGGCCCGAAGGTTGCCACAGCCGATCTCCAGCATCCGGTCGCCCGGCTGCAGCCCGTGCTCCGTCAGGTAGTCGAACTGCATCTTCCCGATGGCGAGCCAGCGGTCGTGCGACGGCCCGCCGCCGACCGCCGCCTCCGGGCTCCGCGCGGTGTCGGACGCCATCACCGCCCGGTAGTACGCGACGTGGCCGCCGCGATGGCGCAGCCGCAGCCAGTTGTCCCTGCCCGCCCGGCGCAGGTAGGGCAGGACGCGGCGGGGGTTCCGGACCGCGTACCGCAGCTTGTGGCCGAGCCGCGAACGGTTCGCGGACAGTCGGGACGAGGACGTGGGTTTGTACTGCACGAGCGCCTCCGTGCCATCTGTGGGCTGACCCTGTCCGGATGCTAACCACGGATGCCGCGCTCGGCGCGGGCGGAACGGCCGTCGGGCCGAGTCCCGCGCCGGCCGGTGCGCTCACGTCTCACTGCTCGTGCCTGCGGTCCGCCGGGGGACGCCGTCCGGCGTCCCCCGGGGCCGTCATGCCTTCGGCGCCACCTTCGACAGACCGTTGATGATGCGGTCCATCGCGTCGCCGCCCGTGGGGTCCGTCAGGTTCGCCAGCATCTTCAGCGTGAACTTCATCAGCAGCGGATGCGTCAGACCCCGCTGCGTCGCGATCTTCATGACCTTCGGGTTGCCGATCAGCTTCACGAAGGCGCGGCCGAGCGTGTAGTAGCCGCCGTAGGTGTCCTTGAGAACCTTCGGATAGCGGTGCAGGGCCAGTTCGCGCTGGGCCGGGGTCTGGCGGGCGTGCGCCTGGACGATGACGTCCGCCGCGATCTGGCCCGACTCCATCGCGTACGCGATGCCCTCGCCGTTGAACGGGTTGACCAGGCCGCCCGCGTCGCCGACCAGGAGCAGACCCTTGGTGTAGTGGGGCTGGCGGTTGAACGCCATCGGCAGCGCCGCGCCGCGGATCGGGCCGGTCATGTTCTCCTCGGTGTAGCCCCAGTCCTCGGGCATCGAGGCGCACCAGGCCTTGAGCACCTCGCGCCAGTCCAGCTCCTTGAAGGAGGCAGTGGTGTTGAGGACGCCGAGGCCGACGTTGGACGTGCCGTCGCCCATGCCGAAGATCCAGCCGTAGCCGGGCAGCAGCCGGTCCTCGCCGGGGCCGCGGCGGTCCCACAGCTCCAGCCAGGACTCCAGGTAGTCGTCGTCGTGGCGGGGCGAGGTGAAGTAGGTGCGGACCGCGACGCCCATCGGGCGGTCCTCGCGGCGGTGCAGGCCCATCGCGAGCGAGATGCGCGAGGAGTTGCCGTCGGCGGCGACGACGAGCGGGGCGTGGAAGGTGACCGGGGTCTTCTCCTCGCCGAGCTTCGCGTGGACGCCGGTGATCCGGCCCGTACGGTCGTCGATGACCGGCGCGCCCACGTTGCAGCGCTCGTACAGCCGGGCGCCGGCCTTCTGCGCCTGGCGGGCCAGCTGCTCGTCGAAGTCGTCGCGCTTGCGGACCAGGCCGTAGTCCGGGTACGAGGCGAGATCCGGCCAGTCGAGCTGGAGCCGCACCCCGCCGCCGATGATGCGCAGACCCTTGTTGCGCAGCCAGCCGGCCTCTTCCGAGATGTCGATGCCCATCGAGACGAGCTGCTTGGTGGCGCGGGGGGTGAGTCCGTCGCCGCAGACCTTCTCGCGCGGGAACGCGGTCTTCTCGAGGAGGAGTACGTCCAGACCCGCCTTGGCGAGGTAGTACGCGGTCGTGGAGCCGGCCGGGCCTGCCCCGACGACGATCACATCGGCAGTGTGCTCGGTGAGGGCTTCGGTCACGGCGGGTTCTCCCGAAGATTCGATTCGATATTGCGTACCGATCGGCACAGGACATGTGCAGTCTATGGGTGCGCACTGATCACCCGACTGAAGGGCTCCGTCTATGACCAGCAGGCCGTTCCCCGCCATACAACTGCGGGTGCCCACCGACGAGGACGCGTTGGCCTGGCACCGGGTCTTCGACGATCCGGAGGTCATGGAGTTCCACGGGGGCAAGGCGGCCGAGCTGTCCGTGTACGAGGAGTTCACCGCCCGCCAGCGCAGGCATGACGCCGAGCGGGGCTTCTGCCTGTGGACGATGCTCGACGCGAGCGGCGCGG
The DNA here is from genome assembly GCF_056436245.1 of Streptomyces sp. NPDC043812. Taxonomy (NCBI): domain Bacteria; kingdom Bacillati; phylum Actinomycetota; class Actinomycetes; order Kitasatosporales; family Streptomycetaceae; genus Streptomyces; species Streptomyces sp. NPDC043812. The sequence goes on from NZ_JBWKCY010000006.1 coordinate 232,040, forward strand.
TCATCGGCTTCACCGGCGCCCAGCCGTGGCCGCACGAGACGCGCGGCCCGGTCGGCGAGATCGAGATCGGCTGGCGTCTCGCCCGGTCCGCGTGGGGGCAGGGCTACGCGACGACCGCCGCCCGCACCACGCTGGAGCGGGTACGGGCGGCGGGGGTCGAGCGTGTGGTGGCGATGGTGAACGCGCGCAACGCGCGGTCGATCGCCGTGACCGGGCGGCTCGGCATGGAGCTCGCCGAGACCTACCCGATTCCGGACACCGAGGATCAGGCGCTCTGCTTCCGGCTGGATCTGGGCGGTCCGGGCCCGGCGGCCCGGACCTGAGCGTTCTCAGCCGGCCTTGAACGTGCTGACGGCGGTGGAGAACACCACGTCCTTGTCCGCGTCCCACAGGTCGGCCCGGCCGGCGGCGAGGATCGCGTACTCCGTGCCGTCGGCGGAGACGAATGCCTGGTCGATGACGTGCCGGGCCCGGCCGCCCTCGTCGGGCTCGGGGATGTGGGTGAACTCCCAGAGGGCACCGGGGCGGCCTTGGTAGGTGTTCTGCTCCAGCCGCAGGCGCTGGTAGTCGTTCTCCGGCTTCTCCAGGTGCGTCTTCTCCAGGCTGGTGAAGTTCTCGTACGAGCTCATCGGGGTGTTCCTGATGATGCCGACCTGGAGGTAGTCGCCGCCGGTGGGGGCCTCGTAGAAGACCTGGCTGCCCGTCTGCCGGCGCGTCCAGCCGTCCATGACGGCGACCGTGAACCCGGCGGGGTCCTGGCGCAGCACGAAACCGGCCGGGAGGGTGCCGCCACCGGGCGTCTCGGACGGTCCGGCGGTGGACGGGTCGGCCGAGGGGCCGGAGGGCGTGGCGGACGGGGACGGGGACGGCGGGGTGGAATCCGCCGGCTTGGCGTCCGGCGTCTCGGCGGCGGCCGGTTCCTTGTCCTGTGTCGTGGTGGCGCGCTTGTCGCCGCTCTGGTTCTGCCAGATCAGCACGCCGGCGGTCGCGCCGCCGCCGATGACGAACGCGGCGGTGAGCGTGGCCGTCCACAGCAGGACCTTGCGTTTGCGCGCGGTGCCATCGGCCGGATCGACCGCCGCGGGACCCCCGGGCGCCCCGGGCGCCGCGGGGGCACCGAGCTGCACGGTGTACGGATCGTGAGCGGCACCCACTGCGCCCACAGCACCCACTTCACCCACTGCCTGCGCAGGAAGCTGCACGGCCGGCGCGGCATGCGGCTCGGGAGCGAAGGGCGCCGCCGCAGGAGAGGCGGCGGCCGCCGACGGCTGGGCACCCGGGGCGTACGGCAGCACTCCGGGCACCGGCGCCACGCCCTCGGCGGGCGGTGCCGGCACCTGGGCCGACTGCCCCACCAGCCGCAGCACATAGGGTCCGAGGAACGTCGCAGCAGCCACCCACAGCAGCCCGAACAGCAGCGCGTCCGGAACGCTCGGCGCAATCTCCGTGTCGCCCTGGCCCCCGAAATCTCCGACGCCACCGGACAGTTCGGCGGAGACACCGCTCAGCGCGGTGCCCAGCAGTACGAGCCCCAGCACGAAGGCGGCGACGAGCAGCTGCTCGCGCCGGTCCGCCGAGCGGCGCGCCGCCGAGACCCCGAGGACGAGCGCCGACACGGCACCGAGCGCCAGCACGCCGGCGACCGCGCCACCGCCCCAGAAGTCGGAGATCTCACCGAGCCCCACGCTGCCGTGCTCGCTGCCCGAGCCGAACATGCCGAGCTGGCCCCGGACGTCGTACTCGACGGGAACGCCCCAGCTCAGGCCCAGCACGGCGAAGCCGATGTTCGGCAGGAAGGGCAGCGCGACCTGCAGGGCCGTGCCGTCCACGTCGTCCTGCGTGGCGAGGAACACGAAGCCGACCAGGGAGCAGAGGGCGATCACCACGGCGAGCGCGCGTACGGCCGTGCCGAAGGCGCGGACCGCGGACCGTGCGGCGGGACGCTGAGCGAGCCGGGCGGCGAGGTCGTCGCGCTGCAGCACTCCGGCGGTCACGACCGCCGAGAGGACGAGCGCGCCGAGCGCGCCGAGCATCGGCGACGAGGAGACCTCCACGCCCTCGATGTCCGGCTGTGCGAACAGGCCGAGCACCAGTACGACTCCGGTGACCAGCAGGCTCACGCGCACGGCCGCGTCGAGACCGGCGCCCCGCGTACGGAGCATCCGCGCCCCCAGGTAGAGCGCGGCGATCCACAGCACGGTCACGGTCAGCGGGACGAGGGAGAACGACGCGGCGCCCTGCGCGATGGCGTCCATTCCGGAGTCCGAGCCGCTCCCGAACCCGCCCCCGAAGCCGCCCTCGAAACCGTCGGAGCCGCCGGAGTAGTCCGAATCGCCCTCGTAGCCGGACGAACCGCCGGACCCGGAGGGGTCCGTCATCGACCCGTCGGCGGCCCGGAGTTCGAAGCCGCCGCCGAATCCCTGCATCAGCAGGGCGAGCGCGACCCGCAGCCGGTCGCTCCAGCCGACGACGACCTCGTCGTCCTGCCCGTAGGTCGGGATCGCCAGCGCGGTCGCCAGCACGAGCAGCAGCCCGGCCGGCCACAGCGCGGCCTGCACCGAGGACACCCAGTCCCCGCGCATCGCACGGCCGAAGAAGGCGCCGACGGGCGAGGGTGTGGCCGGGCCCGGGACGTATGCGGGAGGGGGCGGCGGAGGTGGCGGAAGGACCGGCGCCGACGCGGGGGCCGCCACGGGGGCCGCCGCCGGGGCCGGTGGCTCGGCATCGGGCAATCGTTCCTTGCCGCATTTCATGCAGAAGCGGGCTTCGTCCGGGGACGGGACACCGCAGTGGGCGCAGTACGACGCCATGGGAACTCCGAAAACATCGAGTGGGGACGGAAGATGACGCAGGATAAGGAAGCCGTAAACAACTGACTCATCCTGGCATCGACCGGTTCCGCTCAGAACACGGACAGTCCCGTCAGCGTCGTGAACCGGTCCAACGCGGCAACCCCGGCGACCGAGTTGCCCCGCGCGTCCAGACCGGGGCTCCATACGCACAGCGTGCACCGCCCGGGCACCACGGCCACGATGCCGCCGCCGACACCGCTCTTGCCCGGCAGGCCGACGCGGTAGGCGAACTCCCCCGCCGCGTCGTACGTACCGCAGGTGAGCATCACGGAGTTGATGTGCTTGGCCTCGCTGCGACTCAGCAGCCGCGAGCCGTCCGCCCGCAGTCCGTGCCGGGCCAGGAAGCGGGCGGCGAGTGTGAGGTCGGCACAGCTCATCTCGATCGAGCACTGCCAGAAATAGTGGTCGAGCAGGGCGGGAACGGGATTGGTGATGTTGCCGTACGAGGCCATGAAGTGGGCGAGCGCGGCGTTGCGGTCGCCGTGGGCGGCTTCGGACTCGGCGACCTCGGGGTCGAAGGCGAGCGCCTTGTTGCCGCTCTCCTCCCGCAGGAATTCCAGCAGTTCGCTGCTCGCGTCGCCGGTCAGGGTCTGGAGGGCGTCGGTGACGACGAGGGCACCCGCGTTGATGAACGGATTGCGCGGGATGCCGTTCTCGTACTCCAGCTGCACCAGCGAGTTGAACGGGTTGCCCGACGGTTCCCGGCCGACCCGCTCCCACAGTCCGTCGCCGCCGGCGGCGAGGGCGAGCGCGAGCGTGAAGACCTTGGTGATCGACTGCGTGGAGAACGGGTGCCGCCAGTCGCCCACCCCGTACACATGGCCCTGCAGATCGGCGACAGCCATGCCGAAGCGGCGCGGGTCGACCCCGGCGAGCGCCGGGATGTACTCGGCGGGGGTGCCGCTGCCGACCAGCGGCGCCACGTCTTCGGCGATCTGCCGCAGGACCGCCTGGTAGTCGACGGCGATCCCCAAGTGCTCCATGCCGGGCTGCCTACAGCGGCTTGGTGCCGCGGTGCAGCGCCACGATGCCGCCGGACAGATTGCGCCACGCGACCTTCGACCAGCCGGCCTGCTGGAGGCGGCGGGCGAGCGCAGGCTGGTCGGGCCAGCTCTGGATCGACTCGGCGAGGTAGACGTACGCGTCCGGGTTGGACGAGACTGCGCGGGCGACGGGCGGCAGGGCCCGCATCAGGTACTCCTCGTACACGGTGCGGAACGGTGCCCACGTCGGGTGCGAGAACTCGCAGATGACCACGCGCCCGCCCGGCTTGGTCACCCGGTACAGCTCGCGCAGCGCCTGGTCGGTCTCCTGCACGTTGCGCAGGCCGAAGGAGATCGTCACGGCGTCGAAGACGTCGTCGGCGAAGGGCAGCTTCGTCGCGTCGCCCGCGGTCAGCGGCAGCCACGGGTGGCGCCTCTTGCCCTCGCGGAGCATGCCGAGCGAGAAGTCGCACGGCACGACGTACGCGCCGGTGGCGGTGAACGGCAACGAGGACGTGCCGGTGCCGGCGGCGAGGTCGAGGACCTTCTGCGCGGGGCGGGCATCGACCGCCTTGGCGACCTCCTTGCGCCAGCGCCGGTCCTGGCCGAGCGAGAGCACGTCGTTGGTGAGGTCGTAGTTCGCCGCCACGTCGTCGAACATCGAGGCGACTTCGTGCGGCTGCTTGTCCAGGGTTGCTCGGGTCACAGGCCCATTCAAGCAGCCCGCCCGCCGAAGCAGCGGCGCGCCCTGCGCGGGGCGCGGACGGTGCCGTTGTTCCCGTGCCCCGGGCGCACGTCACCTCCGTGCCCCGGGCGGCCCCTTGCGGATGGCGCGGACGGCGGCACCGCCGATGACGAGGACGATGACCGCGAGGATGATCAGCGCGGTGGTGCCGGACATCGTGCCCTTGTCGTCCTCCTCTTCCGCGTCGTCCTCGTCCGACCAGCCGTTCTCCTTCTCCCACACCTCGTCGGCGGTGTCCGTGACGACGGCGTCCACGAAGCGGGGCAGCATGACGTCGAGCGGGTCGTCGTACTCGCCGAGCAGGACGGCCGTGTCGGCGTCCCGGTCCACTCCGTACTCCTGGGCCACGAGCTCGTCGCCGCCTCCCTCGCCGAAGACGTAGACGCCGTCGCGCCGCAGCCGGTCGTGGACGAACGAGAGCAGCACCTCGGCGTCTCCCTCGTACGGGTCGTCGGCGTCGTGGCGGAGCCCGGCGACGATCACGTAGACGGGGACGTCCGAGTCCCGGATCTGCTTGCTGATCCTCAGGCGCACGGAGTCGTCGAGGGACGCCTTGTGCGCGGGCTCGATGTACACCGGATCCTCGGCGAGCGCGTCGGCGATCGCGCGGGCGCGGTCGGGACGGTCGGCGGTGACTGTGCTCGCCGCGGCCGTTCCCGCCGGGGCGAGCACGGTGAGCGCCAGTGTGATCAGGGCCGCCGTGAGCGGCACACAGCGTACGGAGGTCATCGCAGGGCCTCCAGCCGGGAGTCGAGTTCGGCCCCGGCCCGGCGTGCCGACCGGGTGGACGCGGGCCGTCGGCGTACGAGCCGGAATCCCAGCAGGACGAGCGGCCGGATCACCCACCAGCCGACCAACGCGCCGGGGATCACGGACACCCAGATCCTGCCCCACTCCTCGCCGGTGAGGCGTTCGACAGGGTGCCACTCCGCCTCCTGGACGGCGTCGTCGGCTCTGTCGCCGTCCGTTTGCGGCGTCTCCCAGGTGGTGTCCCCGGCGAGATGCCCGGCGGGCGCATCGGGAAGCCGCTCCGCGGCACGCGCGTAGTCGACGGTGAGGTCGCGGATCGCCGCGCTGGACGCCTCGCACTGCTGCGGGATCTCCGGCGGTTTCCTCTTGGGCAGCGTCTGGGTGTTGACGTCGAAGCAGCCCCGCTCGGTGACGAGGAGGTACGCGCCGTCCTTGCCGGTCCGCTTCGCGAGCGCGCGGGTGCGGGCGTGGTTGAGGTAGCCGCGGGGCACGCCGGGCAGTACGGCGAGGAACACGGGCGCGTCGAGCTTCTTCAGCTCGTTCTCGATCGTCGTGCGGTCCTTCGGCTTCAGGAGGTACCCGAGGTCGGGGTCGACGTACACGGGCCGTTCGCGGAGTCCGGCGGCGGCACGCTCGATGGGGTCGTAGGGGGCCCCGGCGCCGATGCCGCCGACCAGTGCGGCAGCAGCGAGCAGCAGCCCGGTGGCTTTCGTCGTACGGCTCATGCGCGGGCCTCCTCGTCGCGCCCGGGTTCGTCGGCAGGGGTGGCCTCGGCCTCGTCGTCCTGGTCCTGGTGCTCGTCCTCGTCCTCGTCGCCGCCGTCCGCCCAGGTGGCGAGGTACGCGACGAGCGACTCGGCGGACCCGCGCGGCTCCGCCGCCCCGTAGCCCGACACGACCCATACCGGGTTGGTCGCGGGTGCCGCGTAGTACGGCTGCGGCCCCTCCTCGGTCGCCACCAGCAGCGGGTCCGGCCCGCGAGTGGCGCAGTCCTGGCAGACCAGGACGGCCATCGGTTCGTCGGTGATCCGGGCCAACGTCGCACGCCGGACCCCGCGCTCGTGCAACGGGTTGTGGTAGCACGGCGGTTCCACGTCCGAAGGCGCGTCGTCGCCGTCGCGGAGCGCGGCGAGCGCGAGCATGCCGATGCGGCTGATCTCGATCGCCGCCAGCAGCTCCGGCAGATCTGCGCCCTCGATGAGCGGCGCCCGCTCCTCCCACCAGCCCGGCCCGTGCTCGGCGAGCACGGCGGCATCGGGCTCGGCACCGGGCTCCCAGGCGATCATCAGCAGGTCGTCCGCGAGGTCCCAGGCGTTGTCCGGCAGCGCACCGCCCACCTTCAGCCCGGCTGCCTCCGCGGCCACGACCGCGGCCCGCAGCGCGTGCGTGCGGCGCCGGGCCAGGTCGTACAGCGTGGCGTACGCGTGGTCGGGCAGATCGGGTGCGGAGCGCCAGTCCACGGCCGGGACGGGAGGCGCGGGCCGCCTGCGCCGCGGCCACAGCGGCACGTCGGTGAGGCGGTGGAGCAGCATGAGCGCGGCGACGAGAGCGGCGCTCACGGCGCCGACCGCCAGCGCGGCGTTGTTGACGAAGTCCTCGGTGCGGGCGTACGCCTCGTTCTCCGCGTCGTCCTCGATCTCGCCCTTCCCGCGCGGCACTTCACCCGTGCGCAGTCCGTCGATCGCGACGACCGCGAGATCGGCGAGCGAGTCCCCGCCGTCGCTCCAGCCGGACATCCGGCTCTCGATGTCGGACGCGTACCCGAGCGGCTGGACGCCGTAGGTGCGGACCTGCACGTCCCCTTCGTCGTCGACGTGGACGTACGCGCCGTCCTTGCTCAACCGGTCGTGCAGAAGGGCGAGATGGGCGACACCGAAGTCACCGCTGCCGTCGCCGTCCCATACCGGGCTGAGGGACACATAGACCGGAACGCCGAGTTCCCGGAGCTTGTCGGCCGCGGCCCGGATCCGCTCGACGTCCCGCGGGCCGACCGCGCCGGGCGCGAGGTGCGGGCTGACGTGGACGGGGTCCTTGCGCAGGGCGTCCGCGGCGATGTCGGCCCGGGTGGACGGCAGTTCGGCCGCGGTCGCGGGACCTGCCGCCGCAAGGAGGAGGACCGCGGCAACCGTCGCCATCCGCTTCACGTGCATCACTGGCCCTCCCCGTCGTTCTCGGCCCCGGACACCCTAACGTCGTGTCCACGACACACCTCGGACCGGGTCAGCGGCGCCGGAACACCAGTCGGCCGCTGAGGACGGTGGCCACGCAGGTACCCGCGCCGTACCGGCGCAGTGCACGGGCGGGCTGCTCCTCCACGGGAACGTCGAAGACCGCGAAGTCGGCGGGGCCGCCGACGGACAGGTCCCCGTCGAGCAGGGAGGCGAGCGGAAAGCCCTCGAAAGGATCGAGCGTGAGGGGCGCCTGCATGTCCCGCACCTGCCGCGGATCACGCACCCGCAGGCCGGACCGGGCGACTGCCGTCCGCACCGCCGGCCGGCCGAACGGACCGGCGACCGCTGTCACTCCGTGGCCCAGCAGCCGCTGGAGCCCGCGCCGGGCGCTCGCGCCCCAGCGCGCGTCGTCGATCGCGAGCCCTGACAGTGCCTCACCATGCAGCGGCTCGGCGCCCAGCTCATCGGCCTCGCGCGGATCGGGGTGGTAGACGCTCTCCAGCAACGGGGCGGCCAACGGGTGGCACAGCCCCGGCATCAGCAGCCCGGGCCAGCGCCGCACCCGCGCCTGCGGGTGGGCGGTGGCCAGCTGCTCGTACGGGCCGACGGCCGCGATCAGCCCTCCGTCGACGAACACCGCGTCCGCAGAGCCCAGAACCCGGTCCGCGACGTGGATCGTCAGCAAGGCGACCTCAGTTGGCGCTGAGGAGCTTCAGCTCCGGATGCGCCGTACCGCCCTCGATCGCCGTCGACGAGAAGTGCGACACGACGCGCTCGTCGACCGGGTCGTTCGCCGGGTCGTCGTGCACGACGATGTGCTCGTACGTCGTCGTCCGCTGCGCCGGGACACGGCCCGACTTGCGAATCAGGTCGATGATCTCCATGCGGTTGGAGCGGTGCTTGGCGCCGGCCGAGGAGACGACGTTCTCCTCCAGCATGATCGAGCCGAGGTCGTCCGCGCCGTAGTGCAGGGACAGCTGGCCGACCTCCTTGCCCGTGGTCAGCCACGAACCCTGGATGTGCGCCACGTTCTCGAGGAAGAGCCGCGCGATGGCGATCATGCGCAGGTACTCGAACAGGGTCGCCTGCGTACGGCCCTTGAGGTGGTTGTTCTCCGGCTGGTACGTGTACGGGATGAAGGCGCGGAAGCCGCCCGTGCGGTCCTGCACCTCGCGGATCATCCGCAGGTGCTCGATCCGCTCGGCGTTGGTCTCGCCCGTGCCCATCAGCATGGTGGAGGTCGACTCGACGCCCAGGCCGTGCGCGATCTCCATGATCTCCAGCCAGCGCTCGCCGGACTCCTTGAGCGGGGCGATCGCCTTGCGCGGCCGCTCGGGCAGCAGCTCGGCGCCGGCGCCGGCGAAGGAGTCGAGACCGGCGGCGTGGATGCGGGAGATCGCCTCCTCGACGGAGACCTTGGAGATCCGGGCCATGTGCTCCACCTCGGACGCGCCGAGCGAGTGGATCACCAGCTGGGGGAACTCCTTCTTGATGGCGGCGAAGTGCTGCTCGTAGTACTCGACGCCGTAGTCCGGGTGGTGGCCGCCCTGGAACATGATCTGCGTGCCGCCGAGCTCGACGGTCTCCGCGCAGCGGCGCAGGATGTCGTCGAGGTCCCGGGTCCAGCCCTTCGCCGTGTCCTTCGGCGGGGCGTAGAAGGCGCAGAACTTGCAGGCCGTGACGCACACGTTGGTGTAGTTGATGTTGCGCTCGACGATGTACGTCGCGATGTGCTCCGTACCGGCGTACCGCCGCTTGCGCACGGCGTCCGCCGCCGCTCCGAGCGCGTGCAGCGGTGCGGAGCGGTACAGGTCGAGCGCCTCTTCGGGCGTGATGCGCCCACCGTCGGCAGCACGGTCCAGCACGGACTGGAGGTCGGCCTTCTCGGTCACCGGGCGTCACCCTTCGGCGGTACTTCTGCGGATCAACGGACCGATCCAGGCTACGCCACGGTCCCGCCGCCCGGTCGCGGGCCTCCCCGCACGCGGCCGTTCAGTCCTCGACCCGGGTGAGCGTCCCCTGCGGGAGCCCGGCGGCCTCCTCCTTCGACTGATAGCGCAGGGATCCGTCGGCTCCGAGCGTGAACACCAACTCGGCCGCGCCGCTGGTGCACGCACCCGTCGTGCCCTGGCGGTCGGGGTCGCTGCGCTCGTCGACCCGCAGCACCCGGGAGGTGCCGGATGCGAGCTTGCCCACCCCGAAGCACTCGATCTTCACTCCGAGCGCCGAGAGGGTGTTGGTCGTCCGGACGACGTCCTGGCCCTTGCGGCCGGCGGTGAACTCGACGGTCACCGTGCCGTGCGGCGACCCGCTGCGCTCGGTGGCCGGGCCGCTCCAGGTGCCGAGGAACGCCTTGGGCACCTCGTTCACCTGCCCCGGGGACGCCGACGCGGTCGCGGCGGGCGGCTGTTCGGCCGAGTCGCTCGGACCCTGCTTGCCGTCGCCGCCGCTGCCGGGCAGCAGATCGAGGACGAAGACGCCCCCGACGGTCACGGCCGCCAGCGCGCCCGCCACGGTGAGGGCGAGGGTGCAGCTGACCCGCCGTGCGCCGGTGCTGCCGCCCGCCGAGAGGGAGAAGCCGTTCGCCTGCGCACCCGCCGTGCCGTCCGGAGCGGCGGGGGAACGCGTACCGGCGCGCGATGCGTCGGAGTGCGGCTCGTCGGACGGCGGCGCGGCCCACCGCGCGGGAGCGGACGGGTCCGGTTCCACGGGCGGCCCGAAGACACCGACGGCCGGACTGGAGAACGCGACGGGCCCCGACGCTCCCGGCCCGGCCGGGGCAACGGGCTCGACGGGGAACGACTCCAGGTGCAGCAGGTCGACGGCTGCCCGGCTGATCTCCTCGACGACCGGTCCCGGCAGCCAACCGCCCGCGCCGCCGTCGGCGTCGAGGCGTTCGGCGATCTCGGCGGGTGCCGGGCGGGCCGCCGGGTTCTTGGCAAGGCAACCGGCCACCAGATCCCGTATCTCCCCGTCCAAGGCGCCGAGTTCGGGCTCCTCATGCACCACCTTGTAGAGCAGGGCGGCCGACGAGTCGCCGGGGAAGGGGGCCGCTCCGGTCGCCGCGTAGGCGAGGACCGCGCCGAGCGAGAAGACGTCGGCCGCACCGGTGACGCCTTTGCCGAGGATCTGCTCGGGCGACATGTAGCCGGGCGAACCGACGGACACGCCCGTCGACGTCAGCGACGCGGTCCCGTCGGTGGCGCGGGCGATCCCGAAGTCGATCAGCCGCGGTCCTTCCAGGGTCAGCAGCACGTTCGACGGCTTCACGTCCCGGTGCACGAGATCCAGCGCGTGCACGGCGACCAGGGCACGTGCCAGTCCCGCGCCGAGCACCCGTACCGAACGGGTGGGCAGCGGTCCGTGTCCGGTGACCGCCTGGGAGAGGGAGGGCCCGGCCACATAGCCGGTGGCGACCCAGGGCACGGACGCGTCCGGATCGGCGTCGAGCACGGGCGCGGTCCACTGGCCGCCGACCCGGCGGGCGGCCTCGACCTCACGCCGGAACCGCGCCCGGAACTCGTCGTCGAGGGCGAAGTGCGGATGGACGACCTTGACCGCGACGGTACGGCCGCCCGCGCTGCGCCCCAGGTAGACGCGCCCCATCCCGCCCGCGCCCAGCCTGCCGAGCAGCCGGTACGCGCCGATGCTGCGCGGCTCCCCCGGATCAAGCGGCTGCATCTCGACTCCCCCGTTGGCCTGGCCGTGTCGGTCCGGACCTCAGACTAGGGCGTGTCCGACGGATCAGGGCCGGCCGTCGAGCAGCTCCACGTGGACGTCCGCGGAGAATCCCGTCGTGGGTCCCGTCCTGCGCGCGAACTCCCTCACGCCCGCGAGCTGGTCGGGTCCGAAGCGGAAGTCCAGCGTCGTGAAGTAGCGCTCCAGCAGCTCCGCTTCGAAGTTCTCCCAGCGCGCCGCCTGCTCGGCCACCTTGGCGACCTCCTCCAGCGACAGGTCGCGCGAGGCGAGGAAGGCCTCGTGCACCTGGTGGACGACGACGGGTTCGCGGGCCAGGTAGTCCTTGCGCGCCGCCCACACGGCGAAGACGAACGGCAGCCCGGTCCATTCCTTCCACATGCGGCCGAGGTCGTGGACCTGGAGGCCGAGGCGCGGGGCGTCGTGGAGAGAGGCGCGCAGCGCCGCGTCGCCGATGAGGACGGCCGCGTCCGCCTCCTGCATCATTACGCCGAGGTCCGGCGGGCAGGTGAAGTAGTCGGGCGTGACCTCGTACCGCTCGGCGAGCAGCAGCTGGGCGAGGCGTACGGAGGTGCGGGAGGTGGAGCCGAGCGCGACCCGTGCGCCGTCCAGCTGCTCCAGCGGAAGCTGCGAGACGATCACGCACGACATGACGGGGCCGTCGCAGCCGACCGCGATGTCGGGAAAGGCGACGAGCTCGTCGGCATTGCGAAGGAATTCCACGAGCGTGATCGGCGCGATGTCGAGTTCGCCGCGTACGAGTCGCTCGCTGAGCTTCTCGGGGGTGTCCTTCGTCAGTTCCAGGTCGAGCAGAGTTCCTGTTCTGGCAAGTCCCCAGTAAAGGGGAAGACAGTTCAGGAACTGGATGTGACCGACTCGCGGCCTGGTGCGGCGCATGCCGGTTGCTGTGCTTTCTCCGTGACTGTCCACATCGTGAGGCTAGACCTGTGCGCGGCGGCCGTCCGCGCCGGGGGCGGCCGCCGCCGCTCGCCGCGCCGCTCCTGCAGGGGGGTGCCGAAGTGCATCCGCCCCGGTCCCGAGCTGGGCTTCGTCAGCAGAACGACCCTCGGATCAAACGTCCGGGTGAAGTGATCTTTCCCTCTACCGCTGCGCACACGCTGCGTGCTAGGCTCGACGCAAGTTGCAGTTTGGTTTCCCTTGCAGTACAGAGCCTGCGGAGCATGTAACCCGCAGGCTTTTGTAGTTTTCAGACTTCTTGCAGGTTCTGGAGCAGGGCAACCCTTTGGCCCAAGGAGGGCTTATGGCTACCGGAACCGTCAAGTGGTTCAACGCTGAAAAGGGCTTCGGCTTCATCGCCCAGGACGGCGGCGGCCCGGATGTCTTCGTCCACTACTCCGCGATCAACGCGTCCGGGTTCCGCTCCCTCGAGGAGAACCAGGTCGTGAACTTCGACGTCACCCAGGGCCCGAAGGGCCCGCAGGCGGAGAACGTCACCCCGGCCTAGTCAGCCCGGGTCGGCGATCGCGCACGACCAGCAGTACCCAAGGAGCCCCGCTCCGTACATTCCGTACGGAACGGGGCTCCTGCCTTTTGCCGCCGCTACCGGTACAGCGATTCGATCTCTGCCGCGAAGTCCCGCGCGATCTCCGCCCGCTTCAGCTTGAGCGAGGGCGTGAGGTGACCGCTCTCCTCGGTGAAGTCGCCCGTCAGGACCCGGAAGCGGCGGATCGACTCGGCGCGTGAGACCAGCCGGTTCGCCTCGTCGACGGCGCGTTGCAGCGACTCCAGCAGGTCCTGGTCCGCCACCAGTTCGACGAGCGGCAGATGCACCTTCCTCTTCATCCGCCGCCAGTGGTCGAGCCCGTCCGGCTCCAGGGTGAGCAGGGCGGTGACGTACGGGCGGTTGTCGCCGATCACCATGCACTGGCCCACCAGCGGATGCGCCCGCAGCCAGTCCTCCAGCGGGGCCGGCGCCACGTTCTTGCCGCCGGAGGTGATGATGATGTCCTTCTTGCGGCCCGTGATCGTCAGATATCCACCGTCGTCCAGGGCACCGAGATCACCCGTCGGCAGCCAGCCGTCCCCTGCCACCGGGACGGCCGCGGCACGCTCGGCGTCCCAGTAGCCGCCGAAGACCTGGCCGCCGCGCAGCTCGATCTCGCCGTCGTCGGCGATGCGGACCGCGGTGCCGGGCAGCGGCCAGCCCACCGTGCCGATCCGGGGCCGCAGCGGCGGGGTCACGGTGGAGGCTGCGGTCGTCTCGGTCAGCCCGTAGCCCTCGAAGACCTGGATGCCGGCACCCGCGTAGAACGAGCCGAGCCGACTGCCCAGCGGGGAGCCGCCGCAGATCGCGTACCGCACCTTTCCGCCGAGTGCGGCCCGGATGCGACGGTAGACCAACGGGTCGTACAGCGCGCGGGCCGCCCGCAGGCCGAGCGAGGGGCCGGGGCCCGTGCCGTGCTCGGCGGCCTCCACCGCCTGCCCGTAGCGCTGCGCGATCCGCGCGGCGCGGTCGAAGGAGGATGCCCGCCCCAGCTTCTCGGCGGTGGCGCGCCCGGTGTTGAAGACCTTCTCCAGGACGTACGGGATGGCCAGCAGGAACGTGGGAGCGAAACCGGCCAGGTCGGCAAGCAGGTCCTCGGTCTTGATCGACGGGGCGTGTCCGAGGCGTACCCGGGCCCGCAGGCAGCCGATCGCGACCATGCGCCCGAAGACGTGCGAGAGGGGGAGGAAGAGCAGGGTGGAGGCAGGCTCCTTGCTCACCGACCTGAAGACGGGGTGCAGCAGTTCGACCGCGTTGTCGACCTCGGCGAAGAAGTTGGCGTGGGTCAGAACGCAGCCCTTGGGCCGGCCGGTGGTGCCCGAGGTGTAGATCAGCGTGGCGACGGACCCGGGGGTGAGCGAGGCGCGGCGTTCGGCGACGGCGGCGTCCGGGACGCCGGCCTTCTCCCCCGCCCTTCGCAGCGTCTCCACGGCCCCCGTGTCGAACACCCACAGATGCTCGAGACCTGGAAGCTGCCTGCGCTCCTGGCTGATGAGCCGGGCCTGTTCGGCGGTCTCGACGGCGCAGGCGACCGCGCCCGAGTTCTCCAGGATCCACCGGGCCTGGAACGCGGAAGACGTCGGGTAGATGGGCACGGTGACGAGGCCGGCGGCCCAGGCGGCGAAGTCGAACAGCGTCCACTCGTAGGTGGTGCGCGCCATGACGGCGAGCCGGTCGCCGGGCTGCAGCCCTTCGGCGACGAGCCCCTTGGCGACGGCGCGGACCTCATCGGCGAACTGCGCCGCGGTGACGTCGTGCCAACGGCCGTCGGCGTCCTTGCGGCTGAGCACGGCCTCGCCGGGGGCCTCGCGCTCGTTGTCGAAGGGGATGTCGGCGAGCGAGCCATGGGTGACGGCGGGGACGAGCGCGGGCACGGAGACCTCCCGCACGACGCCGTTCACCCGCTTCTTGTGGGGTTCTACCGGGGCGGGGGCACCGGCGGGGACGAGTGGATCGACGGACACGTGCGGCTCCTCGTCAGGGGGTGGGAACGTTCATCGGCGGATGGCAGGGGCGCCCGGCACGGCGACGGACCCCGGGGTCAGGCGCGTTCGAGGACGGCCGTGACGCCCTGGCCGCCGGCGGCGCAGACCGAGATCAGGCCGCGGCCCGGGCCCTCACGCTCGGCGAGGAGCTTGGCGAGGGTGGCGACGATCCGCGCACCGGTGGCCGCGAAGGGGTGGCCGGTGGCCAGGGAGGACCCGGCGACGTTCAGCCGGTCGCGGGCCACCGGCGGCAGGCCCTGCTCCTCCCAGGCGGCGAGCGTGGCGAGCACCTGCGAGGCGAACGCCTCGTGGATCTCGACCAGGTCGAAGTCGGCGAGCGAGAGCCCGGCGCGTGCCAGCATGCGGGGAACGGCGTGGGCCGGGGCCATCAGCAGTCCGTCCTCGCCGCCGGCGACGTCACCGTCCACGTAATTCACAGCGCCCGTCTCGTACGCGGTGAGATACGCGAGTGGCTCGTGGCCGTGTGCCGCCGCCCACTCCTCACTCGCGAGGAGCACGGTGGCCGCGCCGTCGGTGAGGGGCGTGGAGTTTCCGGCGGTCATGGTGGCGCCGGGTGCGTCGTTGCCGTAGACCGTCTTCAGGGTCGCGAGCTTCTCGACCGTGGAGCCGGGTCGCAGGTTCTGGTCGCGTTCCAGGCCGCGGAAGGGCACGACGAGATCGTCTAGGAACCCGCGGTCGTAGGCGGCGGCGAGCCGCTGGTGGCTCGTGGCGGCCAGCAGGTCCTGTTCCTCGCGGCCGATCCCCCAGTTCCGCGCGGTGATCGCCGCGTGTTCGCCCATGGACAGCCCGGTGCGGGGTTCGGCGTTCCGCGGGATGTCGGGGACGAGGTGCTTCGGGCGCACCCGCGCGAGTGCCTTGAGCCGCGCGCCCGTACTTCCGGCCCGGCGTGCCTCGAGCAGGATGCGGCGCAGTTCGTCGTTGACGCCGAGGGGCGCGTCGCTCGTGGTGTCGGCGCCGCCCGCGATGCCGCTCTCCACGCCGCCGACCGCGATCTTGTTGGCGACGGCGATGACGGCCTGGAGGCCGGTGCCGCATGCCTGCTGGATGTCGTACGCCGGGGTGTGCGGGTCAAGTCCGGAGCCGAGGACGGTTTCACGGGCCAGGTTGAAGTCGCGGCTGTGCTTGAGGACGGCTCCGGCGACGAACTCGCCGACCGCGCCCGGCGCGGACAGTGCGTACCGCTCGACGAGCCCGGCGAGGGCCGCGCCGAGCATGTCCTGGTTGGAGGCGGTGGCGTACGGGCCGTCGGACCGGGCGAACGGGACACGGCTGCCGCCGATCACCGCAACCCTGCGAGGCAACTTCGGCAGCATCTCGACCAGCTCCTGACTCTTCAGTAACCTTACTCTGGAGTAAATCTACGACCGAGCAGGGAGTCAGGACAATGGCCGATCGCTATCTGCACTTCACCGGCACAGCACCCGGCCGCTTTCTCACCCGGCGGCTCGGCCTTCCCCAGCCCGCCCCGCTGCGGCGCTGGAACCCGGAGAACCCCGCCCTCGACGGGCCGGTGCTGCTGCTCACCGCCGGAACGTCCGCACTCGAGCGACCGCTGCCCGACACCGGACTCCAGGTCGCCGACTCCGGCGACCGGCCCGCCGCCGTCGTCCTCGACGCCACCGGGGTCACCACCGCGGCCGGCCTCGCCGAGGTGCACGCCGCCCTGCACCCGGTCGTGCGCTCCGTCACCCCCGGCGGCCGCATCGTCGTCATCGGCGCCCGGCCCGCCGCCGACGACCATCACCAGGCCGCCGCCCAGCAGGCCCTCGAAGGATTCGTCCGCTCCCTGGGCAAGGAGATCGGCGGAGGCCGCACCGTCAACCTCGTCCGGCTCACCTCGCCCGCGCCCGAGGCCGCGGCGTCCACCCTGCGCTTCCTGCTCTCGCCCAAGTCCGCCTACGTCAGCGGCCAGGTCGTCGAACTCGGTGACACCGAGCCGGAGTTCCCCGCCGACGCCGCACGCCCCCTCGCCGGCCGCACCGCACTCGTCACCGGTGCCGCCCGCGGCATCGGCGCCTGTGTCGCCGAGGTCCTCGTCCGCGACGGCGCGCACGTCGTCTGCCTCGACGTGCCCCAGGCCCAGGCCGATCTGATCCGCACCGCCGACCGGCTCGGGGGCACCGCGCTCCCCCTCGACATCACCGCCCCCGACGCCGCGGACCTCATCGCGGCCGCGCTCCCCGACGGCGGACTCGACGTCCTCGTCCACAACGCGGGCATCACCCGCGACCGGCGCCTCGCCAACATGCCCGCCGATCGCTGGAGTTCGGTGCTGGACGTCAATCTGGCCGCCGTGCTCGACACCACCGACGCCCTGCTGAAGGCCGGCGCGGTCCGCGGCGGCGGCCGCATCGTCGCCACCGCGTCCATCGCGGGCATCGCCGGCAACACCGGGCAGACCAACTACGCCGCGAGCAAGGCCGGGATCATCGGCCTGGTCCGCTCCCTCGCGCCGCGTGCCGCGGCCGCCCACGGCGTCACGGTCAACGCCGTCGCCCCCGGTTTCATCGAGACGAGGATGACCGCGGCCGTACCGCTGTTCATCCGCGAGGCCGGCCGCCGGATGAACTCCATGGCCCAGGGCGGACTGCCCGTCGACGTCGCCGAGGCCACCGCCTACTTCGCCCACCCGGCGTCCGGGCCCGTCAACGGCCAGATCCTGCGCGTCTGCGGCCAGAGCCTGCTGGGTGCCTGACGATGACGACCCACACCCTCGACACCACCCCCGCGCTCACGCCGCTGCTCGCCCGCGGCGCCGTCCTGTCCCCGTTCAAGCGCCGCGTCGGCGCCCGGGCGCCACTGCCCGGAACCCGGCTCGTGCTGCCGGGCGCCCGGACCGACGCAGGGCGGCTCGCCGCCTACGCCGAGGTCTGCGGGTTTCCCCCGGCCGGGCCGCTGCCGCTGCCGTATCCGCACATCCTCGGCTTCCCGCTGGCGATGCGGCTGATGGCCGACCGCGCGTTCCCCCTGCCGGTGCTCGGTCTGGTCCACACCCGTATCGGCATCGAACGGCACGGCGCCGCGCTGCACCCGGACGACCGCCCCGAGCTGACCGTGTACGCCGAGAAGCTGGTGGCGCACCACCGCGGCACCGAGGTCGTCATGGTCACCGAGGCAAGGCTCGGCGGGGCGCTCGTGTGGGAGTCGCGCAGCTCCTACCTCGCCCGCCACCGCACGTCCCACGACGGCCCCCGCGAGAACGCGGCCGCGCCCAAGCCGCTCCCGGCCACCGCCGAATGGCGGGTTCCCGGCGATCTGGGCCGGCGTTACGGCGCGGCCTCCGGCGACCGCAACCCGATCCATCTGCACCCGCTGGGCGCCCGGCTGTTCGGGTTCCCCCGCGCCATCGCCCATGGCATGTGGACCTTCGCCCGCTGCCTGGCCGAGGCGGAACGCACCGGCGGTCCCACCGCGTCCGCGCACGCCGAGTTCAAGGCACCCGTCCTGCTGCCGGCCTCCGTCACCTACGCGGCCGACAGCACGCCGGACGGCGCCGCATTCCAGCTGCGCGGCACGGCGGGCCGGATCCACCTCGCCGGCAGGGTCACCTGGGGCTCCAGCGCTCCCCCTGCATGAGCCGGTCGAGGCCCGTCCAGGCGAAGTTCATCAGCATGCCCGCGGCCTCCTTCGCAGAGACGCCGCCGGTCTCGTTCACCCACCCGGCGAGCGACTCGGCCGCGCCGACCAGCGCCTGGGCCAGACCGGCCACGTCACGTTCTGCCAGCTCGGCGTCGCGCCGGCCCGCCGGGGGCACACCCTGGCGGGCGGCGGCCCCGATCAGCTCGGTCACGAACGCGGCGATCTCCTCGCGCATCTTCGCGACCTCGGCGGCGAACGGCTCCCCGTGCGTGCGCGCCTGGCGATGCAGCACGGACCAGCCGTCGGGGTTCTCGGCGGTGTGCCGGAAGAACGCCTCCAGTCCGGCCCACATCTGCTGGTCCGCCGAGAGGCCCGGTTCGATGGCCGCCTGCACCGCCTCCGTGAGGGCCTTCGCCTCGCGCCGGATGCACGCCGTGAACAGCTCTTCCTTGGAATTCAGATAGAGGTAGACCAGCGGCTTGGACACACCGGCGAGTTCGGCGATCTCGTCCATCGACGCCGCGCGGTACCCGCGCTGCCCGAAGGTCTGCACGGCGGCGTCCATCATCTGCTGCTCGCGCACGGCCCGCGGCATGCGCTTGGCCCTCGCGCCCTTCACAGCACCCATTGTCCGATGTCCTCCCGCCCCGTGCCCTTACCCAGCGGTAAGACTAGGCCCTGTCGGAAGTACCGACGGAACGCCGGAGGACCGCGATGAGAAAGATCGTCCTGATGATGTCGGTCTCGCTCGACGGCTACATCGAGGGACCGGAACGCGACATCGGCTGGCACCGGGTCGACGAGGAGCTGCACCACCACTTCAACGAGCACATCGCCACGATGGGCGGATTCCTGAGCGGCCGCGTCACCCACGAGCTGATGGCGGGCTTCTGGCCGACGGCCGAATCCGACCCTTCGTGCACCGCAACCATGGCGGAGTTCGCGGGAATCTGGCGCGACATGCCCAAGACCGTGTACTCCCGGACCCTGCAGCGGGCCGACTGGAACACCACGGTGGTCAGGGACGTCGTCCCCGAAGAGGTGCAGGCGCTCAAGGCACAGCCGGGCGGGGACCTCGCACTCAGCGGCGCCGACCTGGCGGCGACGTTCCTGCGCCACGGCCTCGTCGACGAGTTCCGCATCTACGTCCACCCGGTCCTGATCGGCCGCGGCAAGCCGCTGTTCGCGGCGTCGGACGCGACGGCCGATCTGCGCCTCGTCGGGACCCGCACCTTCGGCAACGGCGTGGTGCTGCTGCACCACGAGCGGGCCGGGGGCAGCGCGTAACGGCGAAAGCGCCCCGGATCGCGGAGGATCAGGGGCGCTTTCGCCGGCCGGGCCGGCCGCCGTGGGACACGGCGGCCGCTCCGGCGGCAGGGCTACGCGGGGACCGGCACCGCGACCTCGCGCTCGGCGTCACGGGAGTCCGCCTCGTCGATCGGCGACGGCTTCGCCGAGTTGTACGCGTCACGGTCGAGGATTCCCTCGCGTGCGGCGACAAGCAGCGGCGACACCACCTGGCCCGCCACGTTGGTGGCGGTGCGCATCATGTCCAGGATCGGGTCGATCGCCATCAGCAGCCCCACACCCTCCAGCGGGAGGCCCAGCGTGGACAGGGTCAGCGTCAGCATGACCGTGGCACCGGTCAGGCCGGCGGTGGCAGCCGAACCGACGACGGAGACGAACGCGATCAGCAGGTAGTCCTGGATGCCCAGCTGCACATCGAAGATCTGCGCGATGAAGATCGCGGCGAGCGCCGGGTAGATCGCGGCGCAGCCGTCCATCTTGGTGGTCGCGCCGAACGGGACGGCGAACGAGGTGTAGTCCTTCGGGACGCCGAGCCGCTCGGTGACCTTCTGGGTGACCGGCATGGTGCCGACCGAGGAGCGGGAGACGAAGGCCAGCTGGATGGCGGGCCAGGCGCCCTTGAAGAACTGCACCGGGTTGACCTTGGCGACCGTCGCCAGCAGCAGCGGGTAGACGCCGAAGAGGACCAGGGCGCAGCCGATGTAGACGTCGGCCGTGAAGGTGGCGTACTTGCCGATCAGGTCCCAGCCGTAGTCGGCGATGGCGTAGCCGATGAGGCCGACGGTGCCGAGCGGCGCGAGGCGGATGACCCACCACAGTGCCTTCTGCAGCAGCTCCAGCACGGACTCGCTGAGCGCGAGGATCGGCTTGGCGCGGTCGCCGAGCTTGAGGGCGGCGATACCGGCGACGGCGGCCATGAAGACGATCTGGAGGACGTTCAGCTCGGTGAAGGGCGTGATGACGTCGGTCGGGACGATGCCGGTGATGAAGTCGATCCAGGAGCCGGCCTGCTCGGGCTTCTGGCCGTCCTTGGGGGTGAGGCCGGTGCCGGCGCCGGGGTCGGTGAGCAGGCCGATGACGAGGCCGATGGCGACCGCGATCAGCGACGTGATCATGAACCAGAGCAGGGTGCGGGTGGCCAGCCGGGCGGCGTTGTTGACCTTCCGCAGATTGGTGATCGACACCAGGATCGCGAAGAAGACGAGCGGTGCGACGGCAAGCTTCAGCAGCTGGACGAAGATCGAGCCGATGTGGTCGAGGGTGTCCTTGAGCCACGTGACGTCCTGACTGCGGGCGAGCCAGCCGAACAGGACGCCGAGCACGAGACCGGCGGCTATCTGGGCCCAGAAGGGGACCTTGGGTATACGGAATCCGGTGCCGGACCGATTTCCGGCAGGGGTGGACGCGGTGTTCGCGGACACGGACGCACTCCAGTGGGGCGTATCAGGGGACTACGGGGACGGGGATGCGGCGCGCGTCGGCGCGACGCCGCTGCATGTGGTGCCGGGGTCGGACCCGGGCCTTTCGCGGAGCAGGCCCTCAGGCCCTGACCCGCCGGGCAGGCCCTAGCGGCAACAGACCGCGGACGTACAGCGGCAGAGATCGACATGCAGGCGCGCCACGAGCGGGATGCTCGCGGCGACGTGGTGGCGCGCTGCTGTCTTCATGGCAACACGTTAACACTTGAACTTTGAGAACCTCAAAGCTCCCCTTTGGGGCCCCTGATCGCCCCGAGCCGTGACGCCCGGACAGGGCCTAGCGCGCGGCGCCGTCCTCCTGCGAACGGTTGGCGTCCAGGCGGGACTTGGCCTTGTCCACCATCGGGACGATCTGCTCGGACATCGCGTCGCGCTGCTTGCGCAGCAGGACGAAGCTCAGGGGTGCGGAGAGCACCAGCGCGAGCAGGATGACCCAGACGAAGTTGGAGTCCCCGAGACCCTTCGGCAGGACGCCGATCTGGACCAGCCCGCCGACGGCGACGAGGCAACCGACGAAGATCGCCAGACGCAGGGCGGTGTACCGGATCGCGGCGCTCGTCCTTGAAGCGGACACGGCGGGGCCTTCTTCCTTCGTACGACAAGAGATGCCCGTCCAGTGAAGCATGTCCGGAAAGCGATCAGTTCAGGGGCAGCAGCATCACGATGTCGTCGCGGTCGTCGCCCTCGGCGACACGGATGGCGCCCGGCACCCGCCCGACCTCCTTGTAGCCGCAGGCGGCGTAGAAGCGGTCGGCCCCGGTGCCGCCGCGGCAGGTGAGCCGTATCGCCTCGACGCCTTCCAGACCGCGGACGGCATCGGCGGTGGCGGCCATGAGATCGCTGCCGTACCCCTTGCCCTGGTGCCGGGGGTGGACCATGACCGTGTAGAGCCAGACCCAGTGGGTCATCAGCCGGTGCGTGTTGTGGGCGATGAACGCGGTGGCGGCGATCTCGCCTTCCTCGTCGCGCCCCACGACGAGCCGCATCCTGCCCTCGGCCATCGCCGTCAGATGCTTGACCCACTCCGGCCGGATCTCGTCGACCGTGACGGGGGGCACGAAGCCGACGGCACCACCCGCGTTGCTGACGTCCGCCCAGAGGGCGAGCACGCCGTCGCGCAGGGACGGACCGCCGGGCGGGTCGAGTTCGAACGTCAGAGCCATGGCGCAAGGGTAGGAAAGAAGCCCCGGCCGGGGCCGGGGCTTCCATCAGATGGGACGGCGCCGCGCGTCCGCCTGCGGGCGTCAGACGCGCATGGGCTGCGGCGACTCGCGGCGGTCGGCGTCGGGACCCGGGTACTCGCGGATGACCTCGTAGCGGGTGTTGCGCTCGACCGGGCGGAAGCCGGCGTCACGGATCAGGTCGAGAAGGTCGTCGCGGGTGAGCTTGTTCGGCGTCCCGTAGTTGTCCGCGTCGTGCGTGATCTTGTACTCGACGACCGAGCCGTCCATGTCGTCCGCGCCGTGCTGCAGCGCGAGCTGGGCGGTCTGCACGCCGTGCATCACCCAGAACACCTTCACATGCTGGATGTTGTCGAACAGCAGCCGGGAGACGGCGAAGGTCTTCAGCGCCTCGGCACCGGTCGCCATGGTCGTGCGCGACTGCAGCTTGTTGCGGACCTTGCCGTCCTGCATGTCGACGAAGTCGTGCTGGTAGCGCAGCGGGATGAAGACCTGGAAGCCGCCGGTCTCGTCCTGCAGCTCGCGCAGCCGCAACACGTGGTCCACGCGGTGACGGGGTTCCTCGATGTGCCCGTACAGCATCGTGCACGGGGTCTTGAGACCCTTCTCGTGCGCGAGGCGGTGGATACGCGACCAGTCCTCCCAGTGGGTGCGGTGGTCGACGATGTGCTGACGCACTTCCCAGTCGAAGATCTCGGCGCCGCCGCCGGTCAGTGACTCGAGACCGGCCTCGATGAGCTCGTCGAGGATCTCGCCCGCGCTGAGCCCGGAGATCGTCTCGAAGTGGTGGATCTCGGTCGCGGTGAAGGCCTTGAGCGAAACGTTCGGGAGGGCCTTCTTCAGCTCGGAGAGCGAGCGGGGGTAGTAGCGCCACGGCAGGTTGGGGTGGAGCCCGTTGACGATGTGCAGCTCGGTGAGGTTCTCGTTCTCCATCGCCTTGGCGAGGCGGACGGCCTCCTCGATGCGCATGGTGTACGCGTCCTTCTCGCCCGGCTTGCGCTGGAACGAGCAGTAGGCGCACGACGCGGTGCACACGTTCGTCATGTTGAGGTGGCGGTTGACGTTGAAGTGGACGACATCGCCGTTCTTGCGGGTGCGCACGTCGTGCGCCAGCCCGCCGAGCCATGCCAGGTCGTCCGACTCGTAGAGGGCGATGCCGTCCTCGCGCGTCAGCCGCTCACCGGCCCGGACCTTCTCCTCGAGCTCGCGCTTGAGTCCTGCGTCCACTGGGGGCCGCCTCCCATACGTCAACCAATCGGGCTCCACCAAAGGTATCCCTAGCTCTCCTCCGGCAGATCGCCGACCCGGTTCTCCCACTTGGTGGACAGCACGATGGTCGTGCGGGTCCGCGAGACACCGCGGGTGCCCGACAGCCGGCGGATGGTCTTCTCCAGCCCGTCCACGTCGCTGGCGCGCACCTTGAGCATGTACGAGTCGTCGCCGGCGATGAACCAGCAGTCCTCGATCTCGGCGAGGTCCTTCAGTCGGCGCGCCACGTCCTCGTGGTCGGCCGCGTCGGAGAGCGAGATACCGATGAGGGCCGTCACACCGAGGCCGAGCGAGGCGGCGTCGACCGTGGCGCGGTAGCCGGTGATGACGCCCGCCGCTTCCAGTCGGTTGATGCGGTCGGTGACGGAGGGGCCGGAGAGCCCCACGAGCCGGCCGAGCTCGGCATACGAAGCCCTGCCGTTCTCACGCAGAGCCTGGATGAGCTGCCTATCCACGGCGTCCATAAGCCTGAGCCTTCCATTATTCAGCGATCTCGCAAGATTGAGTGTAGAATCTAAGGCATGCAGGGGTCGATTCCCTGCGATCCATACAAATGATCAATGACGATCTTCAGGAGATGAAACTCACCGTGTACACGCTCGAGATGGCCTACGCCCAGATGCGACAGCTTCAGGACCGTGCCAACCGCTCGCGTGCCCACCAGCAGCTCACCGCCGCTCGCAAGGCCGAGAAGGCCCGTACGCGCGGCGCCGACAAGCGCTAACCACTCCGGGAGCCACCCCCAAGCTCCCCTTCCCAGCGGCGGTACAGCCGGTGCGGCACCCCTGCCGCGTCCAGCACCCGCCCGGCGACGAAGTCCACCAGATCCTGGATGTGCGTCGCCCCCGCGTAGAACGCCGGAGAGGCGGGCAGCACCACGGCGCCCGCCTCGTCCAGCGTCACCAGATGCTTCAGCGTCTGCCCGTTCAGCGGAGTCTCCCGAACGGCGACGACCAGCCGGCGCCGCTCCTTGAGCGTCACGCTCGCCGCCCGCTGCAGCAGGTCCTTCGAAAGCCCCAGCGCAACCCCCGCCACACAGGCGGTGGAGGCGGGCACGATCAGCATCCCCTTCACCGGGTACGAGCCGGACGACGGCCCGGCCGCGAGATCGCCTGCGGCCCAGTGACGGACGTCGTCCACGTCGGTGTCGAAGGTGTCCGGCTTCCCGTCCGCGCCCCGCGCCAGCCACTGGCGCAGATCGTCCCGCCAGTACGCGTCACGGAACGCGACCCCGGTCTCGTCGAGCAGCGTGAGCCGCGAGGCCCGGCTGACGACGAGGTCCACGCTCTCGCCTGCGGCGAGCAGCCCCCGCAGCACGGCGGCGGCGTACGGCGTGCCGGAGGCACCCGACACCCCCACGACCCACGGCCGGCGACTGGTTTTTTCCTGCGGCTCCACACCGCTGAGCCTATCCGGCGGGCTGTCGGCACGGCCGACCAAGGTCTCCCGCCCGATCGGGGCGGTGTCAGACCTGCGGTCGACGGACGCTCGGGTCGACGGGCAGCTCCGCGGTGTCGACGGTGAGCTTCCCGATATCGGACTCGACGGTGACCTGCTTGCCGTAAGGGATGGTGTCCCGCCCCAGAGAGCCGTCAGGCCCCGGGTTCCACAGCGTCACGCACTGCGCCTTGCACGGATCGAAGATCAGGTAGTGCGGGATCCCGCGCCGCACGTACGCGCGGTCCTTGACCTCGTAGTCGTTGCGCACACTGCTCGGCAAGACGACTTCGACGGCGAGCTCGATCAACTCCGGAGAGTAGGCGCTGAGGTTCCTGCCCACCTCGGCGGCCGGGATGACGGCGAGATCCGGGCAGAACTCGTTCTCGTCGTCGAACGGCACAGCGACGTCGCTGATGAAACCCCACTCCCCGAGACCTGTGACTCGAGGAGGTTCCACACCCGCCGGATCGATTCGGCGTGGTGCGGCTTGACCGGACTCATCACGATGTCGCCCTCGACAATCTCCGTCCGGTACCCGGGGAACATGTCCTCGAACCGGCTGAGCTGCGAGTGCAGGCGGTCGCTCTCAGAGATGGTCACGTCGGCCTCCATTCCCTGGTAGGCCGCACGCTCCTCAGACCGTCAGACCTCGCACCACAAGATCCAGCAGCGCGCACACGAACAGGGCAATACCGATGAAGCCGTTGACCGTGAAGAACGCCCTGCTCAGACGGGACAGGTCGTGCGGGCGCACGATCGAGTGCTCGTAGAGGAACGCCCCCGCCACGAGCGCCAGGCCCAGCCACAGGAACACGCCCGCGTCCGTTGCCAGCGCGTACCAGACGAACAGCGCCATCGTCACGACATGGCAGCCGCGCGCGCCGTACAGCGCCGCCGGGATGCCGAAGCGGGCCGGGACCGACTTCACGCCGTGGGCGCGGTCCGCTTGGACGTCCTGGCAGGCGAAGATCAGGTCGAAGCCGCCGATCCACACGCCGACCGCGAGGCCCAGGGTCACGGCGTCCCACGACCACTCGCCGGTGATCGCGATCCATGCGCCGACCGGACCCATGGCCTGCGCGAGGCCGAGGATGGCGTGCGGGAAGTTCGTGAACCGCTTGCCGTACGGATAGACCACCATGGGCACGACGGCGATCGGCGCGAGCGCCAGGCACAGCGGGTTCAGCAGCGCCGCCGCACCGAGGAAGACGACGACGGCGACGAGCGCGCCGGTCCAGGCGGACCGCACGGAGACCGCGCCGGTGACCAGCTCCCGGCTCGCCGTGCGCGGGTTACGGGCGTCGATCTCGCGGTCGATGATCCGGTTGCAGGCCATCGCGAAGGTCCGCAGACCCACCATCGCGACGGTGACGAGCAGCAGCTTCACCCAGTGGATGTTCCGGTCCAGCTCGAACATCGCGGTGAGCGCGGCGATGTACGCGAACGGCAGGGCGAAGACCGAGTGCTCGATCATCACCAGGCGCAGGAACGCCTTGGTGCGTCCGGGCTGCGGCATGGCCGCGGCGGCGGAGGTCACAGGCCGTACTCCTTCCAGCGGCGGTCGACCTTGGCCGCCGTCTCCGGGTCCGAGACCACCATCTCCGGCCAGCCGCCGTCCCGGGTGTACCCCTCCTCGGGGAGCTTCCGCGTCGCGTCGATGCCCGCCTTGCCGCCCCAGAACTGCTGGTAGGAGGCGTGGTCGAGATGATCGACCGGGCCTTCGACGACGGTGAGGTCACGGGCGTAGTCGGTGTTGCCAAGCGCGCGCCACGACACCTCGTGCAGATCGTGGACGTCGCAGTCGGCGTCGACGACGACGATCAGCTTGGTCAGCGACATCATGTGCGCGCCCCAGATCGCGTGCATGACCTTCTGCGCGTGCTTCGGGTACTTCTTGTCGATCGAGACGATGGCGCAGTTGTGGAAACCGCCCGACTCCGGCAGGTGGTAGTCCACGATGTCCGGGACGATGATCTTGAGCAGCGGCAGGAAGAACCGTTCCGTCGCCCGCCCCAGCGGCCCGTCCTCCGTCGGGGGCCGGCCCACCACGATCGACTGCAGCAACGGGCGCTTGCGCATGGTCACGCAGTCGATCGTCAGCGCGGGGAACGGCTCCTGCGGCGTGTAGAAACCGGTGTGGTCGCCGAAGGGCCCCTCGGGCAGCATCTCCCCCGGCTCCAGCCACCCCTCCAGCACGACCTCGGCGTTCGCCGGGACCTGCAGCGGGACGGTCTTGCAGTCGACCATCTCCGTCCTCTTGCCGGCCACGAAGCCGGCGAAGAGGTACTCGTCGATGTCGCCGGGCAGCGGCGCGGTCGAGGCGTACGTGACGGCCGGCGGGCAGCCGAACGCGATCGCGACCGGCAGCCGCTCGCCACGCTTCGCCGCAACGGCGTAGTGGTTGCGGCTGTCCTTGTGGATCTGCCAGTGCATGCCGATGGTGCGCCGGTCGTGGCGCTGGAGCCGGTAGAGACCGAGGTTCCTGACCCCGGTCTCCGGGTGCTTGGTGTGCGTGAGCCCCAGGTTGAAGAAGGAGCCGCCGTCCTCGGGCCAGGTGAACAGCGCGGGCAGCTGGTCGAGGTCGACGTCGTCGCCGCGCAGGACGACCTCCTGGACCGGCGCGTCCTTCACCTTCTTCGGCGGGACGTGCACCATCGAGCCGAGCTTGCCGAAGGCCTCGCGCACCCCGACGAAGCCGTGCGGCAGCTCCGGCTTGAGCAGCCCGCCGATCTTGTCGCTGATCTCCGCGTAGGACTTCAGCCCGAGCGCCTTGAGCAGGCGGCGGTCGGTGCCGAAGACGTTCATCGCGAGCGGCATCGCCGAGCCGCGCACGTTCTCGAAGAGGAGCGCGGGGCCGCCGGCCTTGTTGACCCGGTCGACGATCTCCCCGACCTCGAGATACGGGTCGACCTCGGCCTTGATGCGCTTGAGGTCACCCTCGCGCTCCAGCGCCCGGAGCAGGGAGCGAAGATCGTCGTAAGCCATGCGGTCCAGTATCCGGTACGCACTACGCTGGAACTGTCACGGGGGCCGCCCGGCCGGTCCCGAGTTCTTTGTGCAGGGGGTCGGCCATGCTTCGGGTGCTGATGATTCTGGTACCGCTGGCGCTCAGCATCTACGCGTTCATCGACTGCATCACCACCGACGAGAAGGATGTCCGCTACATCCCCAAGCCCCTGTGGGCCATCCTCGTCCTGCTGTTCCCCCTGGTGGGTTCCGTCTCCTGGCTGATCGTCGGCAAGAATCGCGCCGCCGTGGGCGGCGCGGCGCCGCGCCGCGGCTGGGTCGCCCCTGACGACAACCCCGATTTCCTCAAGTCACTGCGCGACGAGAACGAGCGCGAGCGCCAGGCGGAGCGGGAGGACGGCGACGACCCCGACAAGCCGAGGCCCTGACGCGCTGCACCTGCCCGCTGTACCTGCCTCGGCCGGGTGATGCCGCCCGCCCGTTCGGGGAAGAGTCGTGGCATGGACGAGGACGAGGACCGGCGGTGGCTGGCAACGGCGGTCGCGGAAGCGCGGGCCGGGCTCGCCGAGGGCGGGATTCCGATCGGCGCCGCGCTGTACGGGGCCGACGGCATCCTGCTGGGGCGGGGGCACAACCGACGGGTGCAGGACGGGGACCCGTCGATGCATGCGGAGACGGCGGCCTTCCGGGCCGCGGGCCGGCAGCGGTCGTACGCGGGCACGACGATGGTGACGACACTCTCGCCGTGCTGGTACTGCTCCGGGCTCGTCCGGCAGTTCGGGATCTCCCGGGTCGTCGTCGGCGAGGCGGAGACCTTCCACGGCGGCCACGACTGGCTGGCGGAGCACGGCGTCGAGGTCGTGGTGCTGGACGACCCCGCCTGTACATCGATGATGCGCCGCTTCATCGAGGAGTTCCCGGCGCTCTGGAACGAGGACATCGGCGATGAGTGAGACGCGCATTCCGACCATCGATCTCTCCCGGGAGCCGGCGGCCCAGGCTGCTGTCATCGACCGCGCCCTGCAGGAAGCCGGGTTCCTCCTGGTCACCGGCCACGAGGTGGCACCCGGGCTGCGGGAGGAGATCCGCGAGAGCGCACGGCGCTTCTTCCGGTTGCCGGCCACCGTCAAGGAGCCGTACGCCGTGCGGGTCGGCGGACGTGGCTGGCTCGGCCCGGGCGCGGAGGCCAACGGGTACGCGGAGGGCACCCAGACACCGCCGGACCTGAAGGAGTCCCTCTCGTTCGCGGCGGACGAGGCCACCGGGGACGCGACGGTCGACGCCGAGTGGTTCCTGCCGAACGTCTGGCCCGCCGAGGTCCCGGAGCTGAGGCCGCTGGTGGAGACGTATCTGCAGCAGATGCACGCCCTGTCCGACCGGCTGCTCGCCCTGCTCGGCGACGCGCTCGGCGAGGGCCCGGACTTCTTCACCCGGCACACCGGCGGTCCCACATGGGGCTTCAACGTGAACTGGTACCCGGGCACGGACACGGTCGGGGTGCCGCAGCCCGGTCAGTTCCGCATCGGCCCGCACACCGACTTCGGCACGGTCACGGTCCTGGACCGGCAGGCCGGCCGGGGAGGGCTCCAGGTGTTCACGGAGCGCGGCGGCTGGCAGGACGCGCCGTGGGACCCGGCGGCGTTCACCGTCAACATCGGGGATCTGATGGCCCGCTGGACGGGCGACCGCTGGCGCTCGGGCCGCCACCGCGTGCTGCCGCCGCCCGCCGAAGCTCCGTCGGAGGAGCTGATGTCGCTGGTGTACTTCTACGAATGCGATCCGGGCACGGTCGTGGCGCCGCTGCCCGCGCCGAAGGGGCGGGTGGCCTACGAGCCGGTGGACTCGCACACGTATCTCCGGGCGAAGCTCGACGCGATCTCGGTCCCCGGAGATCCTGCTCGGACGGGGTACGGCGACCGCGTGTAACGGACTGAACACGGACATCACGAATCCCTCCTTGCGTTCCGCGAGCGGGTAATAACCTGATCGTCAACTGTCCGCCCTCCGGCGCCACTTGACTGCCCGGGAGTCGTTCTTGAGGGATCAACTCGCCGCGAGGGGCGACTTACTCGCGCAGCTCACGTCCCATCTCACCGGCGCCGAGGTCGCCGGCCACAGGTACCGCCCGTACTGCAAGGTGCTGCCGCCGCCCGTGGTCGCCGTCGTCGGCGGCCGGGGCACGGGCAAGACGCATGCCCTGGAGCGCCTGCGGGACAGCTGCGGAACCACCACGCCCACCGCGTATCTGGACTGTGCCGACGAGACCCTGCGCACCGGCGCTGCCGAGTCGCCCGAGTCACGTTCGCTGGTGACGGAGGCGCTGCGGCTGCTCGGCGTCGGGTTCACCAGCAGCGGGCCGCCGCGGGCGCCGGCCCTGCACATGACCCGGCTGTTCGCGGGCCTGGTCGCCGTGGCGTCCGGCGCCTGGAACGCCGACCAGGACGAGCGCATCGCCGCGGAGCTGCGCCGGCTGGAGCTCATCTCGCCCGCGCGCGGCAACTGGGCTTCGGTGGTGCAGAGTTGGGTCTCCAAGCTGGTGGCGGGATACGCGGCGCTGCCGATGCCGCTGCCGCCGGTGCAGAAGCTCATCGAGGTGTCGGTGGAGGTACTGCTGCAGGAACTGTTCCAGCGGGGCAGCCGCAAGGCGGTCGGCTGGTACGGCGCCTATCCCGGCGCGCAGGGCAGCGCACAGTGGGGGCTGACCCTGCTCGGCAGTCACTTCCGGCTCGGCGGCGACCAGCGGCGGCGGGCCGAGTTCTTCCTAGGGCAGGCGCTGCGCGCCGATCTCGACGAGGCGTACCGCACGACCGGCGGCTGGCTGCTGCGCACCGGGCGGCCGTTGATGCTGCTCGACAACGCGCACGACGAACTGGGCGAACAGCTGGTGCGCGACTGCGTCACCCACCGGGCGACCGGCCATCCGGACCGGGTGGTGATGTACGGGGCGTTCCGCCGGGGCGATCCGCCGGTGCTGCAGGGAGCGCATCGGCTGCCGTCACTGAGTTCGGCGGTGGGACTGGCCGGGAGCCGCGGCGACGAACTGTGCCGGCACGCGATGGTCGTGGTGCCGTATCCGCCGCTGCCGCCCGCGGGCCCGGAAACCTCCGACGGGCTGCTGAGCCATGTGGACCCGGACGCGATGCTGCCGCCCGGACTGCCGCGCGCACTGCACCGGTTCACCGGCGGGCGCCCGCTGGCGATGACGCGGATGACGGACGCGGTCGACGAGCTGCGCCGCGCGGCGGCCGTCGCCGATGCCACCGACGCGTCGCCCGCGCCGCACGCACTGTCGGAACTGACGCTGCGTTCGCTGCTGCGCCATCGGCCCGCCACTCCGCTGCAGCCGACGACGGGGCCGACGGTCGCCGAGAAACTGCGCCAGGAGCTGGCGCCCGGGGAGCTGGGCGAGCTGCTCACGCGGCTCTCCCCCGCGGCGGATGCGCGGGCGGCCGAGCTGCTGCTTCCCGCGGCTGCCGCGATGAGCACGCCCGAGCTGCGCCACGCCCTCGATGCCGACGGATGGCCGCGCTGCGACCAGCACTTCGTGGCCGACCACTGTCTGCGCACCGTGCTGCTGCACCGGCTCTACCATCTGGACGCCGATCATTCGTCCTGGCTCGGTATGCACTCCCGGCTCGTCTCGCACTACTCCGACACCCGCCCCGGCTCCTGGCACCGCTACCACCACGAGCTGGCGATCGGCCGCACGGGCAATGCGGTTGCGCATCTCACCGGATCACTGGGCGGCCCGGACACCGCCGCCTGGCTCGACGAACTGCTGCACATCGCGTCCGCGCCGTGCTTCGAGAGGCTCGAGGAGCGGCGGGCACGCGCGTTCACCGGCGGGCACCGCGAGCCGGCCCGGCGGGTGGAGCGGCTGCTGAACGCCGCGTGGCTGGCCCAGGACTGGCTGGAACTTCCCGAGGCACGGCTGGAGGCCGCGGCCCACAGCGCGCTGCATGCACTGCGGGACGACGTCGCCGACAGTTCCGTGCTCACCGACGCGGCCACCCACTGGGCGGAGAGCATCCGGTCGGGCCGTCCGCTGCGGGAGTGCGGCTGCTCGCGGCGGACCCGGGCGAGCGGGGGGAACGAGTGATGAACAACCTGACCAAGATCCTCATCGGTGTGGGGGTGGCGGCCGCGGTGGTCCTCGGCGTGCTGTTCGGGCCCGGCATCCTCGACCCGGACCGCACCTGCTCCGCCGGGGTCGCCAGGCCGGAGAACAGCGACGAGTGCATCGGCGTCTCCGCGACCGGCTACGACTTCGGGGTGAAGGACATCCGGGACGTCTCCCGGGCCATAGCCGCCGAGAACAAGGAGGTCGAGGAGGCCGGGCAGCTCACGGTCTCCGTGGCCGTGATGATGCCGTTCAGCTCCCGCGCGCCCGAGCAGCTGACGAAGATGCGGCACGAGCTGCAGGGCGTGTACGTGCAGCAGCGGCTCGCCAACCGCGCCGAGGGCCGGCCGCCCCGGATCCGGTTGCTGCTCGCCAACACCGGTGATCTGGGGCGCCATTGGGAGCAGGTGGCCAACCAGCTGGCGGGCATGGTGGACGACCCCGAGCCGCTGCGGGCGGTGACGGGGATCGCCACCAGCAACACGGCGAACAAGAAGGCGGTCGACCTGTTCGCCCGGCACCGCATACCGATGGTCGGCTCGACGATCACCGCCGACGACATCACCAAGGTCGCCGGGCTCGCCCGCGTCTCCCCCACCAACAGGGACGAGGCGCGAGCGCTGGTGGCGCACGCCAAGGCCGCCGACAGCAGCGCACTGCTCGTCTACGACACCAATGAACACGACCGCTACGCGAAGACGCTGCGCAAGGCGTTCGAGGAGCAGCTGCCCCACCAGGTCTACGACGCCCGACCGTTCACCTCCAAGGAGGAGCCGAACAACCCGGGCAACCTGGGCAATGTCTTCAACAGCATCGCGCACTACATCTGCGACACCGACGCCCGAACGGTGTTCTTCGCGGGCCGTCACACCCCGCTGAGGGTCTTCGTCTCCGAACTGGGCAGGGCGGGCTGCGCGGACCGCGGTTTCACCGTCCTCACCGGCGACGAGGCGTCGTACCTCGGCGCGGACGGGAAGCTCGACCGGAGGGCGCTGGAGGTCCGGCCGGGCGGCAAGAAGCCACGGGTCACGCTGAAGTACGCGGCGCTGGCACACCCCGACGCCTGGGCGGAGGCCGACGGAAGGCCGGTCCCGGCGACCGGTGGTTCGGCGGCGGCGTTCCGGCAACTCGCCGACAGCATCGACGAGGTGCGCTCCGGCATAGGCCCGAACGACCTGCAGGACGGTCAGACGATCATCGGCTACGACGCGATGGCCACGGCCGTGCAGGGCATCCGCCGCGCGACCGGATCGTCGGACGAGGCACCGGAGCTGGACGATGTGACGGCCCAGTGGCCGCATCTGACCGGCTCGCTCCGGGTGAACGGTGCCAGTGGCTGGATCTGCCTGGACAACGACGGCAATCCGCGGAACAAGGCGGTACCCATCGTGCGGCTGACCGCCGACGGCACGCTGCGGTTCGAGGAGTTCTCCTGGCCGGACGGAAAGGCGCCGCCGGTGGACTGCGTGTACCGCAAGGACTGACCGCGCCCGGCGTCACGACGCCGCGTACGCGTCCCGCAGTTGCTGCCAGCGCTCGGAGGTCCAGGCCGACCAGTCGGTGGTGGGCCTGCCCTCGAGCGCGGCGACGAGCAGTTCGAGGTGGTGGTGCCAGCCGGCCAGGCAGTCGAGCAGCACCTCGTCGTCGCAGCGCAGCTCGTTGCCGAAGCGGAGCACCGTACCGCCGTCGCCTTGCGCCTCCAGGTGGAAGCGGATGCGGCCGTGCACGGTGACCGTGTACTCGGCGACCCGTTCCGTGTCCCATGCGGTGACATGGCCCTCGGCGACGGTGTGACGGCCGTCCGCGTCCGCGTTGAGCCAGCGGAGCGTGACGGCGCCGCCGACTCTCGGTTCGAGCACGTCGGCGGCGCAGAGCCAGGACGGCAGACCTTCGGGGGTCGCGACGGCGGCCCAGACCCGGATCACCGGATGCGGCAGGTGCAGCTCGTACCGCAGCAGGCGAGTCCCGCTGTCCCGGGTCTCGCTGGTGCCCTGGGGGATCACGTCGCTCATGCATCCAGCGTCGCTCCCCGGCGGCCCGGCCGCTACCGCACCGGGCGCGGTCAGACGCCGGCGTACGAGTGCAGGCTGTTCACGAACATGTTCACGCCGTAGTAGTTCCACAGGAAGCACAGGAACGCGACGAGCGCGATGTACGCGGCCTTGCGGCCCTTCCAGCCGGCCGTCGCGCGGGCGTGCAGGTAGGCGGCGTACGCGACCCAGGTGATGAAGGACCAGACCTCCTTGGCGTCCCAGCCCCAGTACCGGCCCCAGGCGTCGCCGGCCCAGATCGCGCCGGCGATGATCGTGAACGTCCACAGCGGGAAGACGGCGGCGTTGACACGGTAGGAGAACTTGTCGAGGGTCGCGGCGGAGGGCAGCCGCTCCAGGACCGAGGTGGCGAACCTGCCGGGCTTCCCGCCGCGCTCCAGCTTGCGTTCGTAGGCGTCGCGGAAGAGGTAGAGCACCGCGCCGACCGCGCCGAGGTAGAAGACGGCGCCGCAGAAGATCGCGGTCGAGACGTGGATCCACAGCCAGTACGAGTCGAGCGCGGGCACCAGCTGGTCGCTCTTGGTGTACAGGACGGTGACGGCAAGCCCGAGGTCGAGCAGGACCGTGGTGACGAGCGGCAGACCGGCCCAGCGGACGTTCTTCTTCGCGAGCAGCAGCGCCAGGTACACACCCACCACGACGGTCGAGAAGGTCGTGGAGAACTCGTACATGTTGCCCCACGGGGCGCGCTGCACCGACACGGCGCGGGCGACCACACCGGCCGCCTCCAGCAGGAAGGCGAGCGCCGTCAGCGAGACGGCGATGCGGCCGTACAGGTCGCCCTGCTCGGTGCCGCCGTGTGCGCCGGGGCCGTCCGGGACGTCCCGGGTGCCGCTCGCCGACCGGGTGACGACCGTCGGCTTCTCCAGGACGGCGGTCCCGCCGGCCTTCCTGACCGTGACGGCGGGGGCCGGGGCCGCGTCGGACGCCTTGTCGGCGGGTGCGGTCAGCGCGGCGGCCGTGCGGGCCACCTTGCTCCGGCTGCCGAAGAGCCATTCGGCCATGTGCGCGAAGAAGGCCAGCGTGTACACGGCCATCGACGAATAGATCAGATAGTTGCTGATCTCCGCCAGGTTCTCGTTGGTTGCGGCGGCGAGTGTCACTCCTTGGCCCCTTCGGCAGGTGCGTCCACGGGTTCGGGCGCCGTCGGCGCCCGGGAATTGAGGGTGGCGGCCAGCTCGCCCAGCTCCTGGGGGAGCTTCGCCGACTCGCTGCGGCCGAGGCCCGCCATCTCCACGACGGTCACCCCGTCCTCCCCGCGCACGGCCCGGACCCAGATCCGGCGGCGCTGGACGAACAGCGATGCCGCGAGTCCGGCGATGGCGGCGATAGCACCGGTGAGTGCCCAGCCGGTGGCGGGCTGACGGGTGATCTGGAAGGTCGCCCATTCCTTCACGTCCTTCTCGAACGTGATGGAGCCGGCGCCGTCGGGCAGCTTCATGGTCTCGCCGGGCAGCAGCCGCTGCTTGAGGATGTCGCCCTTGGCATCCTTGAACTGCTTCATCTTGCGGGTGTCGAGCTGGTACACGTTCTGCGGGAGACCGGCGTCGACACCGAGGCTGCCGTGGTAGCCGGTGAGCGCGAGCACGGGGAAGTCGAGCCCGGGGAACTGGGAGAACATGTCGCCGTTGCCGGCGCCGGCGAACGTCGGTACGAAGAAGGCCTGGAAGCCCAGCTGGTCCTTCTTGCCGTTCTTGTCGCGGTAGCCGTCCATCACCTTGATCGCGCCGGTCGAGGTGATGTTGTTGTCGATCGGCAGCAGCGGCACCGCGTCCCGGTAGACGACCTTGCCCTTGCCGTCCCGCACGGTGACGACCGGTGCGTACCCGTGGCCGTTGAGGAAGACCTTGGTGCCGTCGACGGACAGCGGCGTGTTGACCTCGATGACCTGCTTCTTGTCGGCGCTGCCCGGTTCGGACCAGGTGACGGCCGCCTCGTAGGTGCGCGGGGTGCCGCGCTGCGGGCCGTCCTTGGCGTAGGTGCCGGTGAAGCTGTCCAGGCTGAAGCTGAACGGTGTGAGTTCGTCCGTGTCGAACAGCGATCCGGACTTGAAGTCGTCGTACTGCGTCAGCGTGTTGGAGAAGCCGCCGCCCTCGACGACCAGCTTGCCGCCCTCGGACTTGAACAGCTGCCCCGACGCGAACGCCACCAGCATCACGATGAGCGCCACATGGAAGACCAGGTTCCCGGCCTCGCGCACATAGCCCTTCTCCGCGGCCACGGCGTCGCCCGCCTCGTGGGCGCGGAAGCGGGGCTGCCTGAGCATCGCGAGCGCCGCCGCGCGCACCTGCTCGGGCTCGGCCTCGGTCCGCCACGTGGTGTACGCGGGCAGCCGGGTCAGCCGGCGGGGCGCCCCCGGGGGGCGGCTGCGCAGCTGGCCGACGAACTGCCACGAACGCGGGACGATGCAGCCGATGAGCGAGACGAACAGCAGTATGTAGATCGCGGAGAACCACACGGAGCTGTAGACGTCGAAGAACTGCAGCTTCTCGTAGAGGGGCGCGAGGGTCTCGTGCCGGCTCTTGAATGCCTGCACCTTCATCTCGTCCACGCTGTTCTGCGGGATGAGGGAGCCGGGGATCGCGCCGAGGGACAGCAGGAAGAGCAGGATCAGCGCGACCCGCATGGAGGTCAGCTGGCGCCAGAACCAGCGCATCCAGCCGATCACGCCGAGCGTGGGACCGCCGACGGCCTGGTCCGCCGCGTTCTCCACGGGGGCGGTGGACAACTGCGCACCGGCCTCGCCGAGCTCGCGTTCTTCGGTCTTGCTCATGGACTCAGATCCCCACCGTGAAACCGTTGGACCAGCTCTGCATCGACTGGACCATGCTGTCCCATACACCTGTGAGCAGCAGCAGACCGGTCGCGATCATCATGATTCCGCCGATCCGCATCACCCAGGCGTAGTGCTGCTTGACCCAGCCGAACGCACCCAGCGCCTTGCGGAACGCGACCGCCGCGAGGATGAACGGCAGCCCGAGGCCGAGGCAGTACGCGACGGTCAGTATGGCCCCGCGTCCCGCGCTCGCCTGGTCCGCCGCGAGCACCTGGACGGCCGAGAGCGTCGGTCCGATGCAGGGCGTCCAGCCGATACCGAACAGGGCGCCCAGCAGCGGCGCGCCGACGAGCCCGGACACCGGCCGCTTGTGGATGCGGAATTCGCGCTGCGTGAGCCAGGGCATCAGGCCCATGAAGAACACGCCCAGCAGGATCATCAGCGCACCGAGGACCTTGGAGAGGATCTCCCGGTGTCCCTGGAGGGTGGAGCCGAAGTAGCCGAACAGCGCGCCGCCGGAGACGAAGACGGCGGTGAAGCCGAGGACGAACAGGGAGGCGCCGGCGACCATCCGGCCGCGTCGGGCCTCGGCCAGGTCGGTGCCGGTGACCCCGGTCACGTACGAGAGGTAGCCCGGGACGAGCGGCAGCACGCACGGCGAGAAGAAGGACACCAGCCCGGCGAGCACGGCGACGGGCAGCGCCAGCAGGAGTGCGCCGCCCATGACCGTGTCGTACGCCCCGGAGCCCGCGGCGAGTACGTCCACAGGATCACTTCTCCGCGATCAACGGGTCGATGATCTTGTGCAGTTCCTCGTCGTCCAGCGCCTTGAGGGAACGGGCCGCGATCTTTCCCTCGCGGTCGAGCACGATCGTGGAGGGAATGGCCTGCGGGTTGAGGCTGCCCTTGGGGAAACCGTTGACGATCAGCTTGCCGATCGGGTCGTAGAGGCTCGGGTACTCGATTCCGTAATCCTTCTCGAAAGCGAGCGCGGGTCCCTTGTTGGTGTCCCGCGTATTGATCCCGACGAACTCGACGCCCTTGTCCTGGGTCTCCTTGGCGACCTTGGCGAAATAGGGGGCCTCGGAGCGGCAGGGCGGGCACCATGATCCCCACACGTTCATCACGACGATCTTGCCCTTGAGGCCGGCGACGTCGAGCTGTTCACCCTCGAGCGTTTCACCCTTGAGCTCGTTGGGGGACTTGCGCTCCCCCTTGGCGACGGTGGAGATGCCGCCGGAGTCGGTGACGAAGTTGGTGTCACCGCCGCCTCCGGACTTTCCGCCCTCGCCGCATGCCGACAGGGTGAGCGCACCTGCGACGGCCAAGGCGGTCAGCAGGGCGGCGCGGGGGGCACGGCTGAGGCTCATGTGAAAAGTTTCGCATGGCCTCCGCGGGGATCTTCCGCACCCCCCTGCCTGACCGTTAAGACCCGTTGTCAAGAAGCCCTAAGGAATGCGTTCCAGCCGCCGACCGGCGACTGGCCGACCTCCAGGGTGCGCAGTTTCGCGAGCACCTGCGGGTCCTGCACGTCCAGCCAGTCGCAGAACTGCCGGAAGGAGACCAGCCGTACGTCCTTCTTCCCGGCCATCCCCTTGAGCGCTTCCTCCACGGCGTCCATGTAGATGCCGCCGTTCCACTGCTCGAAGTGGTTGCCGATGAAAAACGGGGCGCGATTGGACTCGTACGCCCGCTGGAATCCCGCGAGATACGCGTCCGTCGCCTGCTTCTTCCATCCCGGAAAGCGCGACGGCACACCCTGGGTCGCATTCTGCGACTGGTTGGCGAGCATGTTGTAGTCCATGGACAGCACCTCGAAGGAGTGCCCGGGGAACGGGACCTGCTGGAGCGGCAGATCCCACAGGCCCAGCCGCTTGTCGGGCCACTTCTGGCGGCCGCCGGGCGAGGAGGCGTCGTAGCGCCAGCCGAGCTGTTTGGCGGTGGGCAGCAGTTTGTCCTGGCCGAGCAGGCACGGGGTGCGGGCGCCGACGAGTTCCTTGCGGTAGTCGAATGGCAGCGGATCGATGTCGTGCCAGCCGCTGTTCGTCCGCCATTCGGTGACGAACTTCACAGCCTGATCGATCTCGCTCCGCCAGTCCGCGGGGGTCCAATTGCCGACCGATCCGGAGCCGGCGCAGAAATGGCCGTTGAAGTGGGTGCCTATCTCATGGCCGTCGAGCCATGCCTGGCGTATGTACTTCAGCGTGTCCTTGATGTGTTCATCGGTGAGGTAGCCGATGTCGGACGCACCGATGCCGTTGTTCGGCGGACGGTAGAGAGATTTCTTCGACTCGGGAAGCAGATACACCCCGGAGAGGAAGAAGGTCATCGCCGCGTCGTGGTTCTTCGCGAGTTCGAGGAAACGGGGGAAGAGTCCGTTGCCGACCTCTCCCGCACCGTCCCAGGAAAAGATCACGAATTGCGGCGGCGTCTGGCCCGGTTCGAGGGGAACGGGCCGCGGCGGCTGGTTGGGCTGCTTTCCGGTGTCGGCCGTGGAGCCGTCGCCGATCGGCCGGCCGGCCGTGGCCGACGGGGACGGCTTGCCACCGTTGCCCTGGTCACCACCCCTGCCCGGTTCGGAGTCACTCGTTCTGCCCGCCGCCCCGGTGCCACAGCCCGCCACTGTGATCGCGGCTGCGGCCCCAAGTCCCGCCCCGAGCAAACCCCTTCGACTGATGTCGCGCATATCGTCCCCATCCGCGCTCTCCTGGTCCGGGAGAGCATTTCCAACCGGCACAGAAGGAGATGCCGTTCGGAACGCGGAGGTTCCTGGGACGCGTAATCAATTTCCCGGCTGCCTCAGGGCAGCCGGGAAACGGGCGCAGCGGACCGTACCAACGGGCCTACGCGCCAAATGCCTTGGACTTGCCCTTCACCGGCTTGGCGCCGGCGAGCAGATGCGCGGGGACAAGATCACGGGCGGGCTCGGAGTAGCCGACGGAGACAATTGTGTTGCCCTCGTACGTGAACGAGGTCAGTGAGGCGAGCGTGCACTGCCGGCGCCGCGGGTCGTGCCACAGCCGGCGCTTCTCCACGAAACTGCGCACGATCCAGATCGGCAGCTGATGG
Organism: Streptomyces sp. NPDC043812; assembly: GCF_056436245.1. Classification (NCBI taxonomy): domain Bacteria; kingdom Bacillati; phylum Actinomycetota; class Actinomycetes; order Kitasatosporales; family Streptomycetaceae; genus Streptomyces; species Streptomyces sp. NPDC043812. The sequence continues at coordinate 271,984 of NZ_JBWKCY010000006.1, forward strand.
CTGACGCACACCGCCTCATGGCCGCGTGCCGCGTCCCGTGCCGCGTCCAGCGCACCCATCATCCGGACGACCTGCTCCACGTACGGCTCCCCCCAGGACGGGCGGAACGGGTTCGTCAGGTGCTTCCAGTTGCCGGGCTTGCGCAGCGCGCCGTCACCCACGCCGAACGTCTTGCCCTCGAAGACGTTGCCCGCCTCGATCAGCCGCTCGTCGGTGTCGAGGGTCAGCCCGTGCTTCTTGGCGATCGGCTGGGCCGTCTCCTGGGCACGCTCCAGCGGGGAGGACACGACATGCGTGACGTCCCGGCCCGCCAGATGCTCGGCGACCCGGTCGGCCATCTGCCGTCCGAGCTCGGAGAGGTGGTAGCCGCTGCGGCGGCCGTACAGCACGCCGTCGGGGTTGTTCACCTCGCCGTGGCGCAGCAGGTGGACCACGGTGATGTCGCTGGTGCTCATACGGTCGCCTCCGCGGCGGCTCGGGCGGCGGCGGGCAACGCGGCCGCGATCCGCTCGACGGCCCGCTCGTCGTGGGCGGTCGACACGAACCAGGACTCGAAGGCGGACGGCGGCAGGTAGACCCCGTCGGCGAGCATCGAGTGGAAGAACGCGTTGAAGCGGAACGCCTCCTGCTTCTTCGCGTCCTCGTAGTCCCTGACCTCGGTCGGGGTGAAGAACACCGAGAACATGTTGCTCGCGGTCTGCAACCGGTGCGCCACACCCTCCTTGGAGAGCGCGCCGGTCACCAGCGCCTGGATCTCCGCCGAGACCGCGTCGACCTTCTCGTACGCGGCGTCGTCGAGGAGCCGAAGCTGCGCGAGGCCCGCGGCGGTCGCGACAGGATTGCCGGACAGCGTGCCCGCCTGGTAGACGGGGCCGGCCGGGGCGAGGTGTGCCATGACGTCCTGACGGCCGCCGAACGCCGCCGCGGGGAACCCGCCGCCCATGACCTTGCCGAAGGTCATCAGGTCGGGCACCACACCGTCGACACCGAACCAGCCGGCCTTCGACGTACGGAATCCGGTCATGACCTCGTCGGAGATGTACAGGGCGCCGTTCTTCGCGCAGGCGTCCTTCAGGCCCTGGTTGAAACCGGGCCGGGGCGGGACCACGCCCATGTTGCCGGGGGACGCCTCGGTGATCACACAGGCGATCTCACCGGGGTGCGCGTGGAACGCCTCCTGGACGGCCTCCAGGTCGTTGTACGGCAGCACGATCGTGTCGCCGGCCTGCGCACCCGTGACTCCGGGGGTGTCCGGCAGGGCGAACGTCGCGACGCCCGAACCGGCCGCGGCGAGCAGCGCGTCCACGTGCCCGTGGTAGCAGCCGGCGAACTTGATGACCTTGGCCCGGCCGGTGAAGCCGCGGGCCAGCCGGATCGCCGACATCGTCGCCTCCGTACCGCTGGAAACCAGCCGTACCTGCTCGACGGGACCGATGCGGGACACGATCTCCTCGGCGAGGGCGACCTCCCCCTCGCCGGGTGTGCCGAAGGAGGTACCGCGGGCGACCGCCGCCTGCACCGCCCCGATGACCTCCGGGTGGGAGTGCCCGAGGATCATCGGACCCCACGAGCAGACGAGGTCGACGTATTCACGGCCGTCGGCATCGGTGAGGTACGGCCCGGTGCCGGACACCATGAACCGGGGCGTACCGCCCACGGCACGGAAAGCACGGACGGGAGAGTTCACGCCGCCGGGCGTCACGAGGGACGCGCGGTCGAAAAGCGTCTGCGAAACTGGGGCGTCATAGGGAAAGCTCACGGAAACCATGGTCTCAGAGGCTCCGACGTTCTTGCGGACAGGTGTTTCACCGCACGTTCGTGGGGGAGGTCACTGTCACGATGATCTGGTTGCGCGGCGGGGGCTGCGAGTGGTCGGGTGGAGATATGCATCGCGGTGGCGGACTGGGCGAGGGGACCGACGACCTGGGTCCTGAGCCTGCCCGGCGTGGAAAACACCGGCGAGGCGAAGCGGATGAGCCCGCGGGAGGCAGGAGCGGCCGGTTGGGGGTGACGTACAAATACTTCGGTGCGCCCGACGGTGCCACTGCCGCGCGCGTGCCGATCTCGATGCGCCCCGAGGAGCTGGGCGGCGACGAGCTCGGCATGGGCGGGATGTTCACCAAGATCAAGCCGGAGACCATAGCCGCGATGGTGCTGACCGGCATCCAAGGCATGCCCCTGCACAAGGTGCCGCCGCTGGAGCTGGTCGTGCTGCACCCCGACTACGCCGTGGTGAAGCTGCCGATGACCGTCGTCGACCCCCTGCGGGACATCGGTGAGGAATCGGTGGGCGCCGCAGCCTTCATATGGTCGACGGTCCCGGACCGGGGCGGGCCCCGGGACGCGTTCAACGTCTACCAGCTGCTGCACGAATGGCAAGATTTCAGCCATCGTCTGCACGAGGCGGGCCACCAGCCGTACTGCCTGGTCTGGCCCTGACCCTCGCGTTCTCCCGCGCCGCGCTCGGACGACAGGCGGGCAGCCGTTCCGCGCTCAGACGACAGGCGGGCGGCCGAGACGCGCCATGAGCCACACGGTGCTCCACCGCATCGGGCGCCGTTCTCCGCACGGTGTGCGGACACCCTCGGCGAAGCCGCCGAACCAGGCGCGCAGGCCGGGCGCCGACCGCGTACGGGCCAGCGTGAGCGCGGTCCACGAGCCGAGGTAGAGCGGCACCAGCAGGGCGGGAAGGTTGCGCTTCGCCAGCCAGACACGGTTACGGGCGGTCATCCGGTAGTAGACGCCATGCCGCGTGGGTGCCGTCCGGGGGTGCTGGAGCACCAGCTCGGGGGCGTAGAGGATCTTCCAGCCGTCGTCCAGCGCACGCCAGGCGAGGTCGGTCTCCTCGTGCGTGAAGAAGAAGTCGTCCGGCCAGCCGCCGACCCGCTCCAGCATCCGCATCGACAGGGCGTGCCCGCCGCCGAGGAACGTCGTCACCTGGCCTCCGCGCAGCGGGTCGGTGTTCCCGATGCGGGGCACGTGCCGGCGCTGGGTGAAGCCGGTCTCGTCGGCGATGCGGAAGCTCACGATGCCGAGCGCCGGGTCGGCGTCGTACATCGCGGCGATGCGGCTGAACACGTCGCTCTCGATGAGCAGGCCGTCGTCATCGAGATCCACGAGCACGTCCACGTCGCCGAACTCCCGCAGCCGCTCCATCGCGACATTGCGCCCGCCGGACACCCCGAGGTTCTCGGGGAGCTCGATGCCGGTCACACCCGGCGGCAGATCGGACAGCGGGGCACCGTTGGAGACGACGACCACGCGGGTGGCGGGATGGTCCTGGGCGGCCACCGAGTCGAGCAGCGCGCGCAGCTCGACCGGGCGTGAGCCCATTGTCAGTACGGCCACACCCACACGCGCTCGGGACACGTCCACATCTCCATCTGTTGCCAACCGTGACCCGCGAGCTTAACGGGAACCGTCCGGCAGGTGTACGGAGGCGAGCTCGTCCGGATTGCGGATGACGTGGACAGCGGCTGTGCGGCGCGTTTCCGCCGTGAGGGAGATCACGGAGAGGTCCTGTTCGGGGTGCACGGCGCCGGCCGTCGGGTTCGCGGGTCCGTCGGGTGGACCGCCCGCGGGCAGCCATCGGGGCGGCTCACCGCGACGGGACGTGCTCGCGGAGCCAATCGTCGAAACGGACCGTGCCCTTCACGTCCGGATGCGCCGACGTCACCGCACCCGCACGCAGCGCCCGGCCGAGCGCACCCGGCAGGGCGACGGCAGCACCAGAACACGGCGGCCGGTGATCGCGCGCCAGCGGCGGGCGTGGACCCGCAGGTCCGCCGCCTCGGGGCCGGTCACCTCGATCCGGCCCCGTCGCGGCCCGGCCTCGACGGCATCGGCGACCGCGTGCGCGACCTCAGCCGCGGCCACCGGCTGGAGCCTGCCCTGCGGCATCGGCAGCACCCGCGCCTTCCCGAGCGTGGCGAAGGCCGTCGCCACCAGTTCGTGGAACTGCGTGGCACGGACGACGGTCCACGGCACCGGGCCGTCCTCCACGACCTTCTCCTGGGCGGCCTTGAACCGGAAGTAGCCCGCCGGCACCTGGTCGCAGCCGACGATCGACACACAGACGTGGTGCCCCACACCCGCCGCGTCCTCCGCCGCCAGGAGACGGCGCGAACCCTCCACCAGAATCTGTTCGGCCTGCTTGGGCGACTGGCTGTTGCTCGCGTCGACCACCGCGTCACAGCCGCCGAGCGCCACCGCCAGGCCCTCCCCGGTCGTCAGGTCGACCCGGTATTCGGGAGCGTGGCGGCTGAGCACCCGTACCTCGTGACCCCGTACGCGCAGTTCGTCCGTGACGTGGCGGCCCAGCGTTCCCGTTCCACCCGCAATGGCAATCCTCATACCCCAAGGACGACACAGAACGGCGTGATGGGACATCGGGGAGCGGCCGGGCGGCGGGTGCGTGGTACGGGCCCGGGGAGGGGGTCCGGCCGGAAGGCGGGTCCGTCCGCCAAGGCGGGCCGGCCGGAAGTCGGGTCCGCGAAGGCGGGTCCGTCCGCGAAGCCGGCGCGACGCCACGAAGGCAGCGCGACGCGGCCCGCGTAAGCGGGTCTCGTTTCGGCACACAGGGCGCGGGCCTACGGCCGCTGCCACTGCGGGTCGCGCCCGGTCAGCGCCAGCAACCGGTCGAGGTCCGATGCCCCCGCACCCCCGTCCCGCAGCGGGCGTTCCTCACCGAAGGCGCCCATCTTCCTTGCTGTCGGGGCGAGTTCCTCGAACGTGTCCAGCACCTCGCGGACCACCCGCGGGTCCGGCGTGTACTGCTGCCCCGTGGCGCGTGCCAGGTCCCAGGCGTGCACGGTGAGATCGCCGAGCGCCATCCGCCCGACGACGCCTGCCGGCATCGCCATGGCACCGGTCACGCCCTCGTCGGCCCCCGGCACCGCCCAGGCCCGCACGAGCGTGTCCACCTCGGCGGCGAACGACGCCCGCCAGTCTCCGTGTCCGACGTGGTCGGGTTCGGCGGAGAAGTCGGAGTCCTCCTTCGCCGCCAGGCGCTGAAAGTTGGTCACCACCTGGTGGAGGTGATCGACCAGCTGCCGGACGTCGTACTCCGCGCACGGAGTCGGGTCGGCCAGCTGCGCGTCGGTGATTCCGCGGACGACCGGCACGGACTGTTCGGCGGCGGTCCGGAGCAGGTCACTGATGGTGTTCGCCATGCAGCCACCGTAGGAGCGGGCCGTGGTCCCGGTCTTGAAGAAACGCGACAGCACCCGGCATAGGATCGGCCCATGGGAGGTCCGCGACGCGACACCAGGGGCATCGTCGAAGCGCGCGAGCTGTTCGCCCGCGTCGACTTCCGCCGCCGCGAGCCGGCCCCCGGGCTCCGTCCGTTCCTCGAGCACTACTGGCTCATCGACTGGGACCTGACCGAGCCGTACGCCTCCCATGTGGTGCCGCACCCGTCGGTGAACATGGTGTTCCAGCGTCACGGCGAGGAGCTCGCCTGGGCCGAGATCGCAGGCATCGGGCTGGAGTTGTTCACACAGAAGCTGACCGGCCGGGGACGGGTGTGCGGGGTGCAGTTCCGGCCCGGCGGGTTCCGGCCCTTCGCGCCCGGACGGCCGGTCTCGGACTGGACGGGCCGCCGGGTGCCGCTGACGCAGGCGCACGAGGATCTGGGCGGGCCCGCCGGGGACCCCGCGGAGGCCGCACGGCGGATCGTCGATCCGGACGACGAGGACGCCAGGGTCGCCGCACTGGACGCGTTCCTGCTGGGGCTGGGACCGGCTTCCGACCCGTCGGCGCTGCACGCCATGGCCCTGGTGGAACACGTCCGTTGCGACCGCACCATCCGCCGCGTCGCCGAGCTGGCCGCGGCCGAGGGAGTGTCGGCCCGCTCTCTGCAGCGGCTGTTCGCGGCGTACGTCGGCGTCGGCCCCAAGTGGGTCATCCTGCGTTACCGCATCCACGAGGCGCTGGAACGGGCCGAGACGGACGGCGAGGTCGACTGGTCCGTGCTGGCGGGCGAGCTGGGCTACAGCGATCAGGCGCATCTGGTGCGGGACTTCACGGCAACCGTCGGGGTACCGCCGACGGCGTACGCCCGCCCTGCGAGCTGAGGCTTCGGCACTGTCGGACCCCCGTCCTACAGTGCTGAAGATGAGCCACGTTGCGAACGTACGGATCGAGCCATGGTCCGAGGACGACTTCGAGCTGCTCCACGCCGTGAACTCACCGGAGCTGATGGACCACCTCGGTGGACCCGAGACCGAGGAACAGCTGGTCACACGGCACGGACGCTATGTGGAGCTGAGCGCCGACCGCACGGGCCGCGGCCGGATGTTCCGCATCGTCATCGCCGGGGGCGGCGATGCGGGCCTGTCGGCCGGATCGGTCGGCTTCTGGGAGCAGACCTGGGACGGCGAGCAGATCTACGAGACGGGGTGGAGTGTGCTGCCCGCGTTCCAGGGCCGCGGGATCGCGACGGCGGGGACGCTGGCGGTGATCGGGGCGGCCCGTGCCGAGGGCAAGCACCGTTTCCTGCACGCGTTCCCGTCCGTGGACAACGGGCCGTCGAACGGGGTGTGCCGCAAGGCCGGATTCACACTCCTCGGCGTGCGTGACTTCGAGTACCCGCCGGGCACCGTGCTCGCCTCCAACGACTGGCGGTTCGACCTGCTGGGGTCCTGACACACCCCGAGCCGTCACCGGAGCCGTCGCCACCATAACCCTTACTAATGGAATAGAGTGATCCAACCATTAGGTCAACGGAGGGCGAATCATGCTGCTCGCACACATCAGCGATCTGCATCTCGACGGCACCGCAGAGACGTCCGGCCGCGCCTCACGGACGGTCGCGTACCTCAACTCCCTGACGCGCCAGCCCGACGCGGTTCTGGTCACGGGGGACATCGCGGACCACGGCGCCCCGGCGGAGTACGCGGAGGCGGCAGAGCTCCTGTCCCGCCTGACCGCACCTCATTTCCCCTGCCCGGGCAACCACGACGACCGCGCCAACTACCGCAAGGTGCTGCTCGGGGAGACGTCCGACACCCCGGCCGGCCCGGTCAACCGCCTGCACCACGTCGCCGACCACGCCCTGCTGCTGTGCGATTCGACCATCCCCGGCGAGGACCCGGGCCGTTTCGACGACGAGACGCTGCAATGGCTGGAGCACACCCTCGACGCCCTGGGTGACACCCCCGCGCTGCCCGCCTTCCACCACCCGCCGGCCACGCTCCACCACGCCTACCTGGACTCGACGAACCTCACGAACGCCGACCGCCTGGCCACGCTGCTCGCGGGGCGCAGCAACGTGCCGGCGATCCTGACCGGGCATGCCCACACCCCCGGCGCAACGACGTTCGCGGGCCTCCCCCTGCTGGTGGCCCCCGGCGTCGTCTCCACGCTGCGGCTGCCCTGGGAGCCCGGCGCGGGCCTGACCGACCGCACAGCTCCGCCCGGGGTCGCCTTCCACGTCCTGGGCGAGGGCGGCGCCCCGGTCACCACGCACTTCCGCGTGGTGGTGTAACCCGCCGCAACCCGCGCACGACCGAAGGGCCCGCTTGACGAGGCGGGCCCTTTCCCAGACTATTTATCTGCGTCACGCAGATACTGCGCAACGACGCGTACCTGTCGACGCCCTATGGACGACCACACGCCGACGCCACACCCCTCGACCCAGGAGCACTTCGCATGACCATGCTCATCACCGGCTGCCGCGGCAAGGTCGGCTCGACCCTGCTTGCCCTCCTCCACGAGTCAGGAGCCGACGTTCGAGCCGCCTCCGCCCGCCCCACGGACCTCGAACTGCCCGAAGGCATCGATTCCGTACGCCTCGCGCTCGACGACCCGACAACCTTCGCGACCGCCCTCGAATCCATCGACTCCGTCTTCCTCTACGCCGATCCCTCCCACATCGACGCCTTCATCGACGCGGCGCACACCGCAGGTGTCGGGCACATCGTGCTGCTGTCGTCGAGTGCGGTCCTGGCCCCGGAAGCAGCCGGCAACCCGCTCGCGGCGATGCACCTCGCCACCGAAAGGGCCCTCGCCGACGGCCCTGTCCCGTTCACCGTCCTGCGACCCGGCGCCTTCGCGGGCAACGCGCTCCAATGGGCACACGCACTGCGCTCCACCGGCGTCGTCGAACTCCCCTATCCGGGCAGTCACGGCGATCCGCTCCATGAACTCGACCTGGCAGAGGCCGCGATGGCCGTGCTCACCGACCCGTTGCTGCGCGGCGGCACACACCACCTGACCGGCCCGGAATCCCTTGCGTTCACTGAACAGATCGCGATTCTGGAGCGCGCCGCGGGCCGCACGACGCCCATCGAGATCCGCCGGGTGACGAGGGAGGAGTGGCAGCAGTCGGCATCGGCGCACATGCCGAGCGAGTTCGCGCGGGGCCTGCTGGACTACTGGGCGTCGACGGACGGTTCACCGGCGCCGCTCACCGGCACCGTCGAGAAGCTGACCGGCCGCCCGGCACGCACCTTCGCCCAATGGGCGGCGGACCACGCTGCGGCGTTCCGCGCATAGGAGCGGTATTCCGCGCACGGAAACTGCTGGCTGGAGCCGCGCAGCCAGTGACATGCTGGCGCTGTGAACGGACCGAGGATCTCCTTCAGCGTCGCCCCCGAGTTGCGGCTCTTCGTCTCCTCGGAGCGCCGGCAGGGCCGCACACCCGTCGTCACCGACGGTTCGTCGACGCTCGGTCATGTCGTCGAATCGCTGGGAGTGCCGCTCACCGAGGCGGGCAGCCTGCTGGTCGACGGCCGCCCGGTGCCCGTCTCGCACGTTCCGCAAGCGGGCGAACACGTCGAGGTCCGGGGCGTGCAGCGGCCGCAGGAGATCCCCGGCGCGCCGCTGCGATTCCTGCTCGACGTCCATCTCGGCACGTTGGCGCGCCGGCTGCGCCTGCTCGGCGTGGACGCGGCCTACGAGAACGAGGACATCGGCGACCCGGCACTCGCCACCCTCTCCGCCAAGGAGCGCCGCGTCCTGCTCTCGCGCGATCGCGGGCTGCTGCGCCGCCGGGAGCTCTGGGCAGGTGCCTATGTCTACAGCGACCGGCCGGACGACCAGCTCAAGGACGTCCTGGAACGGTTCGCGCCCGCGCTCGCACCGTGGACCCGCTGCACGGCGTGCAACGGGCCGCTGACGGAAGCCGACAAGGACTCCGTCCAGGAGCAGTTGCAGCAGGGCACGCAGCGCTCGTACGACGTGTTCGCCAGGTGCACGGCATGCGACCGGGTCTACTGGCGCGGCGCGCACCACGCGCGCCTGGAAGCAATCGTCGAATCCGCGCTGCGCACCTCGGGCTCGGCGTAACCCCGCTCGGAACGGGGACAGTGCGAGCGCGTTCGCGTCACGCCCGAGTGTCGACGTCACCTGCGCGCAGCCGCTCCACCTGCTGCGCGGCCAGGTCCACCGTTCGCCTCATATGGGCCGTGATCAGTTCGACCTCCTGATCCGAGTACGCGTCGAACATCGAGGCCCACGGGGCGTTCAACCGCTCCCACAGCGCCCCGACCTCGGCCATGCGCTCCGGCACGCATTGCACCAGGACTCGGCGGCGGTCATGCGGGTCGCGTTCACGGGTCACATGGCCGGAGCGCTCCAGCCGGTCGACGAGCCGGGTCGCCGAACCGGTCGTCAGCCCGGTCAGCTCGGCGATGCGTCCCGTCGTGACCGGCCCGGACTCCAGGCCGAGGAGGTTCAGGCACTGGAGATCCGTGGGGTGCAGCCGCAGATGGTCGGCGATGGCCTGGTTGAACAGGGCGTAGGAAGCCATGTAGCGCCGCGAGGCAATGGAGAGATCGGCCATGAGCCGAACCCGCTTGCCATCGCGCGAACTCTTCTGCGTCATGCAGAAAGCGTACGGCGCAGACCTGGCCGACCGGTGCCCGGCCGGCCAGGTCCTGGTGGCCGCGACCGGCAGTGTTCGACCGCGACAGGGCAAAGCCTGCCGGGGGCGCCAGGGGCACTAGGGGCACTAGGGGCGCTCCTCGGTGAGATAGCGCTGCACCGTGGGGCCCAGCCAGCTCACCACCTCCTCCCGCGTCATCTCCACGGCAGGCGGGAAGCAGAGCACGTAGCGGGCCATCGCCATGCCCAGGATCTGCGAGGCGACGAGCGCGGCCCGGCGCGGGGCGTCGGCCGGGTCCGGGGACAGACTCGCGGCGACCGGGCCCACTTGCTCGCTGAAGATCGAGCGGGCTCGCTCGGCGGCGACGGCATTGGTGACGCCCGCCCGCAGCAGCGCCGTCAACACCTCGTCCTGCTCCCACCGCTCGAGGAAGTGGGCGACGAGCACGGCTCCCGCGTGCTTGCCGGGCAGGGCACCCAACTCCGGCAACCGCAGGTCGAACTCGGAAGCGGCGGCGAACAGTCCCTCCTTGTTGCCGAAGTAGCGCATGACCATCGAGGGATCGATGCCCGCGTCACGCGCTATGGCGCGGATCGTCGCGCGCTCGTACCCGTCCGCCGCGAAGCGCTCGCGGGCGGCTTCGAGGATCGCGGCCTTGGTGGCATCGGAGCGGCGCGGCGCGCCGGGTGCTTCCGTCGTCATGCCAACAACTGTAGGCCAACAGGTGTTGACACGCCAGGGCGGCCCGCTCTACATTTGCCAACAAGCGTTGACCAACACCTGTTGACCCAGGCGTCGACTGCAGGAGCCGATCTGCAACGTCGACCTCACACCGCCGACTCACGGGAGGCAGCCATGCACGCCACCGGAAGCACGGACCGCGACAGCACCACCGCAGTCGACACCGACGTGATCGTCGTGGGCGCCGGCCCCACCGGCATGCTGCTCGCGGGCGACCTCGCCGCCGCCGGCGTCTCGGTCACGGTCGTCGAGCGCCGCCCCCACGAGACGAGCAACATCACCCGCGCCTTCGGCGTGCACGCCCGCACCCTCGAACTGCTCGACGCCCGCGGCCTGGCCGACGAGCTGGTGACGAAGGGCACCCCGATCAGCGGTCTGCGCCTGTTCCGCCGGCTCTCGCTCGACCTGGCCACGCTCCCGTCCCGCTTCCCGTTCCTCCTGATCACGCCGCAGTACGAGGTGGAGAAGCTCCTGGAGCGCCGGGCGGTGGCCGCGGGCGTCGACTTCCATTACGGCACGGAGCTGACGGGCCTGCGCCAGTCCACCGGGAATGCCGGGGCACCGGCGTCCGTCACCGTGGAGCTCAGCACGACGGACGGCGCCCCGGACGGCACACCCACCGGCGCCGCGGGCGGCATGCTCCGCGCCCGCTATGTGGTCGGCACCGACGGTGTCCGCAGCTCCGTGCGCACGGCACTCGGCCTGCCCTTCCCCGGCGTCTCCGTCATCAGGTCCATCGTCCTCGCGGACGTGAGGCTCGCCGAGGAGCCCGCCGACCTCCTCACGGTCAACGGCGTGGGAGACACCTTCGCCTTCATGGCGCCCTTCGGCGACGGCTGGTACCGCGTCATGGGGTGGAGCCGCACCCGCCAGGTCCCCGACAGCGAGCCCGTCGAACTCGACGAGGTCCGCGAGATCGCCCGCCGCGCCCTCGGCAGCGACTTCGGTATGCACGACGCCCGCTGGATCTCGCGCTTCCACAGCGACGAACGCCAGGCCCCCGCCTACCGCGTCGGCCAGGTCTTCCTCGCGGGCGATGCCGCTCATGTGCACTCCCCCGCCGGCGGCCAGGGCATGAACACCGGCCTGCAGGACGCGGCCAACCTCTCCTGGAAGCTCGCATCGGTCGTCCGGGGCCAGGCGCCCGACCCCGAAGCCCTTCTCGCCTCCTACCAGTCCGAGCGGCACCCGGTCGGCAGGATGGTCCTCCGCAGCAGTGGGGCGATCGTGCGTCTCGCGATGGCGCACACCCCGCTTCAGCGCGCCGCACGCTCTCTCGCAGCCCGCTTCCTCAACACCGTGAGGCCCGCCGCCACCAAGGCACTTGGCATGGTCTCCGGCATCGGCGTCTCATACGGCGCACCCCGCGGCGCGCACCCGCTCACCGGCCGTCGCGCGCCCGACCTGCAGCTCGCCGAGGGGCGGCTCTACGAACTGCTGCGCGCGGGCGAGTTCGTGCTGATCTGCCCCGCGGACGACTCAGGGGACGGCTCCGCGGACTCCGCGGCGACCACGAAGGCCCCGACCGCCCCCGGCAGCGTGATGCGGGCGCACTGGTCCTCGGATCGCACCGGCGCGCTGCTGGTCCGCCCCGACGGCTACATCGCCTGGGCGTCGGGGCGCGGGACAGCAGTCGGATGACCCCGGCGACCGAGTCCGACGCCCGGTCGGCGCGGACCGCTCAGAAGGCGTACCGATCGCCGGTGGCCGGGACGAGCACCTGGTGCTCGTTGTTGGCCGGATTCCGGTCGCTCGCCCCGCCGTTCCACACGGTGGCGACCTTGACGACCCCCTCGGACGAGGTGCCGTGTGTCCGCAGATCAAGGGTGACCGTCCGGCCCACCCCGTCCGCGGACAACGGGCCCGTCGCGCACAGCACCACCCGCTCCGCGGCCCACAGACACCTGCGCGGCAGCCGCAGATCCCCGACCGGCCGCAGCGAGAACTCCAGCCTCACCGTGGCGCTCGTGACGCTCGACGGACCGTGGTTCCGGCTCATCACCGAGACCCCGAGCCGCCCCTCACTCAGCGAGACGTACCCGTGGTGGGCGACATCGGCTTCCGGCTCGACCGCCCCGACGGACCCACCGTCCCCCGTGCCCGCGCTCGCCCCCATCCCCGAGCCGACCACCAGCAGCACCGCTGCGGCCCCGGCCGCCAGCGTTCCACGCATCACAGACATGGCCAGAAGATACAGATTGTGCCGCAATGCGCCCCACTGCCCGTCACCCCCGGCGCGCCACCGGCCCCCACCGCCCCGCCTATCCTGACCACAGGTTCGATCACACGCGCGAGGAGACTGACATGACCACCGCCGGGACGCCCGTCGCCGTCGTCACCGGAGCCGGCAGCGGCATCGGCGCGGCCACCGCACGTCAGCTGGCAGCCGCCGGATTCCATGTCGTGCTTACCGGCAGGCGCAAGGACCGCATCGAGGCCGTCGCCGCCGAACTCGCCGCGGCCGGCCACCATGCCACCGCCTACGCACTGGACGTCACCGACCGCCCGGCCGTCGAAGACTTCGCCGCATCCCTGGACCGCTGCGACGTCCTCGTCAACAACGCCGGTGGCGCACTCGGCGCCGACCCCGTCGCCACGGGCGACCCCGCCGACTGGCGCCGGATGTACGAGGTCAACGTCATCGGCACGCTCCACCTCACGCAGACACTCCTCCCGGCGCTCACCGAAAGCGGCGACGGCACGGTCGTCGTGCTGTCCTCCACGGCCGGTTTCGGCACCTACGAGGGCGGCGGCGGTTACGTCGCGGCCAAGCACGGCGCCCATGTTCTCGCCGAGACCCTGCGCCTGGAGATCGTCGGCACCCCGGTCCGCGTGATCGAGGTGGCTCCCGGCATGGTCAGGACCGAGGAGTTCGCCACGACCCGCTTCCGCGGCGACACGGAGAAGGCCGCCAAGGTCTACGCGGGCGTGGCCGCCCCGCTCACCGCCGACGACGTCGCCGACACGATCACCTGGGCCGTCACCCGCCCGTCCCACGTCAACATCGACCTTCTCGTGGTGCGCCCCCGCGCGCAGGCCTCCAACTCCAAGGTCCACAGGGAACTGTGAGGATCCCTCAGACCGACCCGTCCAACTCCCCGGCCCGCAGCCCCGCCTGGAACCGCGACGTCGCGCCCAACAGCGCCATCACCTCGGCGACCCGTCTGCGGTAGGTGCGCAGCGACATCCCGAGCAGCCGCGCCGCCGCCTCGTCCGTGTGCCCTTCACCGAGCATCCGCAGGATCCGGCGCGCGTCCTCGCTCAGGTCCGGCGGCCGGGTGACGTTGCGCGCACGCCGGAAGTCGTCCAGGCCAGTGGCGGACTCCCACGCCGCTCCGAACAGCGACCGCACGCCCTCGACGACGTCGGGCGAGCTGACGACCGAGTACGTCCGCGTCCCGGCCGCGGGCGGTCCCGCGAGGATCGCGACCCTCCGGTCGATGACGATCGCCTCCCGGGCGAGCGGCGCCGTGGAGATGCGCACCTGCGCGTACGCCGAGATCCTCACCAGCCGGCGCTCGGAATCCTCGTCGGCCACGGCCCGCGGGGTGTAGAGCTTGCGCATGGACAGGCCCTGCTCCAGCGAAGGGCGATACCCCTCGGCGAACGCCGCGTTGACACCGGCCGACCAGGTGACCAGATCCTCGGCGGCACACAGGAACTCACTGCGCGCCGAGCCGAACAAGTGGCCCGCCCGGCGGACCAGTTCCTTCTCGCCCCGCAGGGTCACGATCCGATCGGTCGCCATGGTGCGATCAGTCTGGCAGCAACGTGCCATTTCGCCACCACCCCTGTGGCTGCGCGCAGGATTCCCGCATGCCGACGAACGAACTCACGCCCACGCCAGCACCGATCGCCCCGCGGACCGCGCCCACCGCGCCCATCTCACCCGCCGCTGCCGCCGGGCGCTTCAGCATCGGCGGCGACCTGTCCGTGGCCCGCATGGGCTTCGGCGCGATGCGGCTGCCGTCCCGCGACTGGCACGGCCCCGCAGGCGACCCCGAGCGTGCCGTCACCGTCCTGCGCCGCGCCGTCGAGCTGGGCGTCGACCACATCGACACCGCATGGTTCTACTTCTTCCGCGACATCACGGCGAGTGCCCTGATCCGCACCGCCCTCCACCCGTACCCCGACGACCTGGTCATCGCGACGAAGGTCGGCCCCGGCCGCACCTACGACGGTGAATGGCTGCCCTCCGCGTCTCCCGAGGAACTGAAGGCCGCCATCCACCGGAACCTGCGCGAACTCGGCCGCGACCACCTGGACCTGGTCTACCTGCGCGCCCTGCCGAGCGACGGTCCCCTCGCCGAACGGTTCGGCGCACTCGCACAACTGCGGGAACAGGGACTGATCCGGCATCTCGGCATCAGTGGCATGACCGCCGAACAGCTCGCCGAGGCCCGGCGCATCGCGCCTGTCACGGCCGTGCAGAACCGCTTCAGCCTCGGCCACCGCGAGAGCGACGACGTGCTCGACATCTGTACGCGCGAAGCCATCGCATTCGTGCCGTTCTTCCCGCTCGGCGGCCTCGGCGTCCCCGACCTGGCCGCGCTCCGCGACATCGCCGACCGCCACGGCGCCACTCCGGCACAGGTCATGCTGGCGGCCCTGCTCGCCCTGTCCCCGGTGATGCTCCCGATCCCGGGCACCTCGTCCCGCACCCACCTGGAGGAGAACATCGCCGCGACGACGCTCCGACTCCCCCCGGAGGACCTCGCCACGCTGAACACCCTGACGCCGACCGGCTGACCCTCGGCCCCGGTATGCACGAGGGCCCCGGACCGAACCGGTCCGGGCCCCTCGACACTTCGACGCGCACAGAGCCTCGACCCTTCACGCACACCACCTGGGCCGACTTCGTCCTCACCACATGGCAGCCGATCACGCCAGTGCGCAGCCGACTGGGTCGCTGCGGCGTACTCGTCCGCCACGTTGAAGACGCCTGTCCTCCCGGCACTCAGCGCAGCCGAAGGGGTGAGTCACCACGCGCGCGCTGCCGAGCCGCAGTGGCTCGGCCATTCGGCTGCGTTGCCTCGCGCCCACTGCCGCACCGCTGTGTTGTGGACACGGATGCGTGCCGAGGTCCAGGGCATCGGTGGCCTCGGGCGCTCAGCCACGGCGCCCAGCCACGGAGAAAGAAGGACGATGCCCATGCCCCCTATACGCGGACTCATATCGGGCCTTCGACGTCATGCCTCGGTCATCACCGCGTTGGTGACCTGTTCGACGGTTCTGACCGGGCAGGAACTCGCCGCGGCCGGCGGTACGCCCACCCCTTCGGTGCCCGCCCCGCAGCTGGACTGGAGATCCTGCGTTCCAGGCAGCGAGTTCGACTGCGCGACCGCGAAGGTGCCGCTGGACTACAACAGACCAGGTGGTCGCACCATCGAGCTGGCAGTCGTCAAACGGAGGGCAACCGACCCCGGGCGACGCATCGGCACCCTGTTCTTCAACCCCGGCGGCCCCGGCGGGCCCGGAACGGTGCAGATGCCGCAGAACTACGAGTCCTTCCCGCACGAGGTGCGGGAGCGGTTCGACATCGTCAGCTGGGACCCCCGCGGGATCGGCAGCAGCACCGCGGTGAACTGCTTCGCGAGTCCCGAGGAAGCCGCGGAGTGGGGTGCGAGGAAAGCGGCGGGCTTCCCGGTGGGCGAGAAGGAGCGGACGGCCTTCATCGCCACGTACAAGGATCTGGTCCGGCGCTGTGAGCAGCGTGACCCCGAGCTCCTGCGCCATGTCTCGACCGCCGAAACCGCTCGCGATCTCGACCAGCTCCGCCAGGCGGTGGGCGAACCCCAGCTCACCTACCAGGGGATCTCCTACGGCACGATCCTGGGCGCCACCTACGCCAACCTGTTCCCCGACAAGGTCCGCGCCATGGTCCTCGACAGCAACATCGACCCGCAGGCCTGGACGAACCACTCGTCCGACGACGACCCCCGGCTCACGACGTTCCTGCGCATGGGCTCGGACCGCACCGCGGCAGCAACCGTGGACAAGTTCCTCACCCTGTGCGGGTCCACCACCACCGCCCGCTGCGCCTTCTCCGCCGGCGGCCCGATAGCGACCCGGGACAAGTTCGACCAGCTGATGCAGCGGCTCCGGAAGCATCCCGTGGGCACGTGGACCTACGCGGGCGCAGTCGCCGACGTGGTGAACAGCCTCTACGTCGTCCACCCCGGGTGGAGCAACCTCGCCGGCAGGCTGCAGGACCTGTGGCAGGGCCGTGTCCCGGAGCCGTCCCCACTCCCGCCGCCACCGGCGGTCCCGAATCCGAATCCGTACCTGGGCGAGGAACAGGGCGCTGCGGTGTTGTGCGGCGACAGCCCCAATCCGCGTGACCCCGGTGTCTACCACGCCATGGAGGAGGCCAGTGCCGCCCGTGCGGGCGACGCCGGACGCTTCTGGACCTGGGCCGCCGAGGGATGTTCCACCTGGCCGGTCGCCCCCAACCGTTACCGCGGCCCGTGGAACAAGCCGACGGCACATCCCGTCCTGCTGGTCGGCACCAGGTACGACCCCTCCACTCCGTACTCGGACGCGGAGGCCATGGCCAAGGAACTGGCCAACGCCCGCCTGCTCACCAACAACGGGTACGGGCACACCGCACTGATCAACCCCAGCAGCTGCATCCAGGCCCACGAGAGCCGCTACTTCATCGACGGCACCCTCCCGCCGGCCGGGACAACCTGCGAACAGGACACGCCCCCCTTCTCCGCCCCCAAGCCGATCGGCGGCGTAGCCACCGGCGGCGGCGGGATGGCCGGCACCGTCTCCTGAGCCGGTCAACCCGCCGGCCTGGGCAGGCCCCCGGTCCGGGCACGGGCCGATTCGATCGAGTTCCAGAACGCTCCCGGATCCATTCCGAGCCGCTCGGCGACCAGGTCCGACCCGCCGAGCCCACAGCAAGAGGCCCCGGACTGCGGTCGGTCCGGGGCCTGTCGATCACGTCGTGTGCCGGGCGTCAGCCCTTGACAACATGGTCGAAGCGCTCGAAGGAGGCACCACGAAGGGGTCGTCAAGATCCATGCCACCTCAACGGCCGACGGCGGGCCCGGTCACGGCGAGGCCGGACCGACCTGGAATGGACAGAATCTGTGCGTCGGGCGGCTACGTCCCCTATGCCTCGCAGACCGAGCACCGCATCAAGGCCGTCGCCACGGTCAGCGGAGCCGACATGGGTGCGCTGTGCCGCGAGGGTCTGGGCGGTGACCAGAGCGAGGACGTCGTCCGCGGGTTGCTCGACGAGGCGGGCAAGTCGCGTACCGAGGAGGCGCAGGGCAAGGAGCCACGTCGGCTGCACATCGTCCCCGAAACCGAGGACGAGGCGAAGGACTCGCCCACTCTTTACCGGCAGGGCCACAACTACTACCGCACGCCCCGTGCGCAGCACCCGAGGTCGAAGAACTGGTTCGTCCTGCGCAGCATCGACCAGATCGCTCAGTACTCCTCGTACGACCTCATCCATCTCATCTCGCCGCGGCCGCTGCTGATGATCGCGGGACCGAGACAGACACCGCTTACTTCAGTCGCCAGGCGATCGAGAAGGCGAGGGAGCCCAAGGAGCTTTTCTGGATCGACGGCGCCACCCACATCGATCTGTACGACAAGGAGGAGTACGTGCCGACCGTGATCGAGAAGCTGACCGGCTTCTTCAAGGAACATCTGGCCGCGTAGCGGCCGCACGGCTCTTGGGTCCGCAGCAAGCCTTTGTTCGCGCGCTGCGCCCTCCTTGCCTGGACACGCTGACAGGGCACGTCGCCGATGAGTGAGGACCGGCCGAAGGGTCAAGGCCGCGACGACGAGGGGCGGGGGGAGAGGGCGGCGCAGGGGCGACGCAGAGGACCCAGACCGCAGGCAGGCCGCTGGTCGGACAGCGGGGCCGCCTCCCCATCGGGCGATGCGCGACGCACGGCGGCATCCTGACGAGGGTAAGGCCGCCAGGGCTGCACAAGTCCGGGCATTCCCGGTGAAGGGCACGGCGACGATGCGCGAGCAGAACACCGTCCGCGGAGTGGGGCACGGCGTGGCAGTCAGCCCGCTGAGCCACATGCGGGCCCGTGATCCGGCCGAGGCCCACCGCACGGCCACGCCGCTGGAGCTGCTGTTCGACCTGTGTTTCGTCGTGGCCGTGGCGCAGGCCGGGGCCCGCCTGGTGCACGCGGTGGCCGAGGGGCATCCCGCGCAAGGCGTGACGGGCTACATGCTCGTCTTCTTCGCGCTCTGGTGGGCCTGGGTCAATTTCACCTGGTTCGCATCCGCCTACGACTGCGACGACGTGCCCTACCGGCTCGCCACGCTCGTACAGATGGCCGGCGTCCTGGTGCTGGCCGCCGGGGTCCCCGCCGCGTTCGACGGGGCCGACTACAGAGTCGCGGTCACCGGATACCTGATCATGCGGGTCGCGCTGACCGCCCAATGGCTCCGAGCGGCCCGCAGCGAGACCGGCGCGGCCAGATCCACCACGCTGCGGTACGCCGCCGGACTGGCGATCGTCCAGGCCGGCTGGGTGGCCCTCCTGCTGCTGCCGGACTCGGCGTGGGTGTGGGGGGTCGGCCCGCTGGTACTCGCTGAGCTGCTGGTCCCGGCGCTCGCGGAGCGCCGCGGGCGCACGAGTTGGCATCCGCACCACATCGCTGAACGCTACGGACTTTTCACCATCATCGTGCTCGGCGAAAGCATCGCGGCCGCCACCGTGGCAGTCCAGTCGGCACTGACCGGAAGGACAGCACTCGCAGAACTTCTGCCGCTCGCAGCAGGGGGCCTGGTCATCGTCTTCGCCGCATTCTGGATCTACTTCGCCGTGCCCATCCACGAGTACCTGGTCTCCAGCCGCCAGGCCTTCATCTGGGGCTACAGCCACTATGTGATCTTCGGTTCGGCCGCGGCGATCGGTGCCGGTCTGGAAGTGACGGTCGAACAGGCGACCGGCCATGCCCACATCTCCGCAACGGCAGCAGCCCTGTCCGTCACACTGCCCACCGCACTGTTCATGATCACGGTGTGGGCCGTGCACGCGCGCCACTTCAAGCGGAGCACGGCTCAGCAGCTCGTCCTGCCCATCGGGGCTGCCCTCGTACTGGCCACCACACTCGCCGGCCACTGGGCGGTTCCGCTTGCCGCACTCGCCGCTGCCGGCACCGTCGCCGTCGGCGTCTACCTCGCCGCCCGCACCTAGCACCGAATCGCCGCAGCGCCCAGGATCCCAAGCACGGCCGAGCCCCGGACTGATCCAGTCCGGGGCTCACGGGTCACGTCAACTGCTGCACCCTAGCCCTTGACGCAGATGACCTGCTTGAGCTTCGCCACCACCTCGACCAGGTCCCGCTGCTGGTCGATCACCTGCTCGATCGGCTTGTACGCACCCGGGATCTCGTCCACCACACCCGAGTCCTTCCGGCACTCCACACCCCGCGTCTGCTCCTCCAGGTCCTTTGTCGAGAAGCGCCGCTTCGCCGCGTTGCGGCTCATCCTGCGGCCGGCTCCGTGGGACGCGGAGTTGAACGACGCCTCGTTGCCGAGACCCTTCACGATGTACGAGCCGGTGCCCATCGAGCCCGGGATGATCCCGAAGTCACCGGAGCCGGCCCTGATCGCGCCCTTGCGGGTGACGAGCAGATCCATGCCGTCGTAGCGCTCCTCCGCCACATAGTTGTGGTGACACCCGATGACGTCGCACTTCACGCCCGCAGCCCACGCAACAAACCCAAGTGGCCCGCCACAGGCACCTTCGTCCACCGCAACCACCGCCGCCAAACCAGCTCGCCGAATCCTTACCCGACTAGTCAAGATCGACGGCCTTGACCTCCACGTCGCAGACCTCGACATCATCGACGGCTCACCGCCTCCGCAGGAAGCCGCACGCCGACCGCCGAGCCGTTCACCCCCGTGCTGCCCTTGATGGCGGCAGGCGCATTCCGCACCGTCATACGGCCAACCCCGAGGGAAGATCGCCCTGTCCGTCTGAGCACGCAGGCGGCGGTACTACGCGCCGACGCGGGCGTACGGCAGGAGCGCCATCTCCCGGGCGTTCTTGATCGCTGCAGCGATCTGCCGCTGTTGCTGCGCGGTGACGCGGGTGACGCGGCGGCTGCGGATCTTCCCGCGGTCTGAGATGAACTTCCTCAGCAGGTCGGTGTCCTTGTAGTCGATGTACGTGATCCCGGCCGCTTCAAGGGGGTTGGGGCGGGGTTTGAGCGACTTGCGGGGGTCGTGACGGCGGGCCATGAGCGCTCCTGTTTCGGTGCTGAATTCGGCTGTGTGCTTGGCGCCGGGGTGGAGTCATGAGACGGGGGCGAGGAGGGTGTCGAACGCGGGCGGCAGGTGTTTCCACGCCTCGGGGCCGGCGGCGTACTCGTCGTCGGTGAGGAGGCAGGACTCGAGGAGCCGTGCCAAGAGGTCGCGGTCGAGGCCGGGGGAGGTGAAGACAAGGTGCTGGCAGCAGTCGCCGTGCTCGGGGTGCCAGTCCAGTGCCGCAGCGGCCCGGCGGATCGGGGGCACCATGTCCCAGGCGGCGTCGGGCAGGGAGGCCAGCCACGGGCCGGCGTTCTCCACGCACAGTGCGCCGCCGGCGGCGTCCCAGGCGAGAAGGGTGTCGGGGCGGTCGGCGAGCCAGAACCGGCCGCGGCTGCGGGCGGCGCTGCAGCAGAGGTCTTCCAGTGCCTGGTAGAGGCGTTCGGGGTGGAAGGGGCGGTGGCGGTGCCAGACGAGGGTGGCGACTCCTGCTTCGTCTGCTTCTTGGGGCAGCAGGGCGCAGGCCGGGTGCTGGGCGGCGGCTGCCGTTTCCACGTCGAAGCCGGCGAAGGCCAGTTGGGCGAGTTCGCCTGATCCGGCGGGGACCCGGCGGGCGGTCGGGTGGAGTTGGGCGAGGAGGGCGCGGTCCTCGTCGTCGGCGTCTTCGCTGCTGACGAGTGCGAGCACGGGCGCGTACTCCAGCTGACGGGCCCAGGTGTCGCCGACGGTGCGCTGGTCGGTGTCGGCAGCGGCGAGGCCGACTTCGGCCAGGTCGTCGCCGTTGGCGAGGTAGGGCAGTACGAGCGCGGGGTCGACGGCGGTCATCACATTGGTGAGTTCGAGGGCCTCGCCGCCGTGCGCGACGACGACCTCCGCCATCGCCTTTGGTTCGACAGAGTCCCACAGTTCGACGATCGCGAGCCGGGTCATGCCCTCGGCGGCCAGGCGCTCCAGCTCGGGGACCAGGTCTTCGCGCAGCGCGCAGCAGGCGCAGTCGTTGACGAGCGGTGCATTGCTGTGCGACAGCACGCCCGTCGAGTCGCGCACCAGGCGGCGCAGGGTGCCTTCGGCCGCTGTGGCCAGATCGTGGTGGAGGGCGACACTGCCGGGGACGGTCCGCAGGAGGCGTTCCACGACTTGTTTGCGGGCGTCGGAGTGCAGCCCGCCGACGATCACGACAGGCAGTCGGGGTTTGCCCTGCATCAGTTCGCCTCGCGACGGCCGTAGCGGCGCTCGAATCGCTCGACGCGGCCGGCGGTGTCCAGGACGCGGGCGGTACCGGTGTAGAAGGGGTGGCTCACGTTCGAGATCTCGACGTCGACGACGGGGTAGGTGTTGCCGTCCTCCCACTCGATCGTCTTGTCGCTGGTCATGGTGGAGCGGGTGAGGAAGGCGGAGCCTGCGGCCTTGTCGCGGAAGACGACAGGGCCGTAGGCGGGGTGGATTCCGGGCTTCATGACGATGTCCTTCAGACAGGGGTGATGGGGTCAGCGTTCTTCGCGGAAGTCGACGTGCCTGCGGGCGATCGGGTCGAACTTGCGCAGGACCATGCGGTCGGGATCGTTCCGTCGGTTCTTGCGGGTGACGTAGGTGTAGCCGGTCCCTGCGGTGGAGCGGAGCTTGATGATCGGGCGTACTTCGTTGCGAGCCATGGGCGCTAGTATATGACAATGGTTTCCATTACCAAAAAGAGCTTCGTCTGAAGAGAGGCAGGTAACACCTTGTCCGCCCACTGCCAACTGACCGGCGCCCAGCCGGGCTTCGGCAACAACATCTCCCACTCGCACCGGCGTACATCCCGGCGCTTCGACCCCAACATCCAGCGCAAGCGGTACTGGCTGCCGAGCGAGGGCAGGCATGTACGCCTGACACTCAGCACCAAGGCGATCAAGACGATCGACAGCATCGGGATCGAGGCGGCCGTGACCCGCATCCGCGCCCGGGGAGTGAAGGTCTGATGGCCAAGCAGAGCAAGATCGCGAAGAACGAGAAGCGCAAGGCAATCGTCGAGCGGTACGCCGCCCGCCGGGCCGAGCTGAAGGAGATCATCCGCCGCCCGGGCACCCCAGAGACGGAGCGGGCTGCCGCTCTGGCGGAGCTTCGGCGGCAGCCACGCGACGCCAGCGCGACCCGGGTACGCAACCGGGACAGCGTGGACGGCCGGCCCCGGGGACACCTGCGGCGGTTTGGGCTGTCCCGCGTCCGTATGCGGGAGCAGGCCCACGCCGGATTCCTTCCCGGAGTCACCAAGTCGTCCTGGTGATCGTCCCCGCCCTCGCGGTGGATGAACTGCCGGCCGTGACTCTTCGGAGTCACGGCCGGCGTCTGCTGGAGGCAACCACGGGGGAACGGCTCGAAGCGCTCGTAGTCCTCGACGATCTTCGGATGGTCACGTGTCGCGGTGCAGGAGCCCAGGGCCGGTGGGGCGAAGAGCAGCAGGGCGAGCACGGGCGGCAGCAGAAGCCAGGCGACGCGAGGGCCATGGGTGTCCGACCGCCCCAGCCGCAGCCAGCCCATCGCCGCCGAGGTGGCGAGCGAGGCGACGAGCCGCGCGGCGACCATCTCCGGCCTGCCCGGAAAGGCGACAGCCGTCGCGGCGAGCACGATCGGATTGACGGCCGGTGCGGACAGAAGGAACGCGAAGGCGGCCGCCGGAGTCACACCGCGCCGGATCAGACCCCCCGCCACGGGCACCGACGCGCACACTCACAGCCCGGCAGCACGATCCCGGCCGCGCTCGAGACCGGCACCGCGAGCGCGGGGTTACGCGGGAGCGCCTCGCTGAACACGCGCGCCGGTACGAAGGCGTTGAGCGTCATCGTCCATGCCCTCGTAGGCCGGCGAGGGTACCGGGTTGGGCAGTGCCGTGGCTGCGACCACCGCCCAACCCGGAAGCTTCACATCTGCGGTACGAGTTCGGGGTACGTGTGCTCGCAGGCGTCGTCGATGCCGTAGGTGTCCCACGCGGGAAACGGGTCGACGGCCGGGAGGCTTTCGCCCTCCTTCATGAGGCAGCCGGCCAACGCAGCCTGAAGCGCTGCGGTGCGCAGGCCCGTGCCGATGAAGACCAGCTCCTGGCCCTGTGAGCTGTCCGCGTCCCGGGCACCGGAGGGTTCGAAGCGGGCTACGGCACCGGCCTGTGACCACAGACCGGTCACGTTGGGCCGGCTCGCCAGCCAGAAGAACCCCTTGGAGCGCAGGATCTGCCCGAAGGTTCCACTGTCGAGCCTCTCGGTGACGAACGTCCACAGGCGGCCCGGATGGAACGGCGCCTCGGAGCGGAAGACCGTGCTGGAGATGCCGTACTCCTCGGTCTCCGGGACGTGGTCGCCGTTGAGTTCCATGACCCAGCCCGGGGCCTGCTGCGCGCGCTCCAGGTCGAACAGCCCGGTCCCGAGCAGATCGCCGAGGTCCACGCGCCCGCGGGTGGCGGACACGATCCGGGCCACCGGGTTGAGGCGGGTCAGGGCTGCTCGCAGCCGGTCGGCGCTCTCCATATCGACGAGGTCGAGCTTGTTGAGCACGATGACGTCGGCGAACTCGATCTGGTCCATCAGCAGGTCGCTGACGGTGCGTTCGTCGTCGTCGTATTGGTCGAGTCCCCGCTCGGCCAGCCCGTCCCCACCTGCCAGCTCCGGCAGGAAGTTGGCGGCGTCGACGACCGTGACCATGGTGTCCAGCCGGGCCAGATCGCCGAGCGTTGCGCCGTCGTCGCGGGGGAAGGCGAAGGTGGCGGCAACCGGCATGGGCTCGGAGATGCCACTGGACTCGATGAGCAGGTAGTCGAAGCGGTCCTCGCGAGCGAGGCGGTCAACCTCCTCAAGCAGGTCGTCGCGCAGGGTGCAGCAGATGCACCCGTTGGTCATCTCGACCAGGCGTTCCTCGGTCCGCGACAGGGCGGCCTCACCGCCGCGCACCAGTGCGGCGTCGACGTTGATCTCGCTCATGTCATTGACGATGACCGCAACGCGCATGCCCTCACGGTTACTCAGAACATGGTTGAGCAAAGTGGTCTTGCCCGCTCCGAGGAAGCCTGACAGGACGGTGACGGGCAGTTGTTCGGCCATGCCCGTCAGCCTTCGGGGCGCAGCAGACCGCGCTCGTACGCCTTGGCCAGCCGCTGCGGCACCAGATAGGCGACGCCATCGACCGTAATCGGCACGAGCTGCGGCGTGATCGCCTTCCACTGAGCGCGGCGGTGACGGGTGTTACTGCGGGACATCTTCCGCTTGGGTACAGCCATGGTTCAGGTCCTCTCTGGGCAGCGCGACGCAGACGGTACATGAAAATGGATTCCATTTCCAATGCAGGCTGTGCGTCATCGCGGAGCATCGGGATCTCGAAGAGCACCGCGCCGACACCGGGACCGCGCTCATCGGTCGTCCGCGCGTCGAAACCGCGAAGCGCTCCACAAGAGAGGGGCCGTGGACGACGCACACTCTGCGCAGTCCACGGCCCCTCGATGACGGGCGGCTTCAGCCCTTGACGCAGATGACCTGCTTCAGCTTGGCGACCACCTGCACAAGGTCCTTCTGCTGGTCGATCACCTGGCTGATCGGCTTGTACGCGGCCGGGATCTCGTCCACGACACCGGAGTCCTTACGGCACTCCACACCCCGCGTCTGGTCCTCCAGGTCCTTCGTCGAGAAGCGTCGCTTCGCAGCGTTCCGGCTCATCCTCCGGCCGGCACCGTGCGATGCCGAGTTGAACGACTTGGGGTTGCCCAGGCCACGGACGATGTACGACTCCGTACCCATGGAACCGGGGATGATCCCCCACTCCCCCGAGCCCGCACTGATGGCTCCCTTCCGAGTGACCAGCAGATCCATCCCCTCGTACCGCTCCTCGCTGACATAGTTGTGGTGGCAGCTGATCACGCCAGGGCGGTACTCGACGGTCCTCATCTGGCCTTCGGCATCCTCCTGCTGGCAGGAGATGACGGGATCGAAGGTGACCTTCGCCTTCCGGAACTCCCTGCGGACGACCTCCTGGAAGAGCCCCATCATGACCGCGCGGTTGTACTTCGCGTACTCCTGCGCCCAAAACAGGTCGTTCCGGTACGCCGCCATCTGCGGGGTCTCCGAGACGAACACGGCGAGGTCACGGTCGACCAGACCCTGGTTGTGCGGCAGCTTCTGTGCCTCGCCGATGTGGTACTCGGCGAGCTCCTTGCCGATGTTCCGCGAGCCGGAGTGCAGCATCAGCCAGACGGAGCCCGACTCGTCGAGACAGAACTCGATGAAGTGGTTTCCGCTGCCGAGCGAACCCATCTGCTTCGTCGCCCGCTCCCGACGGAACTTGACCGCGTCGGCCACCCCGTCGAAGCGGTCCCAGAGGTCGTCCCAGCCGCCCGTGGGGAGACCGAACACCCGTCCCGGGTCGACCATCTCGGCATGCATACCGCGGCCCACCGGAATCGCCTGCTCGATCTTGGAGCGCAGCCGGGAGAGGTCGCCGGGCAGGTCGTTCGCCGTCAGGGAGGTCTTCACCGCCGACATGCCGCAGCCGATGTCGACGCCGACCGCCGCCGGGCAGACCGCCCCGTGCATCGCGATCACCGAGCCGACCGTCGCCCCCTTGCCGAAGTGGACGTCCGGCATCACGGCGAGGCCCTTGATCCACGGAAGCGTGGCCACGTTCTGCAGCTGCTGCATCGCGACGCCCTCGACCGCAGCAGGGTCCGCCCACATCCGGATCGGGATCTTCGCGCCCGGCACCTCTACATACGACATAACTCCTCAATTCCCCCGAAATGGCTCGCAACGCAAATGCCCGACCAATAACCGCGAATGGTTCGGCGGACCGGCATCCGGGGCAGCGCGTGCGATAGACATTGTGTCCGTCGGCCCGCAGCGGGCGACAACCGTTTTTCCTCCGGCGTGGAGACGTCAGGGGGACCTGGAGACGTGGAGAAGGGAGCCTGAGTCGTGCAACGCAAGGCGTTCATGCCCGGCGCGGCGGCGCTCCTCGCCGCAGCGGCGTTCGTCACCGGGGCCACCGGCTGCTCCGCCGGCGGTGCCCCCGAGGCGGAGGCCACCGACGCCAAGGCCGGCAGCACCACTGCCTCCCCCGCGCCTCCCGGCAGGTATCGCACACTGCTGGAGCCCTGCGGGTCCGTCGAGCGCGGCACGCTGAAGGATCTTCTGCCGGGTGTCGTGGCCCTGCCCGAGGACCAGCAGCAGGAGGTGCTGCGCGGCGCGGCGTCTGCCACGTACGACACCGACCGCCGTGCCGCGTGCAGCTGGAAGGGCCAGGCCCCCGACGCCTCGCACCAGCTGCGTGTCGACTTCGAGCGCGTGGTGTCCTACGACCCCGCGGTCAGTGACGAGAACAGTGCGCAGGAGGTTTTCGCGAAGAAGCAGTCCGCGGCCTCCGTGCCGATCGCGGCCGATCCCGATACGGATGCCGCGACCGACGGGCCCACGGGTTCGCCTTCGTCCACCGCGTCCCCGGCGCCGGGTTCGTCGCCCGCCAAGGACGGCGAGTCCGGACCCGCGAGCCCCGGCGCTCCCTCGGGCACCCCGGCGGACGAAGAGGGCTCCCCCGGCGGCACGCCGTCCACGAGCGCGTCCACCGACGGCCTGGAGCCCCGCGTGCTCGAGGGCCTCGGCGACGCCGCCTTCATCGACGACGTGCTCGCCCGCGCCGGATCCACGGCGCAGCGCCGCACCGTGAGCGTGGTGTTCCGCACATCGAACGTGATCGTCACGATCGACTATGCCGAGCAGCCGGCCTTTGTCACAGAGGTCCCGGACAGCAAGGAACTGCAGGAAAAGGCGCAGAGTCTGGCCCGGAAGCTGGCGGAGCTCCTCGACGAGTGAGCGGCTGCGGGAGCCCGCTCCGGCTTCCGCATCCGGGCCCGCCGCCGACGCGCCTACGCGTACGGTGGCCTGGCCGACCGTGGCCGACGTACGGACAGACCGACGACCGACTGAAGGAACCATGCACCGTTCAGCCCCGCGACTCACTCGCATACTCGCCTGCGCAGCCGTCCCGGTGATGCTCGTCGTCGCCGGCTGCTCCTCGGACTCCGACAGCTCGTCCAAGGGCTCGGACTCCTCGTCCGCCCCCGAGGCGAAGAAGTCGCAGGCGGTGGCGCCCGCGAAGTTCACGAAGCTGCCGGACCCGTGCGAAACGATCGCCCGCAAGACGATCGAGGATCTGGTCCCCGGCGCGAAGTCGAAGGGCGGTTCGGCAGGCAAGACGTCGGACGCCGACAACCGCGGCAGCTGCTCCTGGAACGGCCTGGACGACAACGGTGTGAAGGGCTCGCAGTACCGCTGGCTCGACGTCTCCCTCCTGCGGTACGACTCCGACACCTCCCTCGCCGTCAGCGGTGAGCAGCGCGCGAAGGACAACTTCGCGAAGGAGGTCGCCAAGGCACAGGACACCGAGGGCGCGAAGAACGTGAAGAGCGCGCCGGCCCCCGGCATCGGTGACGAGGCGACCGCGGTCAACTACACGCTGAAGAAGACCGGTGAGGACTTCACCTACGCCACGATCGTGGCGCGGACGGAGAACGGTCTGATCACGCTCACCTACAACGGCACCGGCTACGCGGGCGCGAAGAACCCGTCGTCCGCGGACATGACGAAGGACGCGCTGAAGGCCGCCAAGGAGGCTGTGGCCTCAGTCGCCACCGCCAACAAGTAGTCCGCGGGAAGACCGCCGCCCCCTCGCGGTTGCGGCCCGATGCCGCTCTTTCCTCCGCTGCCCGCCCTACGGGCCGCGGAGGGCGGAGGGACGGCGTCCGGTGGCATGTGCCAGGCTGTGCCCCGCAGAAAGCTGAAGGGGAGGGGAACGCGGTGGCCGCAATGCAGCTGACGCGCACGCACCGGGTGCTCATCGGTGTCGTCGTCGCGGGAGCGTTGATCATTGCCGCGATCGGTTTCGCGGGATCGTACGCCGCGGTGCGCGAGCTCGCGGAGCAGAAGGGCTTCGGCAACTTCTCGATCGTCTTCCCCATCGGCATCGACGCGGGCATCTGTGTGCTGCTCGCGCTGGATCTGCTGCTGACCTGGATGCGGATACCGTTCCCGCTACTGCGGCAGACGGCGTGGCTGCTGACGGCCGCCACGATCGCGTTCAACGGTGCGGCCGCCTGGCCCGACCCGCTCGGCGTCGGGATGCACGCCGTGATCCCGGTGCTGTTCGTCGTCTCCGTCGAGGCCGCACGCCATGCGGTGGGCCGGATCGCCGACATCACGGCCGACAAGCACATGGAGGGCGTGCGCCTCACCCGCTGGCTGCTGTCGCCCATACCGACGTTCAAGCTGTGGCGGCGGATGAAGCTGTGGGAACTGCGCAGCTACGAGCAGGTCATCAAGCTGGAGCAGGACCGGCTGATCTACCAGGCCCGTCTGCAGGCACGTTTCGGCCGGGCCTGGCGCCGCAAGGCACCCATCGAGGCGTTGATGCCGTTGCGGCTGGCGAAGTACGGGGTGCCTCTGGCGGACACGGCCCCGGCCGGACTGGCGGCCGCGGGTATCGATCCCGTGCTGCTGCCGCCCGCGCCGGTGGAGGCGCAGGACCGTCCCGAGCTGACCGCGCCGCGGGGGGCCATCCCTGCCGAGCCCGCGCGACTGTCCGCCGACCGCGGAGGTGATCGGGCCCGGGAGGATCTGCGCCCCGAGCCGCAGGCCCCGGACGAGTACGCCGACGCCCGCTCCGGCCCTTACGAGAGCCCCTGGTTCGCGGCGTCGCAGGCCGCGCAGGACGCGTATCAGGGCACGTACGACCCGACGTATGCCGACGGATTCGAGCCCGTCCAGGTGCCGGTCCCGGCCGGCCCCGGCGGCCGTACACGGCCTCTGGGCACCGGTCCCGTTCCCGAGGCGTTCGACGGGCAGCTCACCGGCGAGATCCCGGCGCAGGAACGCTACGAGCAGGAGCCGTACGAGGCCCCGGAGCCCGTCCCCGACTTCACCGCGGAGGACAAGGAGTTCGCCGAGCTGGCCTACCCGGTCTTCATCGCGTACGTCGAGGAGAACCACAACTGGCCGAGCGCCGACCAGCTCGACATACACCTCGCCGACGGTCACGGGATCCGGCATCCGCGCAGTGCCGTGCTGCTGCGCCGACTGCTGCCGGACTTCAAGAACCGCTACCAGGCCGACCTGGAAGCCGAGCACATCGCCTGACCCGGGCCGGCCGAGCGCAGGGCCTGACGAGCGCAGCGCCTGGTCCGCATGGCCGGCCGAGCGCAGCGCCCGTCGGGGCCGCGCCCGTCAGGCCCATTTCTTCGCCGTCTCCGCCCACACCGCGCACGCCAGGCCCGCCGCGGCGATGACCGCGTACGCGGCCGTGGGGATCTCCCACCACTTGTGGATCAGGCCCCACGGTCCGTCTCCGAAGGTCCGGCCAGCGCACCCTGGATGCCGGTCACCCAGCCGATGATTGCCACGATTTCCCTCATGGCTCCACGCTCTCCTGGCCCGCTGCCCAATTCGTCGTGCGCACGGCCGACCTGCGAGTAGGCCGAAGGTTGCAGTGACGCCGAAGGGCTCTCGACCCATCGGGGTCGAGAGCCCTTCGGCACACGCTGTTCGGACCGCTCCGGGCGGCTATGCCGCCAGCAGCTTGCGCACCCGGTCGGCGCCCACCGCCAGCAGCAGCGTGGGCAGTCGCGGCCCCGTCTCGCGGCTGACCAGGAGGCGGTACAGCAGGGCGAAGAACGCGCGCTGGGCGACCTTCAGTTCGGGGGTCGGCTTGGCGTCCGGCTCCAGGCCGGCCATCAGCTTCGGCACGCCGTAGACGAGGGTCGTCAGGCCGTCCAGCGACCAGTGGGTTTCCAGACCGTCCAGCAGCAGCCGCAGCGATTCGCGGCCCTCGTCGTCCAGCGAGCCGAGCAGCTCGGTGTCGGGCTCGGTGCGCACGACGGTCCTGGCCTCGGCCGGGACCTGGGTGGAGATCCAGCTCTCGGCGCGGTCCAGACGCGGCCGGACCTCGTCCAGGTCCGTGACCGGGTTGGCCGGGTCCAGTTCGCTGAGGATGCGCAGCGTCTGGTCCGCATGGCCGGCCGTGATGTCCGCGACCGACGCGAGCGTGCGGTACGGCAGCGGCCGCGGTGTGCGCGGCAGTTCACCGGCGGCGGTGCGGGCGGCACGGGCGTACGCGGCCGCGTCCGCGGGCAGGACGGAGTCCTCGGCGACCTTGGCCTCGAGCTTGTCCCACTCGTCGTACAGCCGCTGGATCTCCTGGTCGAAGGCGATCTTGAAGGACTGGTTGGGGCGACGGCGGGCGTACAGCCAGCGCAGCAGCTGCGGCTCCATGATCTTCAGGGCGTCGGCCGGGGTGGGTACGCCACCGCGCGACGAGGACATCTTCGCCATACCGGAGATGCCGACGAACGCGTACATCGGGCCGATCGGCTGCTCGCCGTCGAAGATCCCGACGATCTGCCCGCCGACCTGGAACGACGATCCGGGCGAGGAGTGGTCGACGCCGGAGGGCTCGAAGATCACGCCCTCGTACGCCCAGCGCATCGGCCAGTCGACCTTCCAGACGAGCTTGCCGCGGTTGAACTCGCTCAGCCGGACCGTCTCCGAGAACCCGCAGGCGGTGCACGTGTAGGTGAGCTCGGTGCTCTCGTCGTCGTACGCCGTGACGGTGGTCAGGTCCTTGTCGCACGAGCCGCAGTACGGCTTGTACGGGAAGTACCCGGCGGAGCCGGTGCCGTCGTCCTCGGCGGCAGCGCCGGAGCCCTCGGCGGCCTCCAGCTCGGCCTCGTCGAGCGGCTTCTGGGACTTCTTGGCCGGGGCCTTCTTCGTCCGGTACTGCGCGAGGATCGCGTCGATGTCGCCACGGTGCTTCATCGCGTGCAGCACCTGGTCGCGGTAGGCACCGGAGGTGTACTGCTCCGTCTGGCTGATGCCGTCGTACTCGACGCCGAGCTCGGCGAGCGACGCGGTCATCGCGGCCTTGAAGTGCTCGGCCCAGTTCGCGAACTCCGAGCCGGCAGGGGCGGGCACCGAGGTGAGCGGGCGGCCGATGTACTCGGCCCAGGAATCGTCGACACCGTCGACGCCGTTCGGCACCTTGCGGTAGCGGTCGTAGTCGTCCCAGGAGATCAGGTGGCGCACCTGGTGACCGCGCCGCCGGATCTCGTCGGCGACGAGGTGCGGGGTCATGACCTCGCGGAGATTGCCCAGGTGGATGGGGCCCGAGGGGGAGAGTCCGGAGGCGACGACGACCGGTTTGCCAGGCGCACGTCGCTCCGACTCGGCGATGACCTCGTCCGCGAAACGGGAGACCCAGTCGGTCTCGGTGCTGCTCTGAGCCACGGTCGGCACGTCCTTCTTTCTCGAACTTCTTTCTCGGAACGGCGTGAGCCATTCTCCCAGACGGAGGGGATCATCCCCCCGCTTGTCCACAGGGCGCCCATTCTTGCGGGAAATGGCTTGCTCCTCCATGGGATACTTGACCACCGCAACAGTCACTCTCAGCAATCTTCAACAGGAACGGAAGCTCATGGCCTCGGTCCCTTCCCTCGCTTCGACCGTGCAGCAGCGCCTCGCGGACGCCCTCTCGGCAGCCCTGCCGGAGGCCGGTTCCGTCGATCCCCTGCTGCGACGTAGCGACCGGGCCGACTTCCAGGCCAACGGCATCCTGGCGCTCGCGAAGAAGCTGAAGGGCAATCCGCGCGAGCTGGCGACCAAGGTCGTCACCGAGCTCGACAACGGCTCGGCGAATGACGTCCTGAAGGACATCGAGGTCTCGGGCCCCGGCTTCCTGAACATCACGATCACCGACGAGGCGATCACGCGGACGCTGGCCGCGCGCGCCGCGGACGACCGGCTCGGCGTGCCCTTCGCGTCGGAGCCCGGCACCACGGTCGTCGACTACGCGCAGCCGAACGTGGCCAAGGAGATGCACGTCGGCCATCTGCGGTCCGCCGTGATCGGCGACGCGATGGTGCAGATCCTGGAGTTCGCGGGCGAGCGGGTGATCCGCAGGCACCACATCGGCGACTGGGGCACGCAGTACGGCATGCTCATCCAGTTCCTGCTCGAGCACCCTCACGAGCTGGACCACGAGGGTGAAGCCTCCGGCGAGCAGGCGATGTCCAACCTCGACCGGCTCTACAAGGCCGCCCGCGCCGCCTTCGACTCCGACGAGGAGTTCAAGGCACGCTCGCGGGACCGGGTCGTACTCCTGCAGTCCGGTGACCCGGAGACCCGGGCGCTGTGGCAGAAGTTCGTCGACGAGTCGAAGATCTACTTCTACTCGGTCTTCGAGAAGCTCGACATGGAGATCCGCGACCCCGACATCGTCGGCGAGTCGGGGTACAACGACATGCTCGACGAGACCTGCCGCCTGCTGGAGGAGTCCGGTGTCGCCGTGCGTTCAGAGGGCGCGCTGTGCGTCTTCTTCGACGATGTGAAGGGCCCCGAGGGCAACCCGGTCCCGCTGATCGTCAAGAAGTCCAACGGCGGCTACGGCTACGCGGCCACCGACCTGTCCGCGATCCGCGACCGGGTGCAGACCCTCGGCGCCACCACCCTGCTGTACGTGGTGGACGCCCGGCAGGCGCTGCACTTCAAGATGGTCTTCGAGACCGCGCGCCGGGCGGGCTGGCTGAACGACAAGGTCAAGGCCCACCAGCTGGCGTTCGGCACCGTTCTCGGCAAGGACGGCAAGCCGTTCAAGACCCGTGAGGGCGAGACGGTGCGGCTGGTCGATCTCCTCGACGAAGCGATCGACCGGGCGACGTCCGTGGTGCGCGAGAAGGCCGGGAAGGTGGGCCTGAGCGAGCAGGAGATCGTCGAGAACGGACAGCACGTGGGCATCGGCGCGGTGAAGTACGCCGACCTGTCGACGTCAGCGGTGCGCGATTACAAGTTCGACCTGGACCAGATGGTGTCGCTCAACGGCGACACCTCCGTCTACCTGCAGTACGCGTACGCCCGTATCCAGTCGATCAAGCGCAAGGCGGGCGAGGCGAAGCCGGTCGCGCACCCCGAGCTCGAACTGGCCCCGGCGGAGCGGGCGCTGGGCCTGCACCTGGACCAGTTCGGCGAGGTGCTGGCCGAGGTCGCGTCCTCCTACGAGCCGCACAAGCTGGCCGCGTACCTGTACCAGCTCGCCTCGCACCTGACCACGTTCTACGACCAGTGCCACGTGCTGAGCGGCGACAACCCCGTCGAGGTCGTGGAGAACCGCCTCTTCCTCGTCGACCTCACCGGCCGCACGCTCCACCAGGGCATGGCGCTGCTCGGCATCCGTACGCCCGAGCGGCTCTGATCCTTCCTGCGCCGACGGCCACTGGCCGGACGGGTCAGCGAGCCACCCACTCGCTCCTGTCCGGCCAGTAGTCGTACACGGGCCTGCCCTCGATCGCGCTCGTGCGGAACGGGCGGCCGGCGTCGTCGAGCCGTACGGTCCCGCGCCGGTCGCCACTGCTCCAGTCGACCTCCAGGTACCAGCTGACGTCGTGCCCCTCGGTGTGGACGTCGAAGTTGAGCACCTGGGGGTCGGTGGTGGACACCTTGTACGGGAAGTTCTTGGCGGGAACGACAGTGTCGCCGTCCTGGCCGGCGACGGGCTTCACCAGCGGCCGCGGCGCGTCCAGGTCGATGTCGAAGGTCTGCGGGGTGATCCCGCTGCCGCAGCCGTCGCCCATCGAATACGCCTGCCGCTGGAGGGCGGCCGCGCGCCCGACGACGCGTACGTGCACGGCGATGATGACGACCGAGTCCTCCGTCTTTCCGGTGGCGGTGAGTTGGAGCCGCGCCCTCTCGCCGTCGACCCCGCCGAGCGCACGTGACCAGCTGCGATGGTCCTGCGGGGCGGGGGGCGGTGGGACCTCGCCCGGCTGCTGGTCGAGCAGGTACAACTGCCCGCACGGCAACGCCCAGTTGTACGAGCTGACGCCGACGCGCAGCGGTACGCCGCCGGGGCGCTCGGCAGGCGGCTTCGATGCGGCGCCGGACGGGGTGGCCCCGGCCTCTGACGCGCTCGGGGACGCGCTGCCGCTCGGCGTCGCGCTCGGCAACGGGGAACGGGACGGGGTCCCGCCGCCTGAGGGCTTACGGGCCGCCGCGCCGGTCGCGCCCGGGCCCTTGGCCTCGGCATTCCGGCTGCCGTCGGAGGAGTCACCGCTGTTCGCCACGACGGCGGCAGGGACGGCGAGGGCGACGACCGCGGCGGCGGCGACAGCAACGAGGACGCGCTTGCGGCGCGGGGTGGTCTCGGGGGCGGGAACGGGCCGGGCTCCGGGGGCCGGCACTGGCCCGCGGCCAGTGGCGGACTCGGACTCGCGGGCGGGCTCAGGTACCGGATGGGGCTCGCGGGCGGGCTCAGGTCCCGGATCGGGCTCGCGGTGTGCCGTCGGGTGCGGTTGCGGTGCGCCGGGCGCGTCGGCAGGCGCCGGGACCGCACCGACCGGCGCAACGGGCCCCGGCGCCGGAGTCGGCGAGGGAGGGGGCTGCCCTTCGGCGCCGGCCCGCCCCCGCCGGCGGGCCTCGTCCGCGAGGATCCACCGCCGGTGCAGGTCGATCAACTCCTCGCGCTGCGCACCGCACAGACGCGCCAGCCGCTCGACAGCGGCGAACTCCGTGGGAACGGCATCCCCGTTGCAGTACCGGTGCAGCGTCGACGTGCTGACGTGCAGTTTGCTGGCCAGGGTCCCGTAGCTGTGCCCCGAGCGGTCCTTCAACTGCCGCAGCTGGGCTGCCAGCTCCTCGGCCTCCGGCGTCGTCGCCACCGCGGTCCCCTCCTCGTCGGCCCGTCGCCCCGTCCCGGAACGGCGTTCCAGGGACGGTCCGTCCCCCCAGGTCACAGTACCCGCGAGCATTCCGGTGTCCCTCATGGTCCGTGGCGCGTTGCGGCCGGAATCCGCCGCCCGGCAGCCTGTGACCACGCCGCAAGGCACCGACCGAATCGCACGTTCCAACGGGGAGTTCCACCACCATGCGCACCTACCGCATTCGCACCGCAGGCATCGCCGCCACCGCCTTCGCCGCGGCCCTCTCGCTCACTGCCTGCCAGAACGACGGCGGCGCCCGCGACGAGGGCAGCGGCCCCTCGGCGAGCGTGCCTGCCGACAACGCGCCGGCAGGGGCCCCCTCCAAGGGCAAGGACAAGCCCGCGGACCCGACCGCCGGCACCGCGTCCGGCGGCAGCTCGGGCAGCGGCACTTCCGGGAACGCCGCCGGAAAGGGGAGCACCGGCGGCAACGGCGGCGGCCAGGGCGACGACTCCGGCCGCGCCGACGACGCCTGCACCGGCGCCACTGCCAAGGTCACCTACAGCACGGTGCAGCGTCCGATCAATCACGCACTGCTGACCCTGACGAACACCGGCAGCAAGACGTGCAACGCCTACCACGCCCCGCTCCTGCGCATCGACGATGCCCAGGCGGTCACGGCGATCAACCAGGAGAGCAAGCCGCAGGCAGTCGTCACACTCGCCCCCGGCGAGTCCGCTTACGCGTCGATCATGCTGGCCGCGGCCGACGGCAGCGGTGAGGACGGCCGGACGGCGAAGACCCTGGCCGTGTCGTTCGCCCCGCGCAGCGGCTCGAACTCCACGAACACCGCTCCGACCGTCCTCACGCTCCCTGCCGACACCTACACGGACAGCTCTACGTCCGTGTCCTACTGGCAGGGCTCCATGGACGACGCGCTCATGTACTGATCGGCTCCTGACCGGCTCCTGACCGGCTCCTCGGGGTCAGCTGAGCGGGTGCGACGTCCTCCCGGACGCGTCGTCGATCTCCGTGTGAGCCTTCTGCAGCAGCTGGGAGGCGAGGTCCATCAGGGCGCGTGCGCCCGCGATCTCCTCGCCGACCAGCAGCTGGGGTTCATCGGACCGGTGCCGGTTCGCGGCGCCGTGCCCTCGGTACTCGGTCCCGTCGCCGAGCCTCACCATCGCGGCCGCCCTCGTCCGGTCGCCGTCCTCCCGGAACTCCATCTCGATGTGCCATCCGACGAGTGTCTGCATGGCGGATCACCTCCAGCGGTACCCCTTCAAGGGTGCTCCGCCCCGTGGCTGATCGCGAACTCGCACCCACACGACCCACCCGGAGCACCCCCGAGACACCCCGGACGGCCCGCGGTCCCTCCGCCCGCGACCCCGCGTGCACCGGATCGTGCACACATGCGCCGGACGCCCCGGCATTCAGGTGCACGATCCCGCACACAGCGACCGGACACGAGCTTCGGGGGCGCACACCCCACCCGTTCCCGACGGCGTCGCAAGTTACCCGGAGTTCTCATTGGTCTATACCTTGACTCGATCATGACATCGCGCTTGAGTGGGCGTCACAGCCCCCCACCGCGGCCTCGCCCGGAGAGCAACTGCTGCTCCGGGCCGGGTCGTTGCGCTCAAAAAGGAGTGATCGAGTGCTGAGAATCCGCCTCATGGCCCTGCTGACGGCGCTCCTCGTCGCCACAGGCCTCGCCGTGGTCCTGACGCCGTCCGCGTCCGCCGCCTCCCCGTGCGACACAGCGCCCAACTGGCAACAGGGCGCCTGGTACACCACTGGCAACGTTGTCAAGTACAACGGCTCGTACTACATCGCCGAGCACGACAACCCGGGCTACGACCCGACGGTCAGCACCTGGTACTGGGACCCGTACAACTGCGGCGGAGGCGGCAACCCGTCCCCGTCCGGATTCGTGGTCAGCGAGACCCAGTTCAACCAGATGTTCCCGAGCCGGAATTCCTTCTACTCGTACAGCGGCCTCACCGCGGCCCTGAGCGCGTACCCCGCCTTCGCCAACACCGGCAGCGACACCGTCAAGAAGCAGGAGGCCGCGGCCTTCCTGGCGAACGTGAGTCACGAGACCGGCGGCCTGGTCCACATCGTGGAGCAGAACACCGCCAACTACCCGCACTACTGCGACTGGAGCCAGCCGTACGGCTGCCCGGCCGGCCAGGCCGCGTACTACGGCCGCGGGCCGATCCAGCTCAGCTGGAACTTCAACTACAAGGCCGCGGGTGACGCACTCGGCATCGACCTGCTGAACAACCCGTGGCGTGTGGAGCGCGAGGCGGCCGTCGCCTGGAAGACGGGCCTCTGGTACTGGAACACCCAGTCCGGCCCCGGCACCATGACCGGCCACAACGCGATGGTCAACCAGGCCGGCTTCGGCCACACGATCCGCTCGATCAACGGCTCCCTGGAATGCGACGGAAAGAACCCGGCGCAGGTCCAGAGCAGGGTCAGCAAGTACCAGCAGTTCGCCCAGATCCTGGGCGTGCCCACCGGCGGCAACCTGTACTGCTGAGCCGCCACCACATGAACGGGCCGCGGACCGGGGAGACATCGTCCCCCGGCCGCGGCCGCACCATGTTCACGCGCTTTCACGCGGGCCCACAGGCAACCCGCAGGATCTCCTCCCCGTCCTCCGAGGGCGAGGGGCACCCGGGCCAACCGGGCGTCTGAGCCACGGGGTTGAGGAGGGAACTGTTGATACGTGCCCGGAGGATATGGGCCACCGCGATAGCGGTGCTCACGGTGGTGGGGGTGTCGCCGGCAGTGGCGCAGGCCCGGCAGCCGCCGGATGTCCGGCCCGCGACAGCGGCACAGCACAACGACGGTGATCTGCCGCCCGGCTGGCGGATCACGAACACCGACGGGAAGAACGCGCTGGAGTGGCGTTCACCGCGGCCGTTGCCGGCGGGGGACGCGCGCGTGGAGTTCCACGCCGACGGCAAGCTGGTCGGCGCGCCCGAGCCGGACCAGGACGGGCGGACCTTCCGGCTCCCCCTCGACGACGCACGGACGGCAGACCTGACCGACCTTCAGGTGCTGGCGGCCGGCCGACGACTGGACCAGCCGACCGACGCCCGGGACCGGCGTTCCGCACCCGCCGCGAAGCCGCCCGCCGAACTTCCGGCGGGCTCCGTCGACCCGGGCAAGCCCGGCGCGTACGGGACGGTCACCGGCGAGTACGCGCTCGCCCCCGTCCGCCTGCCCGGCTTCTCGGCACCGGTCGAGATGCGCGGCGTGGTGGTCGCCCCGAAGGGCGCCACCGGCAAGCGTCCGGTCGCGCTGTTCCTGCACGGCCGGCACGCCACCTGCTACGTACCCGGTAACGACGACGAGGTGACGATCGACTGGCCCTGCGCCAAGGGCGCCGAGCCGATCCCGAGCCACCGCGGGTACCTGCGCGATCAGAAGCTGCTGGCCTCCCAGGGCTATGTGACCGTGTCGATCTCCGCCAACGGCGTCAACGGCCAGGACGGGGATGCCGAGGACGGCGGTGCGCAGGCGCGTTCCTCGCTGGTGCGCACCCACCTGGCCCGCTGGGCCGACTGGGCCGCCAAGCCGGCCACGGCGCCCAAGGCCGTACGCGACATCCCGAGGGCCGACCTCTCCCGCGTCCTGCTCGTCGGCCACTCGCGCGGCGGCGAGGGCGTCAACCTCGCCGCCATGGACAGCCTGTACCCGCCTCCGGCCGGCCAGAACGGCTACCGCGGCAAGGTGCGCTGGCACATCCGCGGGACCGTGCTCATCGGCCCGACGGTCTTCGGCCAGAACCCGGTGCCGGACGTGCCGTCGCTGACGATCCTGCCGGGCTGCGACGGCGACGTCTCCGACCTCCAGGGCCAGGTCTACGCCGACGGCACACGCGGCGTCAGCCGGGGCAAGGCCCTGCACAGCGCGGTCTACATGATCGGTGCCAACCACAACTACTTCAACAGCGAGTGGACGCCGGGTCAGGCCCAGGCGCCCGCCGACGACGACTTCTGGCACGACCCCGAGCAGCCGGACCCGGTGTGCTCCCTCGGCACCGCCACTCGGCTGACCGCGGACCAGCAGCACCGGGCCGGCGCCACCTACATCGCCGCCGCCGCCCGGTTGTTCGTCGCCGGTGACGACCGGGTGCGCGAGCTGCTCGACGGCTCCGGCCGCCGGGCCCCCTCCGCCGACCCCGCGCGGGTGCTGACGCACGCGGTCGGCGCGAACCGCGGCGCCGGGTTCCTGCCGGACGCCTCCGTGAAGGTGACGGGCGGGCGGCTGTGCAACGCCATCGACCCCGACCCGCGCACCGCCTGCATGAACGCGGAGGAGGGCGGCGCCTCGCCCCACTTCGCACAGTGGCAGCCGGACCGCGAGACCGGGCGCCGCGCGGTGGCGCTGCGCTGGTCCGCGCCTGGCTCGGCGGTGAAGGTCCGGCCCGAGAAGCCGCTTTCCGTCAAGGGCGCCAAGAGCCTCGCACTGCGTGTCTTCGTGCCGCCGAACTCCACCGGGACACAGCTGGACGTGTCCGTCACGGACGCCTCCGGCAAGCGGGCGAACCTCGGTCGCGTACGGGTGGACGGGCTGCCCGGCAGCGAACGCACCGCCTCCTTCTGGGCGCGAGAGGTACGCGTACCGCTCACCGAGGCCACCCGCGCCGGACTCGACCTGCGCCGGGTCGCCTCCCTGGAGCTGACCCCGCGCAACCGCTCCGGACGCGCGTGGCTGATGGATGCCTGGGCCTGGAGCCCGGGCACCCCTGCCGTGTCGGAGGCACCGCTCACCCGCGTCGACATCGGCCGCCTGAAGGTCAAGGAGGGCAACTCGGGCGAACGCACATACCGGGTGCCCGTGCGCGTGTCCGGGAAGGGCAAGGGCGAGGGCACGGTGCGGCTGTACGTCGTCGACCCGGTCACCGGCAAGGCGAAGGACCGGCTGGTGACCGTCCGGCCCGGCAGCGGCGGCATCGACGTGGCGGTCAAGGTGAAGGGCGACACGCGTTACTCCTGGGACGAGTCCCAGGACGTGCTCGTGAAGGCGGTCCGAGGGGCCGTGATCGGCTCGCACTCCGGCGGGGTCACCGCCGAGAACGACGACCCGATGCCCGAGGTCAGCGTGAAGCCGGTTGTCGATGACGTAGCGGAGGGCAAGCCGTTGAAGTGGCGGGTCTCCCTGTCCGCGCCCGCCGACGTGGAGTTGACGAAGACGCTGCAGTTCGTGCCCGTCCCGGGCCGCCCCGAGCTGTCGACCAAGGACGTCGACCGGCAGTGGCTGCTCGACATGATCGGCGAGGTCCCCGACGGTGAAGTGCCCCTGTCCCAACTGGAGCACGCCTCCCTGTGGGTGTCGGTGCCGGCCGGGCAGACCAGCGCCGAGGTGACCGTACCCACCGTTCGCGACCAGGTGGCCGAGCCGGCTGAGTACGTGGGCCT
This sequence comes from Streptomyces sp. NPDC043812, assembly GCF_056436245.1. Taxonomy (NCBI): domain Bacteria; kingdom Bacillati; phylum Actinomycetota; class Actinomycetes; order Kitasatosporales; family Streptomycetaceae; genus Streptomyces; species Streptomyces sp. NPDC043812. The sequence continues at coordinate 312,905 of NZ_JBWKCY010000006.1, forward strand.
CCAGCCCACCGACGACGAGGGCGAGCCGCAGGGCCCGGTCCTCATCGGCACGGTGCGCGACGCGTCATAGCCATCACGTCTCACGGCAGGGTGAGTTCGCATCATCACCCGCCCGATCGCGCCGGCCGACACCCCGTGTGTCGGCCGGCGCCTCCCGTCACGCCCGGCGCTTCGCGGGCGAACGCCCGGCCGAAGAGCGCCTCTTCATATGCTCTCGGCTGCCCCGTCCGCCACCGGCGTGACCCATTCGACGAACTGGACGATCACGCCGTTGGGATCCGTGACCTGGAAGAGGCGCTCCCCCCACGGCTCCTCACGCAACGGCATGGTGATCTCGACGCCCTCGTCGCGCAGCCGCTTCTCCTCGGCCTCCAGCCCCGTGAGGGTGAAGGCGAGGATCAGCCCTCCTGCGTGCCGGTCACGCTGATCCGGCGGCAGCACTTCCATGCCGCGCCTCAGGAGAACGATGTCCACCGCGGCGTCGGGCCGGGTGAGGGAGGCGAAGCCATCGGCCGCGGCCTGCTCCTGATAGCCGAGGTGCGTCATGAAGAAGGCCTGGGAAGCGGCCACATCGTCGACAGTGAGCGAGACGGTGGAAGCGGTGATCTGCAAGACAGGCTCCTTCATGCGCAGGGCAGTTGACGGGGGCGCCGTAGAGGCGGTGACCAAGACGAAGCGCGACGCGGGAGATTGCGGGCGCGACGGTTGTTGCCCTGTCCGCATGTGCTCCCCCTCCACGAGAACTTACGTTGAACGTAAATTTAGCCCGAGGGAACCAGGGGTGTCAATGTAAATTTGCCACGGATGTAAGATTCTCCCATGGGTATCGAGACGAGCACACCGGCCGCCACGCACGCACCCGCGTCCACCGAGTCGCCGGCAACCGGGCTGCGGGAGTCCAAGAAGCGCGAGACACGGCAACTGATCTCCGATCAGGCGACCAGCCTCTTCATCGCTCAGGGCTTCGAGCAGACGACCATCGCCGAGATCGCCATCGCAGCGCGCGTCGCCAAGAAGACGGTGACCAACTACTTCCCGCGCAAGGAGGACATGGCGCTGGACCACCAGGACGCGTTCGTGGGCAGCCTGGCGCACACCGTTGCATCCCGGAACGACGGGGAATCGGCCCTCACCGCGCTGCGCCGCGCGTTCGCGGCAGCCGTCGCCTCGCAGGACCCGGTCGCGGGCTTCTCGGGCCCGGACTTCTCCCGCATGATCGACGACAGCCCTACCCTCTCGGTCTGCCTGCGGGGCCTGCACGACCAGCGCGAGGAAGCCCTGGGCGAGGCCCTCGCCCGAGCCACGGCCTCGTCCGCTGCCGACATCGCTCCGCGTACGGCGGCTGCCCTGCTCGGCGCGGTGCACCGCGTCCTGTTCGGGCGCATCCAGGAACTCACTCTCGCGGGCCGCACCGACGACGACATCGCGCAGGCCGTCGCGGACGAGGCCGCCCGCGCCTTCGACATGCTCGAACCGGCACTCGGGGACTACGCGATCGCCTGACCGCCGCCGGCCCGGGCAGTCGGGCGACGCATGCGGAAAAGGCGAACGGCCCGGTGCTCGTGCTCGCACCGGGCCGCCTGGGAGTCCTTCGTCAGCGACCTGCGCCGAGGCCCTGGGCAACCTCCGTCGCCCAGTATGTCAGGATCATGCTCGCGCCCGCGCGCTTGATCCCGAGCAGCGTCTCGGCGATCGCCGCCTCGCGATTGATCCAGCCCTTCTCGGCGGCGGCCTCGACCATCGCGTACTCACCGCTGATCTGGTACGCCGCGACCGGGACGTCCACGGACTCGGCGACCTTGGCCAGGACGTCGAGGTAGGGGCCGGCGGGCTTGACCATCACCATGTCCGCGCCCTCCTCCAGGTCGAGCGCCAGCTCCCGCATCGACTCGCGCACATTGGCCGGGTCCTGCTGATAGGTCTTCCGGTCACCGCGCAGCGACGAGCCGACGGCCTCGCGGAAGGGGCCGTAGAAGGCGGAGGAGTACTTCGCGGTGTACGCGAGGATCGACACGTCCTCCTTGCCGATCGTGTCGAGCGCATCGCGGACCACACCGATCTGGCCGTCCATCATGCCGCTCGGGCCGACGACGTGGACACCGGCGTCCGCCTGGACCTGGGCCATCTCGGCGTAACGTTCCAGCGTGGCGTCGTTGTCGACGCGGCCGTCATCGGCCAGCACTCCGCAGTGCCCGTGGTCGGTGTACTCGTCCAGGCACAGGTCGGACATGATCACGAGCTCGTCGCCGACCTCGGCGCGGACGTCCCGGATGGCGACCTGAAGGATGCCGTCCGGGTCCGTGCCCGCCGTGCCGAGCCCGTCCTTCTTTTCGTCCTCGGGCACACCGAAGAGCATGATCCCGGCGACGCCCGCCTCACGAGCCTCGACGGCCGCCTTCCGGAGGGTGTCGCGGGTGTGCTGCACGACGCCGGGCATCGCGGAGATCGGAACTGGCTCGCTGATCCCCTCCCGTACGAATGCGGGAAGGATCAGGTCGGCCGGATGCAGCCGGGTCTCGGCGACCATGCGCTGCATCGCAGGATTCACCCGCAGCCGCCGCGGCCGCGCACCGGGAAAGGATCCGTACACAGTCATACGTGCCACGCTACGCCCGCCGGGGACCCACGATTACCGACAGCCCGTCGGCGGCCGGGGCCCCCTACGGACGTGTGGCCGTGACGATCCACGCGGCCGACCCGTACAGCACACCGTCCGGTGTCTCGTGCGCCTCGATGTCCGCACGCAGATCCCCGAGAGCCCGTGCCCTGCCGGCCTCGTCGAGCCCTTCGAGCATCCACGCCAGCAGGCCGGAGACGAAGCCGCACGCACGGTCGACGTCGCGTCCGAAGTTCATCGGCAGCTCCACTCCGGTCAGCTGCGGAGTGTCGAACCCGGCGGCCGTCAGCCGCTCCCGCACGACCTCGGGATCGGCCAGGGAGAAGGGGCCGGGTGCACCGGGCGGTGGCTTCGGCAGATCACGGCCTGCTGCGAGCACGGTCACGAAGGACCTGAACCACTCGTTGCGCGCCATGTCCTGCCACACCATCAGCACCAGTCGGCCTCCGGGCCGCAGCGCGCGGGCGATGTTGCGGAACGCGGTCACCGGCTCGGCGAAGAACATGGCCCCGGTGCGACTGATGGCGACGTCGAAGGACGCTTCGGGGAACGGGTGGTTCTGTGCGTCGCCCTGCTCGAAGCGGACGCTGTCGAGCCCTTCCCGCTCGGCCTCGCGCCGGCCCACCCCCAGCAGCGCGCCCGACAGGTCCACCCCGAGGACCGGCCCGCCGACGGTCAGCCGCGCGGCGGCCCGGGAGGTCAGACCCGCGCCGCAGCCGAAGTCGAGGACACGCTCACCCCGCTGGAAGGCGGCCGCGTCCAGGAACGGGCCCTGATAGGCGTGGACCCCGCGGTCGAAGTCCTCTGCATGGGCGGCCCAGTACGAGCCTTCGTCGCCGTCCCAGGCCCGGGCCTGCTCGGCGTTGGACGGATCGACATGCACAGTGCCGCCGCTCATGAAAGTCACCCACCGTGTCCGCAGAAACTCCTGAAGAGCCGTTCTGCTTCCGGTGTACGCCTCCGTGGACGCGAATGTCGAACGCGGCACGGGCCGGACAGGGAAATTCTGTCCGGCCCGTGCCGCGTTCACGTCGCTCTCCGGTCACGTCGTCGTGCGACGTCTCCGTCCGCCGGGACGCCGCTCCGACGGGCGCGTCACATGGTCGCCCGCCTCCACCGCCGCCGCCCGGCGCTGCGCGCCGAACTCCGCCAGTGCCTCCGCGAGCCGGTGCACCGACGGCTCCGGCGACAGCACGTCGACCCGCAGCCCGTGCTCCTCCGCGGTCTTCGCGGTCGCGGGACCGATGCACGCGATCACGGTCACGTTGTGCGGCTTCCCGGCGATACCCACCAGGTTCCGCACCGTCGACGACGACGTGAACAGAACGGCGTCGAAGCCACCGCCCTTGATCGCCTCACGGGTATCCGCCGGCGGCGGCGACGCACGCACGGTCCGGTAGGCCGTGACGTCGTCGACCTCCCAGCCCAGCTCGATGAGCCCCGCCACCAAGGTCTCGGTCGCGATGTCGGCGCGCGGCAGGAAGACGCGGTCGATCGGGTCGAAGACCGGGTCGTACGGCGGCCAGTCCTCCAGCAGACCCGCCGCGGACTGCTCACCGCTCGGCACCAGATCCGGCTTCACGCCGAAGTCCACCAGGGCGGCCGCGGTCTGCTCGCCCACCGCCGCAACCTTGATCCCGGCGAAGGCACGGGCGTCGAGACCGTACTCCTCGAACTTCTCCCGGACCGCCTTGACCGCATTCACCGAGGTGAACGCGATCCACTCGTAGCGGCCGGTCACCAGGCCCTTGACCGCGCGTTCCATCTGCTGCGGCGTACGCGGCGGTTCGACCGCGATCGTCGGGACCTCGTGCGGCACCGCGCCGTACGAACGAAGCTGGTCGGAGAGCGACGCCGCCTGCTCCTTGGTCCGCGGCACGAGCACCTTCCAGCCGAACAGCGGCTTGGACTCGAACCACGCGAGCTGGTCGCGCTGGGCGGCGGAGCTGCGCTCACCGACCACGGCTATGACCGGCTGATGCCCTTCCGGCGACGGCAGCACCTTCGCCTGCTTCAGCATCTGCGCGATCGTGCCGAGCGTCGCCGTCCACGTCCGCTGACGGGTCGTCGTACCGGCGACGGTGACGGTCAGCGGAGTGTCGGGCTTGCGCCCGGCCGCCACCAGCTCACCCGCCGCCGCGGCGACCGTCTCCAGCGTCGTGGAGACGACGACCGTGCCGTCACTCGCGCCGACCTCGGTCCAACAACGGTCGGAGGCCGTGCGGGCATCGACGAAGCGGACGTCCGTGCCCTGCTCGTCACGCAGCGGCACACCGGCGTACGCCGGTACTCCCACCGCGGTGGCGACACCCGGCACGACCTCGAAGGGAATCCCCTCGGCGGCGCAGGCGAGCATCTCGCGACCCGCGTCCGTGTCCAGACCGGGGTCGCCGGTGACTGCACGGACGACCCGCTTGCCGCCCCTCGCAGCCTCCATGACAAGATTGGCCGCATCCCTGAGTACGGGGATCCCGGCGGTTGTTGATGCATCATCAACAACCGTCAGCTCAGGCGTGCTTACGCTCGCCCGCGCATGGCCGCGAACGACGTCGAGCACAGTCGGCTCGGCGATCAGTACGTCGGCGACGGCGAGCGCTTCGACAGCGCGCAGGGTCAGCAGACCGGGGTCGCCGGGACCGGCACCCAGGAAGGTGACGTGCCCGTGCGGCGGAACGGCCGGCAGTTTCGAGGTGGTGGGGCTCAAAGTGCTCGCTCCCCCATAAGACCGGCCGCACCCTTGGCGAGCATCTCGGACGCGAGTTCGCGACCGAGCGCGATGGCGTCGCCGTGCGACGTGGGTACGGGACCGGTGGTGGACAGCTGCACCAGCGCGGAACCGTCGGTCGTGCCGACGACGCCCCGCAGGCGCATTTCGGTGACAACCTGTCCGTCGGCCAGCAGGTCGGCCAACGCACCCACAGGTGCGGAGCAGCCGGCCTCCAGGGCGGCGAGCAGGGAACGCTCGGCGGTCACGGCGACCCGCGTGTGCGGATCGTCGAGCTCGGCGAGTGCGGCGACGAGCGCGGCGTCAGCCGCGGGACACTCGATCGCCAGTGCCCCCTGGCCGGGGGCCGGCAGGACGAAGTCGACCGACAGGAAGTCGGTCACCTCGTCGATCCTGCCGATGCGGTGGAGTCCGGCAGCGGCGAGCACGACGGCGTCGAGCTCCCCCTTCCGTACGTATCCGATCCGGGTGTCGACGTTTCCGCGTATCGGCACGGTCTCGATGCGCATCCCGTGGGAGCGGGCGTACGCGTTGAGCTGCGCCATGCGGCGCGGCGAACCGGTGCCGACGCGGGCGCCGTTCGGCAGCCGGTCGAAGGTGAGTCCGTCGCGGGCGACCAGCGCGTCGCGCGGGTCCTCCCGCTTGGGGACCGCGGCGAGCGCAAGCTCGTCGGGCTGCGCGGTCGGCAGGTCCTTCAGCGAGTGGACGGCGAAGTCCACGTCGCCGCGCAGCAGCGCGTCGCGCAGTGCCGCGACGAACACGCCGGTGCCGCCGATCTGCGCGAGGTGCTCACGGGAGGTGTCCCCGTACGTCGTGATCTCGACGAGCTCGACGGCGCGGCCGGTCAACTGGCGCACCGCCTGAGCCACTTGCCCGGACTGGGCCATGGCGAGCTTGCTGCGCCTGGTCCCGAGTCTCAGTGCCCTCTCGGTCATACTCGCCCTCGGTTCTTGACGTCTGCGTCATTCAGATCGGCCCGGCTGACGGAGGCGACCGTCTCCGGGTCGAGGTCGAAGAGGGTCCGCAGGGCGTCGGCGTACCCGGCACCGCCGGGCTCGCTGGCCAACTGCTTGACCCGCACAGTGGGCGCGTGCAGGAGCTTGTCCACCACGCGGCGCACGGTCTGGGTGATCTCGGCGCGCTGCTTCTCGTCGAGTCCGGTGAGCCGACCGTCGAGTCGGGCCATCTCACCGGCGACCACATCGGCGGCCATGGTGCGCAGGGCGACCACGGTCGGGGTGATGTGGGCGGCACGCTGGGCGGCGCCGAAGGCGGCCACCTCGTCGGAGACGAGGGAGCGGACCTGGTCCACGTCGGCGGCCATCGGCGCGTCGGCGGAGGCCTCGGCGAGGGACTCGATGTCGACGAGCCGGACACCGGCGAGGCGGTGGACGGCGGCGTCGATGTCCCGGGGCATGGCGAGGTCGAGCAGCGCGAGCCGCACGGGCCCGTTGCCGCTGACAGCGGTGGTGCGGGCGGGGGCGTGCGCGGCACGGGAGGCGTTCTCCACCCAGGCCGCGTGCTGCACGAGGGAGTCGTCGAGCCCGACGGGACACTCGGAGCCTGGGGCAACATCTGCACCGCGCTCGTCGGCGCCCGCATCGACGCGGTCGCCACCGGCATCCCGGTCCGTGTCGGCGACCGCGAGCCGCTCGGTCTCGGCCCGGTCGGCCCCGGCCGTTCCCGCGCCCGGCAGAGCCGCCAGATCGTCCGTGCCGCCCGGCAGCTCGGCCACGCGGCCGTCGCGTGCCGCGGCTGCGGCCAGGCGGGCGACAACGCTGCCCTCGGGCGCGCGCAGGTCGGCGACCCGGCCCGCATCCGGCACCACGTGCTGCGCGAGCGCCGTGGCGACGGCCTCGGCAGTGAGAACGAGGCCCGTCGCGCCGGTGCACGAGACGGCCACGTCGGCACGTGTCAGTTCGTCGGCGACCGCGGACATCGGCACCGCGTGCGCGCGGACGCCGCCCGGCTCCGACAGTGCCGCGGCCAGCCGCTCGGCGCGTTCCGTCGTCCGGTTGGCGATGACCAGTTCGCGGACGCCGAGCCGCGCCAAGGTGGTCGCGGCGAGCGAGGACATCGAGCCGGCACCGATGACCAGTGCCCGCTTGTCGGACGCCCAGGTGTCGACCGGCGCACCCGCGGCGAGCTGCTCGAGACCGAAGGTGACGAGCGACTGCCCGGCCCGGTCGATCCCGGTCTCGCTGTGGGCGCGCTTGCCGACCCGCAGCGCCTGCTGGAACAGGTCGTTGATCAGCCGCCCGGCGGAGTGAAGTTCCTGCCCGAGCGCCAGCGCGTCCTTGATCTGGCCGAGGATCTGGCCCTCGCCGACGACCATCGAGTCCAGCCCGCACGCCACCGAGAACAGGTGGTGCACCGCCCGGTCCTCGTAGTGCACGTAGAGATAGGGGGTGAGCTCCTCCAGCCCCACCCCGCTGTGCTGCGCGAGGAGCGTGGACAGCTCGGCGACGCCGGCGTGGAACTTGTCCACGTCCGCGTACAGCTCGATGCGGTTGCACGTCGCAAGGACGGCCGCCTCGGTCGCGGGCTCCGCGGCGAGGGTGTCCTGCAGCAACTTGATCTGTGAATCGGTGGGCAGCGAAGCACGTTCCAGCACGCTCACGGGAGCGCTGCGGTGGCTCAGCCCGACGACCAGGAGGCTCATGCCGGCATCACGGCGGGCAGATCCCCGTCGGGTCCCTTCCGGCCGGCGGCACCCGCCGCGGCCTCGGCCTCCTCGCCGGCCTTCCGCTGCTCGTGGAAGGCGAGGATCTGCAGCTCGATCGAGAGATCGACCTTGCGGACGTCGACACCGTCGGGCACGGAGAGCACGGTGGGGGCGAAGTTCAGGATGGAGGTGACACCCGCGGCGATCAGACGCTCGCACACCTGCTGGGCGGCGCCCGCCGGCGTGGAGATGACGCCGATCGACACTCCGTTGTCCTTGATGATCTTCTCGAGCTCGTCCGTGTGCTGGACGGGGATGCCCGCGACGGGCTTTCCGGCCATTGTCGGGTCGGCGTCGATCAGCGCGGCCACGCGGAAACCACGCGACGCGAAGCCGCCGTAGTTGGCGAGCGCGGCGCCGAGGTTACCGATACCGACGATGACAACCGGCCAGTCCTGTGTCAGACCGAGCTCACGGGAGATCTGGTAGACGAGATACTCGACGTCGTAGCCGACACCACGGGTCCCGTAGGAGCCGAGGTACGAGAAGTCCTTGCGTAGCTTCGCGGAGTTGACCCCCGCGGCGGCCGCGAGCTCCTCGGAGGAGACCGTGGGTACAGACCGCTCGGAGAGCGCCGTCAGGGCGCGCAGGTACAGCGGAAGCCTGGCGACGGTGGCCTCGGGGATTCCTCGGCTACGGGTCGCCGGTCGGTGATTTCGGCCAGTTGCCACGGTGCTCCTGCGGGATGAGCGAGGCTGCAGGCGGCCGTGTGTCTCAAGACCGCCCCGTCGAATGCAGGCTATGTCTTTGTGAACGCGTGCACAAAGATGGTGTCCGTTTTGTCCGTGCAAAGTGACCGGGGTCACGCGATCCGGGGGCCGGATCCAGGAACCACGGACCACCCCGGTCCGTTCGGGCGCCGAAGAGGGCAAAGCGGTACACACCCTTCACGATTCTGCCCCCGAGGCCGCCTGGCTCCGCCTACTCTGCCCTGTCGCGACCCTGCCCCGATAGAGCCGTGCCTGGCGGAGAAATCCAAGCAAAACGACCATGATGGTAACCGCCTTCCGTGGTGTCAGCCCTCCAGAGCGCGGCGCAGCCGGCCGGCGTCCACGCGCCAGAAGGTGTGCTGCTCGCCGTCCACCAGCACCACCGGGATCTGCTCCCAATAGGCGCGGTGCAGCTCCTCGTCCTGCGTGATGTCCCTCTCCTCCCACGACGCACCGGTCTGCGCGCACACCGTCTCGATCACCACCCGCGCGTCGTCGCAGAGATGACACCCGGGCTTGCCGATTAGCGTGACCACCCGCTCGCCGGCCTTCTTCTTCGTACGCCGCAGCACAGGACTCATGAGCCCATTCTCGCTCCACCGCCGATCGGCTCCTTAACAACGCGGTCGCAGATTGTTCACGCCATCGCATCCCGGCAGGTCGGGAACCACCGAACAGACTGGCTATGCTCACGTCATGGCCGCACTGGGATGGCTCACCCCCCGCAGGCGCTCCGCCACCGCACGCAGCGTGCTCGCCGGCGAAGCCGCAGCCGAGGCAGCCCGCAAGTCCTCGCAGACGATCGAGGCGCTCCAGGACCTCGAGGGAACGGCGGAGACGCGCGCTGCCGCGGAACCCGAGTTCCCCGTTGCCGGGGACGTCCACGCCGCCGCGTTCTTCGATCTCGACAACACCGTCATGCAAGGTGCGGCGATCTTCCACTTCGGCCGCGGCCTGTACAAACGGAAGTTCTTCCAGCGCCGCGAACTGGCCCGGTTCGCCTGGCAGCAGGCATGGTTCCGGCTCGTCGGCGTCGAGGATCCGGAACATATGCAGGACGCCCGCGACAGCGCCCTGTCGATCGTGCAGGGCCACCGGGTCTCCGAGCTGATGAGCATCGGCGAGGAGATCTACGACGAGTACATGGCCGACCGCATCTGGCCCGGCACGCGCGCCCTGGCCCAGGCCCACCTGGACGCGGGCCAGAAGGTCTGGCTGGTGACGGCGGCCCCGGTGGAGACGGCGACGATCATTGCCCGCCGCCTCGGTCTGACCGGCGCGCTCGGCACGGTCGCCGAATCGGTCGACGGCGTCTACACGGGCAAACTCGTGGGCGAACCGCTGCACGGCCCTGCGAAGGCGGAGGCGGTCCGCGCCCTGGCTGCGGCGGAGGGCTTCGACCTGTCGCGCTGCGCGGCGTACAGCGACAGCCACAACGACATCCCGATGCTGTCCCTGGTGGGCCACCCCTACGCGATCAACCCGGACACCAAGCTGCGCAAGCACGCCCGCGAACGGGACTGGCGCCTGCGCGACTACCGCACGGGCCGCAAGGCGGCGAAGGTCGGCATCCCGGCCGCGGCGGGCGTCGGCGCCCTGGCCGGCGGCACCGCGGCAGCTGTCGCCCTGCACCGCCGCCGCCGCTGACCCGCCCACGGGCGCGCCCGCGCGTGTCGCCACACCGAATCTTCGTTCTTACCGGGGCACGCCCCCGGCCAGTCCCGTTGTCCCGGCGCGGCCACAAGCCACCGCCCAATACGACAGATCGCGCATCACTTCGATCAACAACCGCTCACAATGTGCGACTTGTTCCGTCGTCAAGGCGTAACAGAAGCGACGGAAACGGCGATTTGAGCAACTGGGTGTAGCACTGCCTGTACGAAGCGTTATTCTCCTCAGACGCATGACGGACCCCATCAGTCATCACGACGGGTGAACGGTCCCGCACTGCACGTGATGGAAGCTCTGCCTCTGGGAGTCCCGTGTACCCACACGTCGGGGTTGACGCCTCGGGCCTGGCTACGCTGCGCGCAGCGGTCCTCGACCACTTGCGCGGCTTCGTCCCTGCCGCGTACGCCGTCCCCGCCTTCGCCACGCCCGGCCTCGCCGTCAGCGGCCCGGCCACCCCCTGCTACGCCCTCGCCGACGGCATCGACAAGGGCCCGGCGCGCAGCGCTGTCGTCGAGGGGCGGCGATCGGTCGACGGACGGGCGGTCGCCAGACGCGGCGGACGCAGCGCCTCCGGCGCCTCGACCACCGCCCGCCGGCCCAGCGCCGACAGCGACAGCGCCCGCATGATGGACCTCGTCGAGCGCGCCCAGGCGGGCGAGGCCGAGGCCTTCGGCAGGCTCTACGACCAGTACAGCGACACGGTCTACCGCTACATCTACTACCGCGTCGGCGGGAAGGCGACTGCGGAGGACCTCACCAGCGAGACGTTCCTGCGGGCACTGCGCAGGATCTCCACCTTCACCTGGCAGGGCCGCGACTTCGGCGCCTGGCTGGTGACGATCGCCCGGAACCTGGTCGCCGACCACTTCAAGTCGAGCCGCTTCCGCCTGGAGGTCACCACCGGCGAGATGCTCGACGCCAACGAGGTCGAGCGCAGCCCGGAGGACTCGGTCCTGGAGTCCCTGTCGAACGCCGCTCTGCTCGAAGCCGTACGCAAGCTCAACCCCCAGCAGCAGGAGTGCGTCACTCTCCGCTTCCTGCAGGGCCTGTCCGTCGCCGAGACAGCCAGGGCCATGGGCAAGAACGAGGGCGCGATCAAGACCCTTCAGTACCGGGCCGTCCGCACGCTGGCCCGACTGCTGCCCGACGACGCACGCTGAGCCGTGCCGTACACAGCACCCGAAGCCCCACGACAACGCCGCAGAACCCCCGGAAAGCCCGGGACACCCCCACCGACCCCTACCCAACTCACAATCGGTGACGCCTCGATGACGCACTGGTCCGATCATCTTTCGCGCGTAACCCAAGTGCCGCGCCGCTCGTTGTGCGGGATGCAGGCTCCCTGTGGACACGCCATGTCCGCAGCCACTCACTCATTCGTGTGGTTGTGCTCAAGGCGTGCAACCCTCCAGACCCCCAGGGGAGTCGATCGTCATGACGAGAGGAGGTGCCGCCAGTGATCGCGAACGTTTCGGCGCACCGGCGGGCGAGCGCCTTCGCCCAGGCCTTGGAAGATCAGGCGGCCGATCAGCCCGAAGAGTCGGTCGAAGAGACCGGGCACGAAAGGCTGTTGAGCCTGGCGCACGGTCTCGGCGAACTGCCGAAACCGGAGATGGACCCCGAGGTCAAGGTGGTGCAGCGGGCCCAGCTCGTGGCAGCCATGGAAGCGATGATCGCCGAAGGAGGTGTGCCCGAGGGCCCTACGGTGCCCGAGCAGCGGACACACGGCCGCGGCGCCCATCGGGCCTCCCCGCTCCGGAAGTTGCGACCGCGCTCCCGCTGGTCGAAGGGGCTCGCGGCCGGCGGTCTGACCGTCGGTGTGGCCGCGGGCGCGTTCAGCGGAGTGGCCGCTGCCAGTTCCGACGCCCTGCCCGGTGATTCGCTCTACGGGCTGAAGCGTGGCATGGAAGACCTCAAGCTCAACATGGCGGACGACAACTCCGACCGTGGCGAGCTCTATCTCGACCAGGCCTCCACCCGCCTCAGCGAGGCACGCCGACTGATGGAGCGTGGCCGCTCCGGGAGCATGGACCACGAGTCGCTCGGCGAGGTCCGTCGCACGCTCACCGGCATGAAGCACGACGTGAGCGAGGGCCATCGCCTGCTGCGCGCGGTGTACGAGCGCGACGGCTCACTCGGCCCGATGGCCACACTGAACTCCTTCTCCCGCTCGCACCGCGACGTGTGGAACGGACTGCGCGACCAGCTGCCCGCCCAGCTCACCGACGTCGGCAACGAGGTCAGTTCGGTGTTCGACGCCATAGACGAAGAAGTCGGCCCGCTCGAGTCCCTGCTGCCGCGTGCCCCCGAGACGGAGGCCCCCGGTTCGCAGAGTCCTGGCGCGCCACAGGGTTCCGGTAGCTCCACCGGCCCCGGCCGTACGTCCCCGTCGGCGTCCGACTCGGGCGGCGGTCACCCGGGCGACGACAACAGGCCCCGCCCGTCCGGTTCCAGTTCCGCCACCGGCGACGGCAGCCTGATCGGCGGGAACACCGGCGGTCTGCTCGACCCGCCGGTGGACGCGGGCTCGTCCCCGCCCGGCAGCGAGTCGGACCCGCCCGGCCCGGACGTCACCATCCCACCGCTGCTGCCGGGCATCCTGCCGGGCCTCGGCTTCGACGCCGAGGACGACTGACAGGAGCAGGACCAGAGGAGGGGTGCCCCGGCCGGGGCACCCCTCCTCTGCCGTTTCGGTGGAACGTCTGTGCCGGCCCCTCAGAAGAAGACCGAACGGCGCTGCACCAGCAGCTTGTAGAGCGTGTGCTGGATCTGCTCCCGCACCTGATCCGTCAGGTTGAACATCAGCATCGGGTCCTCGGCAGCCTCCGGCGGATAGCCGTCCGTCGGGATCGGCTCCCCGAACTGGATGGTCCACTTCGTCGGGAGCGGCACCGCCCCGAGCGGCCCCAGCCACGGGAACGTCGGCGTGATCGGGAAGTACGGGAAGCCCAGCACCCGGGCCAGCGTCTTCGCGTTCCCGATCATCGGGTAGATCTCCTCCGCACCCACGATCGAGCACGGCACGATGGGCGCACCGGCCCGCAGCGCCGTCGACACGAAGCCGCCCCGCCCGAACCGCTGCAGCTTGTACCGCTCGCTGAACGGCTTCCCGATGCCCTTGAAGCCCTCCGGCATCACACCGACGACCTCACCGCGCTGAAGCAGCCGTTCCGCGTCCTCGCCGCACGCCAGGGTGTGCCCTGCCTTGCGCGCCAGTTCGTTCACCACGGGCAGCATGAAGACCAGATCGGCGGCGAGCAGCCGCAGATGACGCCCGGCCGGATGGTTGTCGTGGACGGCGACCTGCATCATCAGCCCGTCCAGCGGCAGCGTGCCCGAGTGGTTGGCCACCACCAGCGCCCCGCCCTCTGACGGGATGTTCTCGATGCCCTTCACCTCGACGCGGAAGTACTTCTCGTACAGCGGCCGCAGCAACGACATCAGGACCTGGTCGGTGAGCTCGGAGTCGTAACCGAACTCGTCGACCTCGTAATCACCGGTCAGCCGGCGACGCAGAAACGCCAGCCCTCCCGCGATCCGCCGGTCCCAGCTCCCGGCGCCCGCCTCGGCCGGCTCCCCCGCGTCCGTTCCTCCGGCCGACGCAGCCACCACGGCCTTCGCCGCCGCCGTGGGCAAGCCCTGCTGCTCCGGCAGCGGTGCCGGAGCCACCACCCCACGCGCGCCCACTCCACGCACCTTCGGATCACGGTCCTTCGGCTCGCGCACCGCCGCGTCGCGCGCCACGACGTCGCCCGCCGCGACCGGGTCGGCCTTGCGCCGACCCGCCCCGGACGGGCGCCGGCGCGCCGGTCGCTGCGCACTGCCGCGGGAACGGTCGTCGTCGAAGGGAATGACCTTGGCGTCCGCCATCGTTGGCTGCGCTCCTTTTCCGGGCTATCCGGCGCTGTGCGTCGTCTCGCTGTGCGTTGTCGTCTCTGCGGCAGACCCCGCACCGCGCCCGAAGGGCAGTGCCGCCGCCACCTGGTCCACCGCCTTGGCCACGGTCTCGGGCGGGAGCAGCCCGGGCCCGCGGCTGCGCGCGAAGTCCGCGAAGGTCTCCGCCGTCGTGTACTGCGGCCGGAAGCCCAGTGTCTCGCGCATCTGCACCGTGCTGACCACACGGCCGTGGGTGAGCAGGTGGATCTGCTCGGGTGAGAAGTCCGTGATCCCGACCGTGCGCAGCGCGGAACCCACCCAGGTGACCGCGGGCAGCAGCACCGGCATCGTCGGCCGCCCCAGCCGCCGCGAACACTGCGACAGGGTCAGCACACCGTCCCCGGCGATGTTGAACGTGCCGCTGTTGAGCGTCCCGCGGCGCGGCTCGTGCAGCGCGATCCGCAGCACGTCCATCACGTCGTCCTCGTGGACGAACTGCAGACGCGGGTCGTAACCGAAGACGGTCGGCATCACCGGAAGCGCGAAGAACTCGGCGAGAGGCGAGTCGGCACACGGCCCGAGGATGTTCGCGAAACGCAGTACGCACACGGCGACGTCCGGGCGGCGCCGGGCGAACCCGCGCACGTATCCCTCGACCTCGACGGCGTCCTTCGCGAAGCCGCCGCTCGGCAGCGACTTGGGCGGGGTGGTCTCGGTGAACACGGCCGGATCGCGCGGCGCGGATCCGTACACGCTCGTGCTCGACTTGATCACCAGCCGCTTGACCGTCGGCGACTTCTGGCAGGCGCCGAGCAGCTGCATGGTGCCGATGACGTTGGTCTCCTTGACGGCCGTACGGCCGCCCGCGCCCAGTGGCGTCCCCGTCACGTCCATGTGCACGACCGTGTCGACGGAGTGCTCGGCAAGGACCCGTGCAATGGCCGGCTGGCGGATGTCGGCACGGACGAATTCGGCTCCGCCCAGGTGGTGTCCGGGCCCCATCGCATCGACACCGATCACCCGCTCGACCTCGGGATCCCGCTGAATGCGCCGTACGAGACGGCCACCGAGCTGCCGGGCCACACCGGTGACGAGCACGACCTTGCCCAAGATCAGCGCCTTCCCCTAGATCCTGGCGTCACCGTAGCGCGTCGATGTTGCACTGTGATGACCGCACGGCGCACTTTTGCCACGACCTTTCTTTTCACGCCCCTCCCATCTGTCCACACCCACGCACCTCTTTCCGCCCCCTGTCACTCGTTCGCACCACCGCCCCAACAACGGCGCAGGCCCCAGAACGCACCTCGGCCCTCCCACCGGGCTGGTGGGAGGGCCGAGAAAATGCGTTACAGCTGTCGCCTTACTTCTTGTTGCGACGCTGAACGCGGGTGCGCTTGAGCAGCTTGCGGTGCTTCTTCTTCGCCATCCGCTTGCGCCGCTTCTTGATAACAGAGCCCACGACTACCCTCGCTCACTTCTCTTCACTCGGTGCGGGGCGTCTGGGCCCACACGACCTACGTCGGCCTAGCCTACCTGCCGCCGAGTGAGGGACGTAATCCGAGGCCAATCGTCCGGCCCCCGTTACGCGGATTCCACCCCCACGAAGGACTCGCGGAGATACTCATGCACCGCTTGCTCCGGTACCCGGAAGGACCTCCCCACCCGGATCGCCGGCAGATGACCGCTGTGCACCAAGCGGTACACGGTCATCTTCGACACCCGCATCACCGAGGCAACCTCCGCCACGGTAAGAAACTTGACCTCGTTCAGAGGCCTCTCGCTGCCAGCAGCCATGACCCACCTGTACCTTCCGCACCCGACGCGCACCGGCTTCCCCTCCGGTGACTCTTCGTCGCTGTGCGCTCACTGCCCAGACTAGGGGCGGGTGATACGAGTGGGGAAGAGGAGCTGCAATCGGCCGCCTACTGTGACAGACACGCTCGATTGAGTACATAGCGCGCCAGAGGGCGGTAGTAGTCCGACCGAACGGCGTCATCAAGCGGAACCGCGACCGACACCTGCCCCTCGGCCTCGCCGACGAACAACGCGGGATCGTCCGTATCGGCCAGCCCGATCGCCTCGACACCCAGCTGACCTGCCCCGCAGACCCAGCCGTGGTCCCCGACGACCAGCTCGGGCAGAGGACCGCCGGCCGCGGCTGCCGCCTGCAACGCGGCCCTAACCGGCAGCGGGGAATGGCTGTGCGCCCCCGCCTCGGGAGATCCGCTTTCACGCAGCAGGGCCACTCCTCTTACGTACTCGAGGCTGTGGGTACGTACGCCGAACCGGGTCGTTATGTCGACACATCGCCCCTGCGCGGGTGTGAGAACGGAACCACCCGCCGCCGACACCGCGTCTGCCAGACCTGCGTAGAACCCGAGCAGGCGGTGCGGATGCCCGGTCCCGAACAGCACCGGCGCCCCTCGGCGCACCGTCTCTCCCAACCGCCCGGCGAACGCGTCCAGGGCGCGCAGCGTCAGTTCCGGATCGATGACATCCTGTCCGGCCGCACACGCCGGATCCGCCGACACACCGCACTTGTCGGCCATCAACGCGATCAGATCCCGCTCGTTCCACGTCCACAACGGATCGAGCCCGATCGTCACCCTCGGATCACGTGCGGCGAAGGCGCGATAACTGCGCAGGCTCGCCTCACGCGAGGTTGCCACGTCCCCGGCCAGCCGCGCCGCCAGCAGATGCGCCCGCAGCGCCCCGGTGCTCAACACCCTCCCGATGCTGGCGCACCCGCCCGGCCGACGAAGCAGAACTCCATGTACGCCCCACAGTTGGCGTAATCCGGCCCCTGCGGTCGCTCTGCTGCGCTACGCCAGCAGCCCCCGCAGCGGGAACGAAGCCCGCCGCGTCGCCAGGATCGCCTGGTCCAGGCGGTCCGCGGGGTCGTACCCGTCCTCCCAGGCCCGCCAACTCACCGGCCAGCGCCCGTCGGTCATCCGCGCCGGCCCCAACTGCCGCGTCCGCGCGTACACCTCGTCCCGCCACGACGACGGGATCACCGACTCCGGATCCACCGGCTCGTGCGCCGCGATCCCCACCAGATGCGTCCACGAACGCGGAACCACGTCCACCACCTCGTAGCCCCCGCCCCCGAGCGCGATCCACTTCCCGTCCGCGTGCGCATGGGCCAGGTCGTGACACGCCACCTGTACCGCGCGCTGAGCGTCCAGCGACACCGCCAGATGCGCCAGCGGATCCTCGAAGTGCGTGTCCGCGCCGTGCTGTGTCACCAGCACCTGCGGCCCGAATTCCGCCAGCAGCTCCGGGACCACCGCGTGGAAGGCCCGCAGCCACCCCTCGTCGCCCGTCCCGGCCGGCAGCGCCACATTCACCGCCGTGCCCTCGCCGGCCCCCGGGCCTCCCGTCTCCTCCGGCCAGCCGGTCTGCGGGAACAGCGTGCGCGGGTGCTCGTGCAGCGAGATCGTCAGCACTCTCGGGTCGTCCCAGAAGGCCGCCTGCACGCCGTCGCCGTGGTGGACGTCCACGTCCACGTAAGCGACCCGCTCGGCGCCCAGCTCCAGCAGCCGCGCGATCGCCAGCGACGCGTCGTTGTAGATGCAGAACCCGGACGCTCCACCCGGCATCGCATGGTGCAGCCCGCCCGCGAAGTTCACGGCGTGCGCGGTCTCCCCGCGCCACACGGCCTCCGCAGCACCCACCGACTGCCCGGCGATCAGCGCCGACGCCTCGTGCATGCCGGCGAACGCCGGATCGTCGAGCGTGCCCAGCCCGTACGACTGGTCCGCGTTCCGCGGGTTCTCGGACGCGGCGCGGACCGCGGCCACATAGTCCTCGCGGTGCACCAGTCTGAGAGTCGACTCCCCGGCAGGCTTGGCGGCCACCACGTCCATGGCACGGTCGAGCCCGTACGCCCGCACCAGCCCCATGGTCAGTGCAAGCCGCACCGGATCCATCGGATGGCTGTCCCCGAAGTCATACTTCGTTACCGCCTCGTCCCACATCAACAACCCGCGGCCGCTCATGCCCGTCACCGTATCGGGCGGGCAACGCCCCGAACGACCTGGCATGCACCAGCGTCGCGAGGACGAGCACCATCGGCACCAGCATGGCCCCCCGGTAGCTCCACGCGTCCCCGAGCGCCCCCACCAGAGGGGACCCGACCAGGAACCCCACATAGTTGAAGACGTTGAGCCGCGCCACGGCCGCATCGCTGTGCCCCGGAGCGTCGCTGTCGGCCGCGAGCCGCCCCGCCGCCGCGAACGTCAGGGGAACGATGACGCACAGACCGAGCCCCAGCAAGGTGAAGCCCAGCAGCCCCACCCACGCACCGGGCGCCGCCGCGACCACCGCGAACCCTGCCGCCGCCAACACCGCCCCGGCCCTGACGACTGCCGCGGCCCCGAACCGCCGCACGCCCAGATCGCCCACAGCGCGGCCCACGAGCGTCGTCACCATGTAGGCGTTATACGGAACCGTCGCCAGCTCCTCCGAACTCCCCAGCACGTCCTGCAGGTACTTCGCGCTCCAGTTGGACACGGTCGAATCCCCGATGTACGCGAACGTCATCACCAGGCACAGCGGCATCAACAGCTTCCACGCCACGCCACCGCCCTCGCGCTCCCCCGCGCTCCCCACGACCACGCCGCCAGGCGCCTGGTCCACGTACCACCGGCTCCCCGCGAACACCGCCGGCACCAGCACCACGACCACCGGCAGGTACGAGACGAACAGTGCAAGATCCCAGTGCGCGCCTGCCCACGCGAGCGAGGCACCGGCGATTCCACCGAGGCTGTACGCCGCATGGAAGCCGAGCATGATGCTGCGCCCGTACGCCCGCTGAAGGCCGACGCCCAGCATGTTCATCGACGCGTCCAGCGCGCCGACCGCAAGCCCGAACACCCCCAGGGCGACAGCCACCTGCCACAGCTCCCGCCCGGCGGCGACACCGAGCAACGACAGCAGCACCACCGGCTGGGACCACCGGAGCACCACGCTCGCGGACACGCGCCGCACCACCCGCTCGGTGAGGACGCTCCCTACTCCGGCCAGGATCGGCACGGCCGCAAGGAACAGCGGCAGCAGACCGTCGGATATCCCGTACCGGTCCTGCACGGCAGGGATACGGGTCACGAGAAGAGCGAATGCGACGCCCTGCGAGAAGAAGCTGAACGCCAAGGAGGCGCGCCCACGGCGCAACCGCGTATCCGTCATGGCGGCACAGCGTAAGCCCGCGACCTACCGAGGGGTAGGTGGATCACGCGAGCAATGCAGGCAGCTCCGCCATCGCTCCGAAGTGTCCCTGGGCACCGGCAAGCCGCTCGGCCGGCGTCATGGCGGTGAAACCGTAGACGTCCATCCCGGCTGCGAGCGCGGCCTGGACACCGAGGCGGCTGTCCTCGACGACCACACACCGATCCGGCGAGACGCCCATGCGCTCGGCGGCGTGCAGGAAGAGGTCGGGCGCCGGCTTGCCCCGGCCGACGTCCTCGGCGCTGAACACGACCGCGTCGGAGAACCAGCGGTCCAGCCCCGTCTTGCGGTGTCCGACCCTGATCCGCTCATGACTCCCGGATGATGCGACGCAGTAGGGCGTCCCGTCGGCGTTCAGCTTCTCCAGTACGTCGGTAGCTCCCTCGACGACGGTCAACTCCCGCTCGAAGGCGGCGAAGACGCGTGCGTGCAGGGTCTCGTCGAAGTCCTCGGGAAGCGCCTGCCCCGTCCGCTCGCGCACGATGTCGTGCACCCGGTGCACGGCCGCGCCCATGTAGTCGCGCAGGGACTCCTCGTACGTAGTGGGGTGTCCCAACTCGGTGAGGTAGGCGGAGAGGATGGTGTTGGAGATGGGCTCGCTGTCGACGAGCACGCCGTCGTTGTCGAAGATGACGAGGTCATAGCGCATGCGTACGACCCTATCCCTCGTTCTGGTGATAAACGCAGAAAAGCCCCGGAACGGTGTTCCGGGGCTTTCCCACAATGATTGTTCGGCGGCGTCCTACTCTCCCACAGGGTCCCCCCTGCAGTACCATCGGCGCTGAAAGGCTTAGCTTCCGGGTTCGGAATGTAACCG